>NZ_WWHX01000538.1 GCF_009862125.1 Streptomyces sp. SID5910
GGTCACATGCCGTTGCAGCGCGAGGAAGATGATGAGTGCGGGGAGCGCGAAGAGGGTGGAGGCCGCCATCGTGGCCCCCCAGTCCGTGCCGAAGGTCGACTGGAACGAGGAGAGCCAGACCGGCAGGGTGCGGCTGTCCTGCTGCTTGATGATGAGGAAGTTGGCGTAGGTGAACTCGTTCCAGGCGGTGATGAAACCGAACAGCGAGGTCGCCATGAGCCCCGGCGCCAGCAACGGGAACGCGACCTTGCGGAAGGCGCCGGCCCGGGTGCAGCCGTCGACCTGCGCCGCCTCCTCCAGCTCCGGCGGGATGTTCGCGATGAAACCGCGCAGCACCACCACCGTGAACGGCAGCGTGATCATGAAGTAGATCAGCGTCAGCGTCGGCAGCCGGTCGAGCATGCCGGTGTCGCGGGAGATGATGTAGATCGGGATGATCAGGGACTCCCAGGGCGCCATCTGCGCGATGAACACCGCCAGCATGAACTGCCGGCGCCCGCGCCAGCGCATCCGGGCCACCGCGTAGGCCGCGCCGAGGGCGACCACCAGGGCCAGCAGCACCGCGCTCAGCGTCACCAGGATGCTGTTGCGCCAGAACAGCGCGAACCCGTCGGCCCCGACCGCCTTCCGGAAGTGGTCCAGCGTCCAGGCGCGCGGGAAGAGCTGCGGGTCGTACGACTGGATGTCCGTGGACGGTTTGAACGCGGTCGTCACCATCCAGTACACGGGGAACAGGCAGACCACGACGGTGAGTACGGCGGCCGCGTTGAGGGGGAGGCGGCGCAGGGCGCGGCGCCGGGGCCTGCGGCGGGCCGGCGGGTGCGAGACGCTCACAGCTGCTCACCCTCCTGACGGAAGAGCTGACGGAAGTAGAGGACGAGGACGCCGCTCATCAGCAGGAGCGTGAGCATCGAGGCGGCGGAGCCCAGGTCGTAGCGCTGGCCGGCCAGCGCGGTCTGCACGGCGTACACCGGCAGGATGGTGGTGGCCTCGCCGGGCCCGCCCCGCGTCATCACCCAGATCTGCACGAACGCCTTGAACGTCCAGATCACTTCGAGGGACAGGACGAGCATGAAGATCGGCCGGATCAGCGGGAAGGTGACGGAGCGGAAGAGGCGGCCGGCACCCGCGCCGTCCATCCGCGCCGACTCGTACAGCTCGGCCGGCACCGTGACCAGCGCCGAGTACAGCGTGATCGCGGCGAACGGCACCGACTGCCAGACGATCAGGACCACCACGATGGCGAACGCGGCCGTGCCGTTCGCGAACCAGGGATAGCCCTCGTAGGAGTCGAAGCCGAGCCGGGTGAGGGTCTCGTTGGCGATGCCGAACTCGGAGTGGAACAGCCACTGGAACACGGTGGTGGCCGCGACCACGGGCACGGCCCACACCAGCACCAGCGAGCTGAGGACCACCGTCCTGGCCACCCGGCCCAGCCGCTCGACCATCAGGGCGACCAGCATCGACAGCACCATGATCGCGACCACGCAGACGGCCATGAACACGAAGGTGCGGCGCACCACCTCCCAGAACACCGGGTCGCCCAGCAGCGTCCGGTAGTTGCGCAGCCCCACGAACTCGGCGTCGCCGAGGATCAGTTGGCGCAGCCGGAAGTCCTGGAAGGAGATGAGCACGGCGCGGGCCAGCGGATAGAGCAGCAGGTAGAGCATGCCCAGCACCGCGGGGGCGATCAGCAGGTACGGCCACAGCGCACCCCGGTCCGCTCCGGCCCGCCGGCCGGCCGGCTGTTTCGAGGCCGACGGGACAGGGCGGTGGCCGGTCTTGCGCGGCGCGCTCCGCTCACGGACGGTCGACACGGCGCCTCCTGATCCTCGGTCCTGGTCCTCGGGTGTGGTTCCTTGCACGGTTCGGGACGGTCAGGAGCCGCTGTTGAGGGTGTCGGTGATGGTCCCAGACGCCTTCGCGGCCTCGGCGGCAGCGTCCTTGCCGGTGAGGACGGCCGTCATGTACTCCTTGATCGGGTTCTTGGCCTCGACCGCCGCCCACTCGGGGGTGTTGGGCGTGGCGTGCCCGTTCGCGGCGCCGGCCGCCATGGCCGCGGTGCCCGGATCACCGGAGACGGCGCTCGCCAGCGTGGTCTTGTTGGGTACGTAGCTCATGGCGACCGCGAGCTTCTTCTGCCAGGCGTCCCCGGCGAGTTCGCGCAGGAAGGTGAACGCCTCCTCCTGGTGCTTGGCGACGGCCGGGACGATCAGGTCGGAGCCGCCGGTGAAGACGGCGCCCGGCTGCTCGGCGCTTTTGCCGGGGATGGTGAAGAAGCCCAGCTTGCCCTTGAGTTCGGGGTTCTTCTCCTCGACGACCTTGGCTCCGCCGGGGACGGCGATGATCTGGGCGATCTGCTCCTTCGCCATCACCTCGGCCTGCGGGGGCTGTGCCTCGTCCGAGTCCTTGGGGCCCTTGCCGAGGGCCTGGAGGTCCTGGTAGAAGTCCATCGCCCGCAGCGCCTCGGGGCTGTCCAGGCCGCCCTTCCACTTCCCGCCCGACTCGACGGCCAGGTCACCGCCCTCGTCCCAGACGAAGCCGA
>NZ_WWHX01000539.1 GCF_009862125.1 Streptomyces sp. SID5910
CCAGGGGCGCGGGGAACTGCGCGACCGGCCACGACGGCGCCGCGGACGACGGACCACCGGACCCGGCACCTTCCGCCTCGTACCGCGCCACCAGGGCCTGCCCCTTCTCCAGCACGCTGGCCGGCAGCCGTACCGTTCCCGAGGCCGTCGTCACGAGGTCCACCCTCGCGCCGATCTCCCACGCGAACTCCTCCAGGCGTCCCGCGTCCGCCGCCGACCGCATGTCCACCAGGGCGACCACCACGTACCGCCCCCGCGGATACCGCTCATGAAGATCGCGCACGGTGTTCAGCACCGTGTTCCCCGTGGAGAACTCGTCGTCGACCAGGACCAGCGGCCCGTCGCCGGCCAGCAGCGCCGGGTCCTCGGGCAGCAGCAGGTGGGACGTGGCGTGCGAGTGGGACTCCTCGAAGCCGCCCGCGCGGGCGACCCCGGCGACCGGACGGCGGGTCGAGTGCAGGTAGGGCGCGGCGCCCAGCCCGTCGGCGACCGAGTGGCCGAGGCCGGTCGCGGTCTCCGCGTAGCCGAGGACGACGGCCCGCCCGGCCTCCTCCGCGCCGAGCAGGTCCCGGACCCGCCGGCCGAGGGCGACACCGTGGCCGTACACGACGGACGGGGACTGCGGGACGTGCTTGCCGAGCACGTTGGACACGAGCAGATGGGCGCGCTTGGGGTTGCGGCGCAGGGCGAGGCCCAGCATGCCGGTGAGCGCGCCGTCGCCCGCGAGCTCGACGCCGAGCCGCTCCGCGACCCAGCTGCCGGACCAGACGCCGCCGTGTTCCCCGGCGCGTGCCCTGTCGGTCATGTACCCAAGCCTCCCGTTGTCCTCGGTCATGGCATCTCGTGCGGTCAGTCGGACAGGCCGGCGGCGAGGAGTTCCACGAAGCCGATGTCCTCGTTGGCGACGCCGAAGACCTCGGCGCGCAGCAGGGTCCGCTCCGCCCAGGCGCGGTGCGGCTTCACCTCGTTCATCTTGTTCGTGTACGCGGACCGCAGGACGCCCCCGCCGCCGCGCTCGGGGCGCAGGATGTCCTGGGCGTCGCTGAACTCCTCGCGGCTGACGACGGACAGGGCGTGCACCGGCAGCACGTGCGACGGGTGGATGCAGGTCTTGCCGAGCAGGCCGTTGGCCTGGTCCAGGGCGATCTCGCGCAGCAGGCCGTCCATGGAGTGCTCGATCAGCTTCTGGCGCAGCTCCACGGCCTGCACCTCCAGGAACGGGCTCTGCCGCAGTTGCGGTTTGAACATCCTCTCCTGGACCCGGAAGTACTCCCACACGGGCCCGGTCACCGTGAATCCGGTGCCGTCGGCCCGGGCCAGCATGTTCACCACGTCGGCGATCACGGAGGCGACGATCTGGACGTCGTACGCGGTCATGTCGGGGGCCCGGCGCAGCCCGTAGGAGGAGCAGAAGTCGGTCACGCCGAGGCGCAGGGCGAGCACCCGGTCGCGGTACTTGTCGACCGCGCGGGAGATGCCCTCCAGCGTCTGCACGCGCGACTCGCGGTACAGCAGGTCCGGGGACTCGAGCACGGGCATGGCGAACAGGCGCCGGCCGCTCGCCGCCTCGGCCGCGGCGAGCGCCTCCAGGAAGGGCACGCCGCGTTCCTCGGTGAACTTGGGCAGGACGAATCCGGACAGCAGCCGGGCCGCCGGGCCGAAGCGCCGCACGAGGTCGGGTATCTGCTCGGGGGTGCGGACCCGGACGAAGAGCAGCGGCACGTCCGCGCCGGGCCGGTTCGCCAGGTCGGTGAACTGCCGGACGAGGTTCTCCTCGCCGGCCGCCACGTCGGCGTCGTCGATCGAGTCCTCCAGGCACAGCACCATCGACACGACACCGCGCGCGCCCTGCTTGAGGACGTCGTCGGCGAGTTTCGGTCGGGTGGCGGGGCTGTAGAGCGTGGCGCCGAGGGCCGCGGACAGCAGCCGGGCCGGGGAGCCCGCGGTGAACGTGCAGGGCTCCTGGTGGAACAGGCGCGTGCGCACCTCAGGGGCGATGTGCCCGAAATGACGCATGAATACTCCCCCGCGGTGTCTGGGCGACCGGTGGTCGGTCCAAGGTGGCCGGTAATAGTACGTAGGTATCCATGTCGGTGGTTCCCACCGGGCATGAATTCCAGGTAACCCCGCCGTGTCGGCGGCGGGCGACCGGAGCGGCGCGGACACGGCCCCGCGCACCCCGCCCCCGCGTTGTCGTGAGCAGGACCGAGAAGGCAGGATGACGGCATGACGCACGCGATGCTGAAGGGGTCGAACGTCCCGCTGCAAGCCACCACGGTACGCGCCGTGCTGCGCTGGTCACCCGGGCAGGGGGTCCCGGACGTCGACGCCTCCGCGCTGCTGCTGGGCCCCGACGACCGTGTGCGTTCCGACGAGGACTTCGTCTTCTACAACCAGCCCCGGCATCCGTCCGGGCAGGTGTGGCGGCTCGGCAAGAAGCGGGTCCCCGACGGTCTGACCGACACGATCCAGACAGACCTCTCGGGCGTCGAGCCGTCGGTGGGCCGGATCCTGCTGGTCGCCTCGGCGGACGGCGTGGCCTTCGACCGGGTGCGGGAGCTGCGCATCCTGCTGTACGACGCCGCCGTCGCCGACGGGGAGCCGCTGGCGTACTTCGACGTGAGGCCGGAGACGGGCCAGGAGACGGCGCTGATCTGCGGGGAGCTGTACCGGCGCGGGGAGGGCTGGAAGTTCCGGGCGCTCGGCGAGGGCTACTCCAACGGGCTGAAGGGCCTGGCGACCGACTTCGGCATCTCCGTGGACGAGTCCGAGGCGGCGCAGGAGCCGGCCGCGGCGCCCTCCCCGGAGGCGTCCGCACCGGCGCCGTCCGCGCCGGCGCCGTCCGTGCCGGACCGGCCGGCGGTCGGCCCCGACGAGCCGACGACCGTGCAGCCGCTGCCCGTGCCGGCCGCCGCCCCGGAGGTCTCGTACCCGCTGCCGCCGGAGCAGCCGGCGGGGGTGCCCGCCCAGCCCGCGTACGGCTATCCGCAGCAGCCGACGCAGCAGCCGCCGACGACGCAGCCGGCGTACGGCTATCCGCAGCCGGCCGCGCGGCCCGCCAACGGCTATCCGCAGGCGCCCGCCACCGCGGGGGCCGCCGGGGCGCAGTCCGGCTACGGCTATCCGCTGCCGGTGACCGGGGGTCCCGACCCGGACTTCCGGCTGCCGCCGCAGGGTCCGCAGTTCGTCGGCCGGTGAGCCGCGCTCAGCGCTCGACCTTGGTCTTGTAGCCCCGCCCCCACTGGAGCCCCCAGCCGTAGAGCCGGTCCAGTTCTCCCTGGAAGCCGTAGACGAACTTCACCTCGCGGCGGACCATGATCTCGCCCTTGACGTTCTCGATCATCACCACGGCGCAGGAGCGGGCCTGCGGGTGGCGTTCGTCGAGGCCTATCTCGATGCGCGGCCCGTTGCTCGGGTAGAGCGTGACGATGGCGTGCGTACGGTCGAAGGCCGGCGTCTGGTCGTAGATGTAGGCGAAGAGCAGCAGGCGTTTGATGGCGTCCCGGTGGTCGAGGTTGACGTAGATCGTCTCGCCGGAGGCCGAGCCGAACCGGTCGTCGCCGCTGAGCTTGACGTACGGCGGGGCGTTGACGTCGCCGAGGTAGCCGCCGAGCGGCTGGACGACGCCCCGGGTGCCGTCCTGGAGTTCGTAGAGGCAGCCGAGGTCGAGGTCGACGTTGACCATGCTCTGGCTGTGGCCGACGACCTCGGGGGGCTTGAGGGCCTTGAAGGGGTGGCGCAGCAGGCTCTCCCGCTGGTTGCCCATGATGTCCGAGGTCCGCATCCGCCAGGTGAGGTTGATGCGCAGGTGCCCGGTGGCCGCGCCCTGTTTGGTCAGGGAGACCTGGCTGTGCCGTTTGGTCAGCTCGATGGAGTTGCTGGCCGCGCTGCCCGAGTCGAAATCGCTGTCGCGGCCACGCCACAGACCGTCCAAGAAGCCCATTCCCGCCCCCACGTTCCCTTCACCGCCGACGGGGCGGCCCCGAGGAGTCGTCCTCGTCGGCCGCCCCGCTCAGAGCGTTCCTCGTCCGGGCCGGGTTCACACCGGTGGCGCAGGGGCACCGGGGGCGCACCGGCCCGGGATCACCGGGGTGTCACACCCCGGAGGAGACCTCCGCCTTCTCTCCGTCGCCCGCTCCGCCGGCCGCCTCCAGCGCCTTGTTGCGGCGCACGGAGGACCAGAAGGACCAGCCGATCAGGACGACGCCGACGAGGCCGGTGATGATCTCGTTGATCTCGTACTGGATGGTGACGAGGAGGATGACGGCGAGGGCGCCGATGGCGTAGTGCGCGCCGTGCTCCAGGTAGACGTAGTCGTCCAGGGTGCCCTGGCGGACCAGGTAGACCGTCAGCGAACGGACGTACATGGCGCCGATGCCGAGGCCGAGGGCCATCAGGACGATGTCGTTGGTGATGGCGAACGCGCCGATGACGCCGTCGAAGGAGAACGACGCGTCCAGGACCTCCAGGTAGAGGAACATGAAGAACGCGGCCTTGCCGGCCAGCGCGACCGCGGACTTGGGCTTGCCCGTGCGCTCGGCCTGCTCCTCCTCCTCGTGCTCCCGTTCTTCCTCCTCTTCGAGCTTGTCCTCGAAGTAGCCGGAGAGACCGCCGACGATCATGTACGTGATCAGACCGGCGACACCGGAGATCAGGACCGTCTCCGCCTTGTCGGCGTGACCGGCGTGCAGGTGCGCCTGGGTCGCGAAGGTCATGGAGGTGATGAGCAGCACGATCAGGGCGATGCAGACCGACAGCATGTCGACCTTGCCGAGCTTGGCCAGCGGCCGCTCCAGCCACTGGAGCCACTTGATGTCCCGGTCCTCGAAGATGAAGTCGAGGAAGATCATCAGCAGGAACATGCCACCGAAGGCGGCGATCGACGGGTGGGCGTCGGTGACCAGCTCCTGATAGCGGTTCTTGTCGGTCAGGGCGAGGTCGACGGCCTCGATCGGCCCGAGCTGGGCGCTGACGGCCACGATCACGACCGGGAACACCAGACGCATGCCGAAGACTGCGATGAGGACGCCGATGGTGAGGAAGATCTTCTGCCAGAAGGCGTTCATCTTCTTCAGGATTCCGGCGTTGACCACCGCGTTGTCGAACGACAGCGAGATCTCCAGGACCGAGAGGATCGCCACGACACCGAAAGCGGTCCACCCCCCGTAGAAGACCGCCGCGACCAGGCCGAGCGCGGTGACCGCGAACGACCAGCCGAAGGTTTTCAGAAGCACTGGCTACCCAATCGTGTATGTACGGGGCTCCCCCGCGCCGTACTCGGCTTTACGAAACGTTGACTCCGAAGTCTAGAGCGATGCCGCGAAGCCCCGACGCGTACCCCTGCCCCACTGCACGGAACTTCCACTCGCCCTGGTAGCGGTAGAGCTCGCCGAAGATCATCGCGGTCTCGGTGGAGGCGTCCTCACTGAGGTCGTAGCGGGCGAGTTCCTGGCCGTCGGCCTGGTTGACCACCCGGATGAAGGCGTTGGCGACCTGGCCGAAGGTCTGGCCGCGCTCGTCGGCCGCGTGGATCGAGACCGGGAAGACGATCTTGTCGCACTGGGCGGGGACCTTGGAGAGGTCGACCAGCAGCGACTCGTCGTCTCCGTCGCCCTCGCCGGTCAGATTGTCGCCGGTGTGCTCGATGGAGCCGTCCGGGCTCTTGAGCTGGTTGTAGAAGACGAACCACTCGTCCCCGAGCACCCGGCCCCCGCTGCACACCAGTGCGCTCGCGTCGAGGTCGAAGGGTGCTCCGGTGGTGGAACGCGCGTCCCAGCCGAGACCGACCAGCACCTGCGTGAGGTTCGGTGCGGCCTTGGACAGGGAGACATTGCCCCCCTTGGCAAGAGTGACGCCCATGTGATGGTCCCTCCCCGGGTGATGTTCTTGGGTTTCCTGCGCGTCCGGCGCCGCACGTAAACCGTGCGGCGCCGGACGATCGGGGCTCTCGCCCCGGACGAAGCAGTGACTCAGACGTTCACGCCGAAGTCCTGGGCGATGCCGCGCAGGCCCGAGGCGTAGCCCTGGCCGATGGCCCGGAACTTCCACTCCGCTCCGTTCCGGTACAGCTCGCCGAAGACCATGGCGGTCTCCGTGGAGGCGTCCTCGGACAGGTCGTAGCGGGCGATCTC
>NZ_WWHX01000540.1 GCF_009862125.1 Streptomyces sp. SID5910
GCCGCGCACCCACCCCCGGCCAGCGCCCGCGCCGCGCACCCCGGCAGCGCCGGGCCACCCGAAGCGCGCGGTTCGCTACATGCGGGACACGTTGCGTTCGTAGACCAGGCGGAGGCCGATCAGTGTCAGCCACGGCTCGTGTTCGTCGATGACCGACGACTCGCCCAGCACCATCGGCGCCAGACCCCCCGTCGCGATGACCGTCACGTCGTCGGGGTCCGTCGCCAGCTCGCGGGCCATGCGGTTGACGACCCCGTCGACCTGGCCCGCGAAGCCGTAGACGATGCCGGACTGCATCGCCTCGACCGTGTTCTTGCCGATCACGCTCCGCGGCCGCGCCACCTCGATCTTGCGGAGCTGCGCGCCCTTGACGCCGAGGGCCTCCACGGAGATCTCGATGCCGGGGGCGATGACCCCGCCGACGTACTCCCCGCGCGCGCTCACCGCGTCGAACGTCGTCGCCGTGCCGAAGTCCACGACGATCGCCGGACCCCCGTACAGCTCGACCGCGGCGACCGAGTTGATGATGCGGTCGGCGCCGACCTCCTTGGGGTGGTCGGTGAGGATCGGGACGCCCGTCTTGACGCCCGGTTCGACCAGGACCGCGGGGACGTCGCCGTAGTAGCGGCGGGTGACCTCGCGCAGTTCGTGCAGGACGGAGGGGACCGTCGCGCAGATGGCGATGCCGTCGATGCCGTCGCCCAGCTCGTCGCCGAGGAGCGGGTGCATGCCCATCAGGCCCTGGAGCAGGACCGCCAGTTCGTCGGCCGTGCGGCGCGAGTCCGTGGAGATGCGCCAGTGCTCGACGATGTCCTCGCCGTCGAAGAGGCCCAGGACGGTGTGGGTGTTGCCCACGTCGATCGTCAGCAGCATGCCTCTACTCCGCCTCCCGCAGGTCGAGGCCGATGTCCAGGATCGGGGAGCTGTGGGTGAGGGCGCCCACGGCGAGGTAGTCGACGCCCGTGTCCGCGTACGCCTTGGCGTTGGTGAGGGTGAGGCGGCCGGAGGCCTCCAGGGCGGCGCGGCCGTCGACGAGGGCCACCGCCTCCTCGCACTCGCCCGGCGTGAAGTTGTCCAGCAGGATCAGGTCGGCGCCGGCGTCCAGGACCTCGCGCAGCTGGTGCAGCGTGTCGACCTCGACCTCGATCGGGACGTCCGGGAAGCGCTCGCGGACCGCCTGGAAGGCAGCCGCCACGCCGCCCGCGGCGACCACGTGGTTGTCCTTGACCAGGGCCGCGTCCGACAGGGACATGCGGTGGTTGACGCCGCCGCCGCAGCGGACCGCGAACTTCTCCAGCGAGCGCAGGCCCGGGGTCGTCTTGCGGGTGTCCCGGACGCGCGTCCCGGTGCCCTCCAGGACGTC
>NZ_WWHX01000541.1 GCF_009862125.1 Streptomyces sp. SID5910
GCAGCACCTGACCCAGGTGCAGGTCGCCGTGGATGCGCTGGGCGGGCGGACCGGAGTCGCAGGTGGTCAGCGCCGCGAAGGCCGACCGCAGGCCCGGCACGAAGGGCTGGAGCGCGGGCACGCAGTGCGCGGCCGCGGTCAGCCGCTCGGTCATCGCCGCCGCCGTGCGCCCGTTCTCCCCCGGAGCACCGGCCGGGAAGGCCGAGGCCAGCGCCAGATGCACGTCGGCCATGGCCCGTCCCAGCTCGTGGGCCTGCGCGGTGAAGTCGTCCCCGGAGGACAGCGCCTGGAGGGCGAGGGTCCAGCCGTCGGACGCGTCGTGCAGGAACGGCTGGAGCACCCCGAGCGTCGCCTCGTACGGATCGGTCGTGCGCAGCCACGCCACCGGCGCGGGCACCCGTCCGCACCCCTGCCGGGCCAGGGCGCTCGGCACCTCCAGGTCGGGGTTGATCCCCGGCTGGACGCGCCGGAACACCTTGAGGATGAACTCGTCGCCGTACACCAGCGAGGAGTTCGACTGCTCGGCGTCCAGGATGCGGGGCGCCAGCCCGCCGGGCACCGGACGGGACGGGTCGCACTCGAAGCGCAGCGGACCCGCCGTGCCGGGCTGCCGCAGCCGTTCCAGGAGCAGCTGGGCCGTCCGGGGGTCGTGCAGCGCGTCGTAGACCGTCCGGCCGGCCAGCGGGCCGTCCTGCACCTGCCCGATGAGCGCCCGTCCCAGCCGCGGCGACGGCTGCTCGCGCACCCCGAGCAGCAACTGGTAGCAGTCGCCGGCCGGGAGCGCGCCGCCCGGCGCGGGAACGGGGCCGTGTCCGGTGTGGACCAGCAGATGCAGGCAGCCCGGGAAGAGCTCGGTCAGCGACAGCAGACCGAGTTCGGCCACGGGCCGGTCCTTGCCCGCGAACCAGCGCTGCTTCGGCAGCCACTCCCGCAGCAGCCCGCCGAGCGAGGCCATCGGCTCCGCGGGATACGCCGGTCTGGCGCGCAGGGGTGCGGTCTTCGGCATGGTGACGCGTCCTTTCCTCGGCCCGTCCTCACACGCGGCGGCCGATGCGGGATGCGACTCGGGTGAGCCGGAACCAGTAGAAGCCGTGGCCTCCGAGGGTCAGCAGGTACGGCAGTTCACCGATGGCGGGGAAGCGGACCCCGCCGAACAGCTCGACCGGATGGCGGCCGGCGAACTCGCGCAGGTCCAGCTCGGTCGGCTGCGCGAACCGCGCGAAGTTGTTCACGCACAGCACCAGGTCGTCCTCGTACTCGCGCAGGAACGCCAGCACGGCGGGGTTGGACGAGGGGAGTTCGGTGTAGCTGCCGAGGCCGAACGCGGGGTTCTGCTTGCGGATCTCGATCATGCGCCGGGTCCAGTGCAGCAGCGAGGACGGCGAGGCCATGGACGCCTCGACGTTCGTCACCTGGTAGCCGTAGACCGGATCCATGATCGTCGGCAGGTACAGCCGGCCCGGATCACAGGTGGAGAAGCCGGCGTTGCGGTCCGGGGTCCACTGCATGGGGGTGCGCACGGCGTCGCGGTCGCCGAGCCAGATGTTGTCGCCCATGCCGATCTCGTC
>NZ_WWHX01000542.1 GCF_009862125.1 Streptomyces sp. SID5910
CGGGGTGCCGCTGCGCCCACCCGTGCCGCCCAGCGGCACGATTGCCCGCAGCTGGGGGCGAATCAGTAGGTCGAGTCCAGGGCCCTGGTCAGGTGGTCCAGGCGGGCTCGTAGGTCCTGGATCTCCTTGAGGTTCAGGCCCGTTGCCGTGGCGATGCGGCGGGGGACCTCCGCGGCCTGCTCGCGCAGGGCGAGACCCTCCTCCGTCGGGCGGACCGTCACCGACCGTTCGTCCTGTGCGCTGCGCTCCCGGTGGACCAGGCCGGCGGTCTCCAGGCGCTTGAGCAGTGGTGACAGCGTGCCCGAGTCGAGCCGCAGGTGCTCGCCGAGCTTCTTGACCGGCAGTTCGCCGTGCTCCCACAGGACCAGCATCACCAGGTACTGCGGGTACGTGAGCCCCAGCTCCTTGAGCAGCACGCGGTACACGCCGCCGAAGGCGCGCGAGGCGGCGTTCAGGGAGAAGCAGATCTGCTGGTCGAGGCGGAGCCAGTCCGTCGCGGGCGAGGGCGGTGGCGTGGTCATGGGTCCAGGGTAGCTGCGGCGACATTCAGTTGTGCGCAATTTAGTTGTGTGCTTCACTTCAGGGGTCGGAATGCTTCAGCTCCCAGAGGGACGGTTTCTCATGGACGCGCTCTACACCGCCGCCGCCACCGCGACCCACGGCCGTGACGGACGTGCCGTCAGCTCCGACGGCAAGCTGGACCTCGCCCTCAGCGCCCCCGTCGAGATGGGCGGCGACGGGCAGGGCACCAACCCGGAGCAGTTGTTCGCCGCCGGGTACGCCGCCTGTTTCGGCAGCGCCCTCGGTCTCGTCGGCCGGCAGGCCAAGGTCGACGTCACCGACGCCGCGGTGACCGCCGAGGTCGGCATCGGCAAGCAGGGCCAGGGCTTCGGGCTCGCCGTCACCCTCCGCGTCGAGCTGCCCGAGGGCGTGGACGAGGAGACCGGCCGCAAGCTGGTCGAGCAGGCCCACCAGGTCTGCCCCTACTCCAACGCCACCCGCGGCAACATCCCGGTCGAGCTCGTCGTCGAGTAAGGCGAGTAAGCCCAGTAAGGCGAGCCGCTCACCCGACCCGTGCCAGCACCTCCCCCGTCCGCTCGCTCCACGCCCGCACCACCGCCTCCTCGGGCACCGGGTGCCAGCGCGTCAGCAGCAGCCAGCGGACGTGGTAGCGGCGGACGACGGTGGAGCGCAGGGCGCGGGTCGAGCCGGGGGCGAGATACGCCTTCACGTCGGCCACGCGCCGCCGGCGCTCCCGCTCGTCCAGCGAGGGGTCCGGCCAGGCGGGCGCCGCGAGGTTCGGCCCGTACCCGGCGAGGGCGTGACCGGCGTAGTAGCCGTCGGTGATCACCACCTCGCCGGGGGCGATGTGCCGGGCCGCCCAGTCGTACGTCGGCCAGTCGGGCGGCTGCTCGAAGCCGACCGGGTCCAGCGGGCGCGGCACCACCGCCCCCGCCTGGACCGTGAGGAACCCCAGCAGGGCCCCCGCGGCGACCACCGTGCCCAGCAGCCGCCGCCACCTCCCCCAGGGCCGGGGTGCCGCCAGCTCGATCGCCGCGGCGAACTGGAGCGGCACCAGCGTGAGCCCGAGGATCCTGCCGTAGGTGTAGTGGCCGCTCAGCCAGCCGTACGCCACCACGGCGCAGTCCAGCGCGAACATCAGCACCAGCGGGTCCCGCGCCGAGCGGCGCCCGCGCAGCCACAGCGCCGGCAGCCCGAGCAGCGCCAGCCAGAACTGGCCGGGCAGGTCCAGGTAGAGGACCCGGTGCATGCCGTCCACGCTGTCGTCGCCGGCCAGCGCGAGGACGTCGAAGTACGGCCAGCAGACCGCCGACAGCAGCGCCACCGCGCCCGTCAGCGCCCACCGCCCGACGACCGCGCCGTGGCGGCCCCGCTGCCATCCGGCCACCAGCGCCACGCCGCCCAGCGCCGCCGCCACCGAGGTGATCGGGTGGATCAGCAGGATCAGCCCGTACAGGGCGCCAAGGCCGGCGTACCCGCCGAAGCCGTGCAGGCCGCTGGGCCCGACGTAGCGCACCCGGTACGTGTCGCGGGCCAGCGTGCCCGTGAGTGCCCACGCCCAGAAGGTGAGGCCGATGGCGAACGCCGACGGGTAGCCGAGGTTGCCGGTCATCGACATCAGCCCGAGGTAGCCGCTCCACCAGGCCCGCTCGGTGCCCCACAGCAGCGTCATCGCGCCCAGCGCCAGCACGGGCGCCCACGGCCGGGGGCTCAGCACCCGCACGAAGCGGCCCAGGCCGGTCAGCAGCACCAGCAGGTTCAGCGGCCCGGCGAGCCGCACCACCTCCCAGCCGTTCAGCCCGGCGAACCGGGCGAACAGGCCCTCCGCCACCGCGTACGGCGAGTAGTAGGCGCTGCCGGCGCCCGGCAGGTCGGCCATCGGGTGGCGGGGGTGGAGGAGGTCGGCCTTCAGGCGTTCCACCACCGCCGCGTGCTGGCCGGCGTCGCAGCACAGTGGCACCCGCCAGTACGCCAGCGTCATCGCCAGGAAGAACACGAAGCCGGCGAACTGGTACGGGGTGGGACGCCAGGAGCGGCCGCCGCGCAGCGCCGTCGCGCCGCGCACGGTCCGCCGGACGAGGACGCCGGCGCTCACGGGAGGACAAGGAAGGGGGACATCCGGGACATTTGCCGTATGTTCCCGCCGACGTCAACGGCATGACGTCACTTCACCTCAACGGGTGAGGGCCGGATTCAGCTGACCGCGCGCTCCCGGTCGGCGTGCCCCTGTGCGGGAAGGGCCACCCGGCCCCGCAGCACCGGCTCCAGCAGCAGCGGGACGCCCACCACCGGCAGCAGCCAGGCCAGCACGATCAGCCGCTCGCCCCAGATGTTGATGTCCGGGTGCGCGGCCTGGGTGAGGACGCCGGTGAACGCGGCCGCGACCACGAAGACGCCGACCGCGCGCCCGCGCCGCAGCGCGCCCCACGCCCCGGCGCCCAGGGCCGCGACGAACAGCGGCTCCCACGCCTGCCGGCGCAGCCACTCCACCCAGAAGTTGCCCTGGAGCTGCCAGAACTCCGGCCACGGATCCTCCCGGTCCGGCCGCGCGAAGTGGCCGGTGAGCAGGTCCTGGAGGCTGTCGGCCTCCGACGGGTAGTGCAGCAGCCGGGCCAGCACCATCGTGACGAGCGCCCCGGCCAGGCCCACCGCAGCGAGCGCCGGCACGCCCCGGCCCGGGGGACGGCCCTGTCGGCGCCGCCGCAGGGCGATCGCCGCGCCGGCCGCCGCCAGGCACACCCCGAGGAACAGCGCCTGGGAGTGCTTGACGGCGAACAGCGCGAGCAGCGACCCGGCGACCAGGGTGAGCCCCGCCCGCTCGCGCCCCGCCCGCAGCACCAGCGCACAGCCCCACACCGCCGCCAGCGTCAGCGCCATCAGCAGCCCCTCGGTCATCGGGCGCATGGCGGTCGTGCCGCTCGGCAGCACGTAGTACAGGGCCTGCCCGGTCAGCGCGAGCGGCACCGGCACGGACAGCGCCCGCAGCACCAGGAAGGCGAGGACACCGCCCGCGCAGGCGATGACCACGCTCGCCGCCCACAGCCCCCACGTCGCCCCGAGCGCGGTGACGAACGGCACCAGGAACACCGGATAGCCGGGCCGCACCTCGAAGATCCGCATGAAGCGCTCGGGCATGTACGGCACGGTGTGCCCGCCGGTCTGCCCGGCCGCCAGCCGCGGCTCCACCGTCCCCCACTCCCGGGCGCGGCAGTCCGCCGCGACCCGGTCGGAGGGGTCGGCGCGGTGGAAGCGGACCACGTCCACGCTCTGGTCGCGCCGGGCCACCGACGCCCGGCTCTCGCACACGTAGTCGATGGTGGCCGAGGCCGCCCCGCGCTTGCTCTCGCCGGACAGGCTCAGGGCGTACGCCAGGTAGTTCTTGGTGTCGGGAGTGTCCCGGCCGGTGACGTTCGCGAGCTGGAGCACGGCGAACAGCGCGGCCAGGACCAGCACCCAGGTGCGCGGCCTCACGAGAAGGTCAGCTGGTCGCGGCCGGCGGCGGGCACGGCACGGGCCGCGGGGACGGTGACCGCCGGATCCGGCGTCGGCATCGCCTCCCCGAGCATCAGCGTCCGCACGACCCGCTCGGCGGCCCGCCCGTCGTCGTACGCGCCGAACCGCGCCCGGAACCCGGACCGCAGCCGCGCCGACTCCTCGTCCCGCCACGCCCCCGACTCCAGCAGCCACGCCAGCTCCCGGTAGGAGCGGGACACATGGCCCGGCGCGTCGGCGGTGATGTCGAAGTAGGCGCCGCGGCTCGCCGCGTAGGCGCCCCAGTCGTCGGCGTGGACGACGATCGGCCGGTCCAGGAGCGCGTAGTCGAACATCAGGGCCGAGTAGTCGGTGATCAGCAGGTCGGAGGCGAGCATCACGTCCTCCACATGCGGCTCGTCCGTCGCGTCGACGACCACGCCCCGCCGGTGCAGCTCGGACAGGCCCATGCCGCGGGCGTGGCCGGTGGCGAGCGAGGGGTGCAGCCGGACCACCAGGGTGTGGTCCTCGCCCAGGTCGGCGGCGAGGCGGGCCAGGTCGATCCGGTCGACGTGCCCGCCGCGCCGGTAGTCGCGGCGGGTCGGCGCGTACAGCACCACCGTGTGGCCCTCGGGCACACCGAGCCGCTCACGGACCCGGCGGCCGTGCTCGGGGCCGGCGTTCACCAGGACGTCGTTGCGCGGGCTGCCGGTCCGCACGGACGTGAAGTGGCACGGGTACGCCCGCTCCCACACCAGCTCCGAGTGCCGGTTGGCGACCAGGCTGTAGTCCCAGCGGTCGGCGCGGCGCAGCATCTGCGGCACGTCCACGCCGTGCCGGGCACCCGGCTTGGCCAGCAGGTCGGCGCCCATGAACTTCAGCGGCGTGCCCTGGTGGGTGTGGATGTGGACGCTGCCGGGGCGCTTGGCCAGCGAGCCGGGCCAGTTGACGTTGTTGACGAAGTACGTGGCCCGCTCGGTCACCCGGCGGTAGGCCGAACTGCCCAGCAGGACGTGCTCCGTGCCCGGCGGCAGCAGCCGTGCGTCCTCCTCGTCGCGCACCACCCACACCCCGCGCAGCCGCGGCGCGATCTCGCGGGCCTTGTGGTAGACCGCCGCGGGGTCGCCGAGCACGCCCCGGTGGGAGAACGCCGAGTACAGGGCGAGGTCCGGGTCCAGGGGGCGGCGGGCGTTCACCGCGGAGCGCACCCGGCCGAGGCGTCCGGCGGCGGCGCCGCCCGCCTGCCGGGTGCGCCGCACCAGTTCGCGGCCCGCCCGGCCCGACTGCCGCCGCAGCCGGTACGCCGGCCAGCCCCGCTCCAGCACCCGCAGCCCGGCCGGGACCTGGACGCCCTCCGGCTTGCGGTCGCGGAACATCTCGGCGGTGCGGCGGAAGAACTCGGCCTTGTCGGACGGGGGCAGCCGGTCCGGCTTCGACAGGATGTCCAGGCAGTGCTCGCCCATCTTGGCGTGCAGGAACGGCCGCCAGCCGGCCAGCTCCGGCC
>NZ_WWHX01000543.1 GCF_009862125.1 Streptomyces sp. SID5910
CCGATCCGCATCGGCGTGAACGCGGGCTCGCTCGACAAGCGCCTGCTCCAGAAGTACGGCAGGGCCACCCCGGAGGCCCTGGTCGAGAGCGCGCTGTGGGAGGCCTCGCTCTTCGAGGAGCACGGCTTCCGGGACATCAAGATCTCGGTGAAGCACAACGACCCGGTCGTCATGGTCGAGGCCTACCGCCAGCTCGCCGCGCAGTGCGACTACCCGCTGCACCTCGGCGTGACGGAGGCCGGCCCCGCCTTCCAGGGCACCGTCAAGTCGGCCGTCGCCTTCGGCGCGCTGCTCTCCCAGGGCATCGGCGACACCATCCGGGTGTCGCTGAGCGCCCCGCCGGCCGAGGAGGTCAAGGTCGGCATCCAGATCCTCCAGTCGCTGGGGCTGAAGGAGCGCCGGCTGGAGATCGTCTCCTGCCCCTCCTGCGGCCGCGCGCAGGTCGACGTCTACAAGCTCGCCGACGAGGTCACGGCCGGCCTGGAGGGCATGGAGGTGCCGCTGCGCGTCGCCGTCATGGGCTGCGTCGTCAACGGCCCCGGCGAGGCCCGCGAGGCCGACCTCGGCGTCGCCTCCGGCAACGGCAAGGGGCAGATCTTCGTCAAGGGCGAGGTCGTCAGGACCGTCCCCGAGTCGAAGATCGTGGAGACGCTGATCGACGAGGCGATGCGGATCGCCGAGCAGATGGAGCAGGACGGCGCGTCGGGGGAGCCGGCCGTCACCGTGAGCTGAACAGCACGGACCGAAGGGGGCACGAGCGTGACGATTCTGGAGAGCATCCGGGGACCACACGACCTGAAGGCGCTGTCCGAGGCGCAACTCGGCGAACTGTCCGACGAGATACGCGATTTCCTGGTGCACGCGGTCGCCCGCACCGGCGGACACCTCGGACCCAACCTCGGCGTGGTGGAACTCACCGTCGCCCTGCACCGGGTCTTCGAGTCACCCGCCGACCGCATCCTGTGGGACACCGGCCACCAGAGCTATGTGCACAAGCTACTGACAGGACGTCAGGACTTCTCCAAGCTGCGCGGCAAGGGCGGCCTGTCCGGCTATCCCTCGCGCGAGGAGTCCGAGCACGACGTCATCGAGAACAGCCACGCCTCCACCGCGCTCGGCTGGGCCGACGGCCTCGCCAAGGCCCGCCAGGTCCAGGGGGAGCGCGGCCATGTCGTCGCCGTCATCGGCGACGGCGCCCTCACCGGCGGCATGGCCTGGGAGGCGCTGAACAACATCGCGGCCGCCAGGGACCGGCCGCTGATCATCGTCGTCAACGACAACGAACGCTCGTACGCGCCGACCATCGGCGGCCTCGCCAACCATCTGGCGACGCTGCGCACGACCGACGGCTACGAACGGGTGCTCGCCTGGGGCAAGGAAGTGCTCCAGCACACCCCCGTGGTCGGCGCCGCCGTCTACGAGGCCCTGCACGGCGCCAAGAAGGGCTTCAAGGACGCCTTCGCCCCGCAGGGACTCTTCGAGGACCTCGGACTGAAGTACGTGGGCCCGATCGAAGGCCACGACATCGGCGCCGTCGAGTCCGCGCTGCGGCGTGCGAAACGCTTCCACGGGCCGGTGCTGGTGCACTGCCTCACCGAGAAGGGCCGCGGCTACGAGCCCGCCCTGCGCGACGAGGAGGACCACTTCCACACGGTCGGCGTGATGGACCCGCTGACCTGCGCGCCGCTCAGCCCCGCGAACGGGCCGTCCTGGACCTCCGTGTTCGGCGAGGAGATGGTGCGGATCGGCGAGGAGCGCGAGGACGTGGTGGCGATCACCGCGGCCATGCTGCACCCCGTCGGCCTGGCCCCCTTCGCCGAACGCTTCCCTGGCCGGGTCTGGGACGTCGGCATCGCCGAACAGCACGCGGCCGTGTCCGCCGCCGGCCTCGCCACCGGCGGACTGCACCCGGTCGTCGCCGTCTACGCCACCTTCCTCAACCGCGCCTTCGACCAGCTCCTGATGGACGTGGCCCTGCACCGCTGCGGCGTCACCTTCGTCCTGGACCGGGCCGGCGTCACCGGTGTCGACGGGGCCTCGCACAACGGCATGTGGGACCTGTCCGTCCTCCAGGTCGTCCCGGGCCTGCGCATCGCCGCCCCGCGCGACGCCGGCCAGCTGCGCGCCCAGCTGCGCGAGGCGGTCGCCGTGGACGACGCGCCCACCCTGCTGCGCTTCCCGAAGGAGTCCGTCGGACCGGACCTCCCCGCCGTGGACCGGGTCGGCGGGATGGACGTCCTGCACGCCGCCGCCCGGCCCGAGGTGCTGCTCGTCGCCGTCGGCGTGATGGCCCCCGTCTGCCTCAAGGCCGCCGAGCTGCTGGAGGGCCGCGGCATCGGCTGCACGGTCGTCGACCCGCGCTGGGTCAAGCCCGTCGACCCGGCGCTGCCGCCCCTGGCCGCGCTGCACCGGCTGGTCGCCGTGGTCGAGGACAACAGCCGCGCCGCCGGGGTCGGTTCCGCGGTGGCCCTGGCCCTGGGCGACGCCGAAGTCGACGTACCGGTGCGGCGGTTCGGTGTCCCGGAGCAGTTCCTCGCGCACGCGAAACGCGCCGAGGTGCTCGCCGACATCGGCCTCACCCCGGTCGAGATCGCCGGCCGGATCAGCGCGAGCCTGGCCGTCCAGGAGGCGGCCGGGGACGGCCGGATCGTCATGCCAGGGCAAGGAGAGAACTGAATGACCAAGGAGTTCGACCTCGGCGCGCTGCTGGCCGAGCGTGGCGCCGAGCGGTACGAGCTGCACGCGAAGCACCTCAACCACCAACTGCCGCGCATGCTGCGCACCATCGGCTTCGACAAGGTCTACGAGCGGGCCGAGGGCGCGCACTTCTGGGACGCGGACGGCAACGACTACCTGGACATGCTCGCCGGGTTCGCCGTGATGGGCCTGGGCCGCCACCACCCCGTCGTCCGCAAGGCCCTGCACGACGTCCTCGACGCCTCGCTGGCCGACCTGACCCGCTTCGACTGCCCGCCGCTGCCCGGACTGCTGGCCGAGCGACTGCTCTCCTACAGCCCCCACCTGGACCGCGTCTTCTTCGGCAACAGCGGCACGGAGGCCGTGGAGACCGCGCTGAAGTTCGCCCGGTACGCGACCGGCAGGCGCAGGATCCTGTACTGCTCGCACGCCTTCCACGGGCTGACCACCGGCTCGCTCTCCGTGAACGGCGAGAGCTGCTTCCGGGACGGCTTCGCCCCGCTGCTGCCCGACACCGCCGTGCCGCTCGGCGACCTGGACGCCCTGGCCCGGGAGCTGAAGAAGGGCGACGTGGCCGCGCTGATCGTGGAGCCGATCCAGGGCAAGGGCGTCCACGAGGCCCCGCCCGGCTATCTGCGCGCCGCGCAGGACCTGCTGCACCGGCACAAGGCGCTCCTGATCGCCGACGAGGTGCAGACGGGTCTGGGCCGCACCGGGAAGTTCTACGCCTACCAGCACGAGGACGGCGTCGAACCCGACCTGGTGTGCGTCGCCAAGGCACTGTCCGGCGGATACGTCCCGGTGGGGGCCACGCTGGGCAAGGACTGGATCTTCCAGAAGGTGTACTCCTCGATGGACCGCGTGCAGGTCCACTCGGCGAGCTTCGGCTCCAACGCGCAGGCCATGGCCGCCGGCCTCGCGGTGCTGTCGGTGATGGAGAACGAGGAGATCGTGGCGAACGCCGCCGCCGTGGGCGACCGGCTCAAGTCCCGGCTGACGGAGCTGGTGGACCGCTACGAACTGCTCGCCGACGTCCGGGGCCGGGGACTGATGATCGGCATCGAGTTCGGCCGGCCGCGGTCGCTGAAGCTGCGCAGCCGCTGGACGATGCTCCAGGCCGCGCGGAAGGGCCTGTTCGCGCAGATGGTGGTGGTGCCGCTGCTGCAACGGCACCGGATCCTCACCCAGGTCTCCGGGGACCACCTGGAGGTGATCAAGCTGATCCCGCCGCTGATCATCGACACGTCGGACGCGGACCGCTTCGTCGACGCCTTCACCGAGATCATGGAGGACGCGCACAACGGCGGCGGCCTGATGTGGGACTTCGGGAAGACACTGGTCAGGCAGGCGGTGGCGAACCGCTAGCCCCAGCGTCCTGCCGCGGTTTGCCTGTGAGGCAAGAAAATTGCCTCGCAGGCAAAAGTGGGGCTGAATGGAGGCATGAACTCCTCGACCGACCCTCCAGGAGGACCGGTGGAACCGCCGGAGGCGCCGGCGGACGCCGTGACCTCCGTGGTCGCCCCGCAGCTACGCGCCCTGCGGCGCCGCGCGGCCCTCACCCTGGAGTCGGCGGCCCGCGCCGCCGGACTGTCGCCCGCCCACCTCTCCCGCCTGGAGACCGGGCAGCGCCAGCCTTCGCTGCCGATGCTGCTCGCGCTCGCCCGCGTTTATGGTACGACCGTCTCGGAGCTGCTCGGCGAGACGACCGCGGACCGGGACGCCGTCGTACGGGCCGGGGACATGGAGCCGACGGCCGCGGGCGGCTGGACGTACTGGCAGGCCGGCGGGTCCGGCCGCGGGATGCAGGCGCTGCGCGTCCGGGTGCCGTACGGCACGCAGGGCGACATCGTGCGCGTGCACCCCGGCGAGGAGTGGCTCCACGTCCTGCGGGGCCGGCTGCGGCTACGCCTCGGGGACGCCGTGCACCTGCTCGGCCCGGGCGACAGCGCCCACTTCGACTCCCTGACCCCGCACCGGATCGCCGCCCAGGACGCCGACGGGCTGGAGCTCCTCTTCGTCCACACCCTGCTCCAGAGCCCCACGGCGGCGCTGTGCCTGGGGCCCGTCACCACACCGACCCGTCACACCGCAGGAGAGATGCCATGAGCACGATCCAGGACAAGCTGCCGCGCGCCCTGTGGGTGCGACTCCTCATCTACATCGTCCTCGGACACGTCGTCGCGGGCTTCCTCTTCCTGCTCTTCGAGGTGGGCGCCAAGTAGCCGGCCGGCACGGTGAGCGGGTGGCTCAGTCCAGCATCCGCTCGCGCAGCCGGTCCCGGAGCTCCGGGGTGACGCCCAGCCCCTTCTCCAGGTAGGCGTCGACCCCGCCCCAGGTCTCCTCGACTGTCTCGAAGGCCGCCGCCAGGTACTCGGCGCGCGCGTCGAAGAGGGGGCTGAGCAGCTCCATGACCTCGGGGGAGTAGGCCGAGGCGGCGGAGCTGCTGCGGCGCACCTTGTAGCGGCGGTGCTTCTCGTTGGACTTCAGGTAGTCCTCCACGATGGCGTCGCGCCGCACGCCCAGGGCGAGCAGGGTGATCGCGATCGACAGGCCCGCGCGGTCCTTGCCGGCCGCGCAGTGCATCAGGGCCGGCACGCTGTCCTCGGCGAGCGCGTGCAGCACGCGGGAGTGCTCCGCCGTGCGCTCCTTGATGATCGTGCGGTAGGAGCCGATCATCCGGTTCGCGGCCTGGTCGTTCGCCAGGATCGCGCGCAGCTGGTCGAGGTCGCCGTCGCGGATCATCTTCCAGAACTCGGCGCCGTCGGCCGGGTCGCTCAGCGGCAGGTTCACATTGCGCACGCCCGGCAGCTCGACGTCCGGGCCCTCGAGCCGCTGGTCGGCGGCGTTGCGGAAGTCGAAGATCGTGTGCAGCCCCAGCGAGGCGAGGAACGCGGCGTCCTCCCCGGTGGCGTGCGCGAGGTGGCCGCTGCGGAACAGCACGCCCTGACGCACGCGGCGCCCGTCCACGGTGGGCAGTCCGCCCACGTCCCGGAAGTTGCGCACGCCTGCCAGCTCGGGTTCGGTCGACGGGACCTGCTGCGTCACGGGGGCTCCTCCCACCTCGGCCCCGCCGACGCTGCTCGCCGACGGGCGCCCGGCCGACGATACGGCATCCCTTGCCTGCGGCAACGAGTCGGCGGGGCGCCGAATGACAGGCCCGACTACGCATTATCTGGCCCATCTGTCCGAAATGGGCCATTGGTTCCAACTCGCTGCGAAATAAGGGGTGCTGGAGTGTCCCCCGTGAGCAGCGTCATAGAGGTGACCGTCCGTTGCCCGTCATGTCCACGTAATTCACGCGTCTATCAAGGCCCTTTGCAGGAAAGGGCATGCGCGGAATCGACGGAGTGTGACCGCTTCTTCCCGCAATGGATCACGCGAAACACCTGTCCGCGGAACCTCTCGCTTGTCCGTTCGTATCGCGGTCGCTTACGTTCACCACCGATCCGGACGGACGCCTAATCCTGCCGCCGACCGGAGCCGCACTCATCCACCACCCGTACACGGCAGGAGCGGGGGACCCACAGGTACAACGCCTGTTCCGGTTCCCGGAACGGCTCGGGGTAAAGCCGCGTCACGACGCGGCCGGGCATCTCCAGTCCGCACCCGACAGCTCACCTCGCAGGCGCCGGAGAGGAATTCGCCATGCCCGCGAAGGGTAAGCACCGCCGTACCAAGGCCCAGCGCCTCACCCGCACCATCGCCGTCGCCGGAACCGGTGGCGCCGCGCTCGCGCTCCCGCTGATGGGTGCCGCCGCCGCGCAGGCCGCCCCCGCGCACTCCGCGGCCGGACAGTCCGTCCAGTCCGTCGCGGCCGGCGCGCAGAAGTCGGCCGACAAGGGCGCGCACACCTACGTCGTCAAGAGCGGCGACTACCTGTCCAAGATCGCCGGCGAGCAGCATGTCGACGGCGGCTGGAAGAAGCTCTACGCGGACAACCGCGAGGCCGTCGGCTCCGACCCGTCGCTGATCCACCCGGGTCTCAAGCTGTCGATCGGCCACCAGGCCGCGACCGGCACCGCCAAGACCTCGCCGTCCGCGGAGAAGCCCGCGCAGAAGCCGGCCGAGAAGCCGGCCAAGGCCGAGAAGCCCGCCGCGAAGTCCGCCGAGAAGTCCGCCGAGAAGTCGACGGACACCGAGCAGACCTCCGCGTCGAAGTCCGCCGGCACCACCAGCGGCTACACCGCCCCCGTGGCCGGCGCCGGCGTCGGCACCCCGTACCACCAGTCCGGCAGCATGTGGTCCAGCGGCTACCACACCGGCACCGACTTCGTCGTCCCGACCGGCACCTCCCTGAAGGCCGTCGGCGCGGGCTCGGTCGTCTCCGCCGGCTGGGGCGGCGCGTACGGCAACCAGGTCGTCATCAGGCTCGCCGACGGCTACTACGCCCAGTACGCCCACCTGTCCTCGATCTCCGTCTCCGCCGGTCAGTCCGTGACCGCCGGTCAGCAGATCGGTCTCTCCGGTGCCACCGGCAACGTGACCGGACCGCACCTGCACTTCGAGATCCGCACCACGCCGGACTACGGCTCCGACGTCGACCCGGTCGCCTACCTGCGCTCGCACGGCGTCTCCGTCTGACGGCGGTCGCCGTAATGCCCGCGCGGTAGTACCCGTGCAGTAGTCCCGTGCAGTAGTACCCGCGCGGTAGTACCCGAGCCACCGAAGGCCGGACCCCGATCCCCGGGTCCGGCCTTCGGTGCGTCCGTCACCGGCCTTTGCTTATTCCTGAGTTGGCGAACACTTTAGGAGTGGCTTTTCTCACCGACCGTCAACCCCTTCCTACGGTCGCGTAGGTCACATTCCAAGGTGAATCATGGGCCGATGTGGCAGACGATTCGAAGAGTGACAGCAGAGCAGTGATCGGGTCGTACGTGGCGCTGGGGGACAGCTTCACCGAGGGCGTCGGCGACCCCGGCCCCGACGGGGCGTTCGTCGGCTGGGCCGACCGGTTCGCCGTACTGCTCGCCGACCGGCGCCCCGAGGGCGACTTCACGTACACGAACCTCGCCGTACGCGGCAGGCTGCTCGACCAGATCGTGGCGGAGCAGGTCCCCCGGGCCGTCGAACTCGCGCCGGACCTGGTCTCCTTCTGCGCCGGCGGCAACGACATCATCCGACCCGGCACCGATCCCGACGAGGTGGCCGAACGGTTCGAGCGGGCGGTGGCCGCGCTGGCCGCCGCGGCCGGCACGGTACTGGTGACCACCGGCTTCGACACCCGCGGGGTGCCCGTCCTCAAGCATCTGCGCGGCAAGATCGCCACCTACAACGGCCACGTCCGCGCCATCGCCGACCGCTACGGCTGCCCGGTGCTCGACCTGTGGTCGCTGCGCAGCGTCCAGGACCGCAGGGCCTGGGACACCGACCGGCTGCACCTGTCGGCCGAGGGGCACACCCGCGTGGCGCTGCGCGCCGGCCAGGTCCTCGGCCTGCGCATCCCGGCCGACCCGGACCAGCCCTGGCCGCCCCTGCCGCCGCGCGGCACGCTCGACGTCCGCCGGGACGACGTGCACTGGGCCCGGGAGTACCTGGTGCCGTGGATCGGGCGCCGGCTGCGCGGCGAGTCCTCGGGGGACCACGTCACGGCGAAGGGCGCGCTCTCCCCGGACGACATCAAGCTGCGCATCGCGGCCGTGGCCTGAGACGGGCACGCTCCGCCGCTCCGGCCGGGGACGGGTGCTCAGGGGCGCGGCGCGGTCAACGCGTCGCGCTCCAGGCCGAGTTCGCGGGCGAGCGACTCGTCCACCCAGCGCAGCGCACGGGCGCGGGAGACCGCGCCCGTGTACGACGTCAGCTGGACGGCCAGCCCGTCCAGCAGGGCCGTCAGCCGCAGGGCGGCGCCGTCGGGGTCCGGGCACGGGAACTCCCCGGCGGCCACGCCGTCCGCGATCACCTCGGCGATGGCCGCCTTCCACTGCCGGTCCAGCTCCCGTGTGACCTCCCGCAGCGCGGGCTCGCGCAGCGATGCCGCCCAGCCCTCGATCCACAGCCGCCAGCCCTTGGCCTGGCCGGTCGGGGCGTACCACCGCACGGCCGCCCGCAGCCGGCGCAGCGCCGACGTGCGGCGCGAGAGCAGCTTGCGCAGCCGCGCCAGATCGTCCTCGGCGGCGTGGGTGAACGCGGCGGCGACCAGCTTCTCCTTGGTGGAGAAGTGGTAGAGCACCAGCGCGTTGCTGACGCCGAGCGCCGCGGCCACGTCGGCGATCCGCAACGCCGCCACGCCCCGCGCCGATATCTGCTCGATCGCCGCGCGCAGCAGCTCCTCGCGCCGCTCCGCCACACTCAACCGGACCCTCGTCACGCCCGTCACCCTATACAGGCGCACGCATGTGCGACGACGGCCGCTCACGGCCCCGCCCGCTCAGTCCGCCGTGGCGGTCGCCGCGCCCGTGCGCCCCGCACCGGGCAGGTCGCAGGAGTCCTTGAAGCCCTGGCTGGTGAGGTCGAGCGCGGCGTTGATACGGGACCGCAGGTTCTCGACGGCGATCATGGCCGTCAGCTCCACGAAGGCCGGCTCGCCCAGCCGCGTCCGCAGCCGCCCGGCGAGGCCGTCGCCGACGGTGGGCGGGGTCGCCGTGACCGCCTCGGCGTACTCCATGACGTCACGCTCCAGCGGCGTATAGGCGTCGCTGTCCCGCCACACGGGCACGTCGCGGAGCTTGCGCCGGTCCATGCCGCGCTCGGCGCTCTCCCAGTAGCCGAAGTCCATGCACCAGGAGCAGCCGATCGACGCAGCCGAGGCCATCACCGCGAGCGCCTTCAGATCGGAGTCCAGCCTGTTCCACTTCGCCACGGACTGCTCGAACCGCAGGTCGCCCCAGAGCACACGCGGGTTGTGGGCGAGCGCCTTGCCGGGGTCGAGGACCTTGCCGTAGGCGCGCCGGGAGTACCACTCCATGACGCGGAAGAAAAGGGTCCGGGGCGGGGTGAGGGATACGCGGGCCATGGTGGCCACCTTCCTGTCCGTCGGCCGAGCCGATCCGTTCCGGGCGCTCCGGCGGGGCGCCCTCACCGATACGACGAGCGGCGGGAACCCGGATGTGACATCCGTCGTTCGATGTGACGTCGGACAGGACGAAAATCTCAGGTCGGACAGGACGACAATGGAGAGTCCGACCCACTCCACCAGGAGGTACCGTGGCCGCTCCCCGTTCCCCCCACACCGGGCCCCGTGTGCCGCGGCCCGCCGCGTTCGGCGCGGACCCGAGCGGTGAGCGCCTGGCGCGTATCCGCAGATCACCGCACTTCCGGGACGGGGTCTTCCAGAATCCCGGCGGCACCGCCCGGACCCGCCCCTCCGGGTCGGCCCGCGAGTTCGCCAAGATCTACTTCGACCGGGAGTCCCGGCTCCGCCGTGCCCCGCGCGGCACGGTCCCGGTCCACGCCACCACCCTCGCCGACCTCGCCCGGCCGCCCGCCACCGGGCTGCGGCTGACCTGGCTGGGCCACTCGGGCGTGCTCGCCGAGATAGACGGGCAGCGCGTGCTGTTCGACCCGGTCTGGGGCGAGCGCTGCTCCCCGTTCCCCTTCGCCGGCCCCAAGCGGCTGCACCCGGCCCCGGTGCCCCTGGCCGCCCTGGGACCGGTCGACGTCGTCGTCATCTCCCACGACCACTACGACCACCTGGACATGCCCACGATCAAGGCACTGGCCGGCACGGACACCCTGTTCGCCGTGCCCCTCGGCGTCGGCGCCCACCTCGAACACTGGGGCGTGTCCGCCGGCCGGCTGCGGGAGCTGGACTGGCACGAGTCGACGCGCGTAGGCGGCCTCACCCTGACCGCCACCCCGGCCCGCCACTTCTGCGGACGCGGGCTGCGCAGCGGTCAGCACACCCTCTGGGCGTCCTGGGTCGTCGCGGGCGAGGAACACCGCGTCTACCACAGCGGCGACACGGGCTACTTCGACGGCTTCCGTGACATCGGCGCGGCGCACGGCCCGTTCGACGCCACGATGATCCAGATCGGCGCGTACGCCGAGTTCTGGCCGGACATCCACATGACGCCGGAGGAGGGCATACGCGCCCACCTCGACCTCCAGGGAGGCCGCCCGGGCGGCGCCCTGCTGCCGATCCACTGGGGGACCTTCAACCTGGCTCCGCACGCCTGGGCGGAGCCGGGGGAGTGGACGAAGGACGCGGCCGAGGAGGCCGGCCAGGCGGTGGCGCTCCCGCGGCCGGGCGAGCCCTTCGAGCCGGCGGGGAAGCTGCCGGTGGAGCCGTGGTGGCGGGCGGTGTCGGGTCCGGTCGCGCACCCCTGGCGGCGTCCGCCGGGTACGGAGATCTTGGCTGAGACGAGCAGAGGTGATCTCGACCCCGCTGGTGAGCGGTGAGGTCGGACGGGGCTTCGGCAGCAGCGGCTCGACCGGCGACAACACTTCTTCTCCGAGAGAGAACACATGCGGCGCCGCCACCGTCGCCGACGGCGCGTTCACCGCTCAGCCGTCACAGCCATCGATGTCGTCATCACATCCTTCCACCGCGTCCCGGGCGATGGTGTCCAGGCGCCAAAGGATGAGGCCGTTGCCGTCCTTGACCGGGTCGACCCGTGCGGTGAACGGCTGCCCGGCGGGGATGTTGAACTGGTCGGCTTCCGGGTCCCCGCACTCGACCCCGTACGCCTGTTCCTGCGGGCCTCGCGACAGGGTGAGGGTGAGTTCCCCGATTCCGTCTGTGTCACAGGTGATACCGAGCAAGTAGGGCCGGTCGCCAGACGTCTGGTGCTTCTTGTCCATGCCACTCGCGACGAACGCGCCCCCGGTGTCGACAAGTTCCGGACGCGCGTCGCTGTCGGAGGCGGCCTCCAGGGCCCGCTCCGCCCGTTGCATCGCGTCGTCGGGCTCCCAGGCCCGGCTGCCGTCACCCGACGGCTCGCTCTGCCGGCCTGCGGGCGCGGACGGCCGGGCAGACGACTGGTCCGCGGCGTCGTTCGCCTCGTCCTTCACATCGGCACAGCCGGCGAGCAGAGCGATCATTGCGACGTAGACCGGCAGGAATTGACGTTTTCGCATGTGTCCACCGTAGGTACAGGGCCGGTGACGGGGCCGTGACCCCGCCACGGCCTCAACGCGGGTTGTTACTCACTCTGGATCTCCGTTCATGGTGAAGCACCTGGTCAAGGCTGGTCTGCCGCTGAAGGCTGACCTCGAACGACGCCCTGCCTCAGGTCAGAGGGTGGCAGGCGGTGTCGTTCCCGAAGCCGGGCCGGGACGAGCAGGGGTGTTCTCGACCTCGCGGGGGAGCGGCGACGTGAGGTCGACGTCGAGGCCGTTCACTGACAGTGACAGTTTCTGATCGGGTTCGACCGGTATCCGGCGCCTCTGGAACGGAACCTTTACCGGCTTTTCGGGCTGTCGTACGAGGCCTCATACCAGAGCGGGACCTTGCCCGGGGGACTTTGGCAACTGCCCACCGCACATGAGGGGGAGGCGACTACTGTCAGTGTCCGTCGGGCGACGTAGGGCCGGATCCCCGGTCCGCTCGGTCGGCACCGCGAGGGTGCGTGCCCGCGTGCCGTCGCGTGTCCGCGTGGCGTCCACCCCACGCACGCACCCCCGGCCCGACGGACCAACGGACCAGTACGAGGACCCCGATGTCTCACCTCCGCGCCCCCGCCGCGCGAGCAGACCGCCGGGAGGGCGGACGGCACGGCCGGCCGGCCTCCCGTACCGCCCCCGCGCTGCCCGAGACCCACATACGTCCGGGACTCCTGCGCCTCGCCGTGCTGCCACCCGTCGCGGTGGCCCTCAGCGCGTGCGCCGTCGTCCTGTTCACCGTCCGGTCCACCGGCGCCCGCCCCGGCCTCGTCCTGTGGGGCATGCTCGCCGGGGCGGTCTCGGTGACCGTCGCGGCCGTCGTCATCGCCGCCGTCGCCGCCGGCCGCGTCGCGCGGTCCGTGCACGAGCGCGTCGGCGCCCTGCGCGCCGGAGCCGCGCGCCAGGAGGGCGAACTTCGAGGCGTGGTCGAGGCGTTGCGCCGCGGCGAGACCCCGCCCCAGCGCAAGCCGCGCGGCGGACCGCCGGACGACGCCGACGACTTCGAACTGCTCGCCGCCGACCTCTCCCGCGCCCACGACGGCGCCGTCGCCGCCGTCGTCAAGGCCGCCCAGCTCTCCAGCCAGGCCGGCAGCGAACAGAAGCTGGAGGTCTTCGTCAACCTCGCCCGGCGCCTCCAGTCCCTGGTGCACCGCGAGATCTCCATCCTGGACGAGCTGGAGAACGAGATCGAGGACCCCGACCTCCTCAAGGGCCTCTTCCACGTCGACCACCTCGCCACCCGCATCCGCCGCCACGCCGAGAACCTCGCCGTGCTCGGCGGCGCGGTCTCCCGCCGGCAGTGGAGCAACCCGGTGGACATGACCGAGGTGCTCCGCTCCGCCATCGCCGAGGTCGAGCAGTACTCGCGGGTCCGCCTGGTCCCGCCGATCGACGGCACCCTGCGCGGCCACGCCGTCGCCGACGTCATCCACCTGCTGGCCGAACTCGTCGAGAACGCCACCCTGTTCTCCGCCCCGCAGACCCAGGTGCTGATGCGCGCCAGCCTCGTCACCTCGGGCCTCGCCGTCGAGGTCGAGGACCGCGGCCTCGGCATGCCCGTCGCCGAGCAGAGCCGGATGAACGCCCTCCTCGCCGACCCCGACCAGGTGAACGTCGCCCGTCTGCTCGCGGACGGCCGCATCGGGCTGTACGTGGTCTCGCAGCTGGCCAAGCGGCACGGCATCACGGTCCGCCTGCAAACCAACATCTACGGCGGCGTACAGGCCGTACTCGTCGTGCCCCAGGCCCTGTTGGGCGCGGCGCCGGACATCCAGGACGCCGGGGGCCGGTCGCAGGAGGCCACGGGATCCACGCCGGCGCTCGCCCCGCCCCCGCAGGGCCCCCGCCCGCCGGCCGCGCCCCTGCTGCCTGCGTCCGCGG
>NZ_WWHX01000544.1 GCF_009862125.1 Streptomyces sp. SID5910
CCTCCTCCGCGGCCGCCCCGGGGGCCGACCGGTGGGCGTGCCATCGCCACAGCGCCGCCGCCGCGGCCAGCCCCACCACGACGCCGATGACGCCGCCCATCAGGGCCCACCCGGCGCCCGCCGTCCCCGCCAGGGGCAGCCATCTGCGCGCGGTGTCCAGCACCTCGCCGCGCCGCGGACCGGCCCGGACCGGCGCCGGGATCAGCAGCGCTCCGAGCCGCTTGCGCACCGACCGCCCGCGCCGCACGGCCACGGCCCGGTCCGCCAGCCACCCGAGGACCAGCACCGTCCCCAGCACTGCCCCCAGCCTGTGGACAACGTCGCCGTTCACGCCGCCGCCTCCGCGCCCCGCACGATCCGGGTCACCCACCACACTCCGAGGCCTTCGAGAACCGCGCCGGCCAGCAGGCAGCCCAGTCCCCCTCCG
>NZ_WWHX01000545.1 GCF_009862125.1 Streptomyces sp. SID5910
CCAGCACCGGCACCTCGGCGGCCACGGCGGCCTGCCGCAGCGACTGGAGCGCCGTCCGCGTGATCGGCCCGGTCAGCGGGTCCACGAACAGTGCGGCGGGGAACGCCGCGATCTGCGCGTCGACCTCCTCGCGCGAGTGCACGATCACCGGCCGGTAGCCGCGGTCGCTGAGCGCCTGCTGCGTGGAGACGTCCGGCGCGGGCCACACGAGCAGCCGGCGCGGGTTGTCCAGCGGCTCCGGGGGCAGCTCGTCGTCCATCGGCTGCGGACGCGGCGGGTCGGCCACCTCCACGGCCCCGCCGGGCCCGTCCAGTGGCTCGGGGCCCTCGGCGGCGTTCCGGTCCGGCGCCCCTATGGCGTACGACCGTCCCGCGGCCTCGGCCGTCGCCGCGAGCCGCTGGCCGCCCGCGAGGGACGGCTGCTCCTGCCCCTGGGGGGAGGGCGCCGGCTGTTCCGCCGTCGGGTGCGGACGGGCCGCCTGCTCGGGGCGCGCGGTGGCCGCCGGGTCGGGCGGGGTGCCCAGCTTGCGGCGCCGTCCGGAGCCGCCCGGCTGATGCGGGGCGGGCGTGGCCGACGGCTGCTGCACCTGGAGCGCCTGCCGGTTGAACGGCACGCCCTGCCCGAGCGTCCGCACGCTGAACGCCCGTCCCTGGGTGGAGTTCGGGTCGACGGGGGCGGAGGCTTCCGCGGGCAGGGGCTGGGCCACGCGCGGCGGATTCTCCGGCGGCAACGGGGTGCCA
>NZ_WWHX01000546.1 GCF_009862125.1 Streptomyces sp. SID5910
CGGGCCGCGTCCGGGGCGGGGCCGTCGACGATGCGCAGGACGGGGAAGTCGCGCAGGGCCAGCAGCCCCCGTACGACGGCGAGTTCGGGCAGGTGGCTGCGGACCGTGAGGCCCTGGGCGGCCGGCAGCTCCTCGATCTCGGCCCGCCGGCCGGGCGTCGCGCACAGGCCGCCCGCCAGCAGGACGGTGTCCACCGCCGGTCCGGGCGCGGTCAGTTGCTCCGCCACGGCGTCCAGCGTCCGCTGCCGCAAGGGCGCCACGGCCCGGTCGAGGACGGCCCGGTCCAGGGTCAGCCGGTGCCGGCCGCCGGCCGCGTCCTCGACCGTCTCGGCGGCGTCGTCCTCGTCCGACGTGCCGAGCGCGCGCCGCAGTCGCTCCGCCGCCCGGAGCGGGTCGACCCCGTCCGGGAGCCGCCCGGCGAGGGCGTCGGCGAGGGCCGCGTCCCAGTCGTCGCCGCCGAGCCGGTGGGCGCGGGTCCGCACGAGGCGCACCGTGAGGTCGGGCGTGACGGCGAGGACGGTCAGCTCCAGCGTCGTCGCCCCCTGGTCGCAGACCAGCACCGTGCGGTCCACGCCCTCGTCGACGGCCCCGTAGTGCAGCGCGACCGCCACCGGGTCCGGCACGACCCGCGCGACGTCCAGCCCGGCGTTCTCGGCCGCGCGCCGCAGCTCGTCCTCCCGGCCGCCGGTCGCCGGTATGCCGAGGACCGCCTGCCGGTCCGGTTCCGCCGCGGCGGCCGCCGTACCGGCCGGGGCGGGCCCGAACAGCAGGGGCAGCGCCCGCCTGGGCTCCAGGACGCCGTCGGTGCCCTCCAGCGCGGTGGCGGTCACGGCCGGTTCACCGTCGGGGCCGATCCGCCCGACGCGTCCGAAACGGTGCCCGAGGTCGATGCCGATCATGTTCCCTCGCCCTCCTCCCGCGCACGGGGCGCGGTCCCGTCGGCGGTGACGACGGCGGTCCCGTCGGCCGTGACGCCGGCCCGGATGCGGCTGCCCGGGGCCGGCCGGTGCTCCAGCAGATGGCGTACGACGGCCGCCCGCACCCGTTCCAGTTCGTTGCGGATCTGCCGTCCGCCGTACGCCTGGTGCTGGGGGTCCGACATCCGCTCGGTGATCCACGGGTGCAGGGTGCCGGTGTCGGGGACCAGTTCGACGCGGTGCCGCTCGCGCACCGACTCGGTGAGCTGTCCGAGGAGCCGGTCGGCGATGCGGACGATGTGCTCGCGGCGCAGCATGTCGAAGACGACCACGCCGGGCTTGAGCCGCCCGTAGATCTCCGGCCTGCCGATCTGCCGGAACTTCTCCTCCACCGCCCGGGTGAAGTGCGCCTCCAGCTCGGCGTACGTCAGTTCGTCGTCGCGGTCGCTGAGCAGGCCCTGCACCGCGTCCGCGCCCGTGTTGGAGGTGAAGATGATCAGGCACTGGGAGAAGTACGCGGTCTGGCCGCGTCCGTCGGTGAGCCGGCCGTCCTCCAGGATCTGGAGGAACTTGTCCAGCACCTTGGGGTGGGCCTTCTCGATCTCGTCGAAGAGCAGCACGCTGAACGGCCGTTCCTGCACCCTGCGGGTCAGCTCGCCGCCCTGCTCGTGGCCGATGTAGCCCGGCGGTGCGCCGGCGAGGCGTTCGGCGGCGTGCTCCTGCTGGTACTCGCTCATGTCGAACCGGGCGTACGCGCTCTGGTCGCCGAACATCAACTCGGCGACCGACTTGGCCAGTTCGGTCTTGCCCACGCCGGTGGGGCCGACGAAGAAGAACGCGCCCCGGGGCCGCGCGTTGCCGGAGTTGCCGAAGTCGACGCCGACGAAGGCGGACTGGAGGGCCGACGCGACGGCGTTCACGGCCGTGTCCTGGCCGACCACCCGGGTCCCCAGGACGCCCGCGGCGCCGGCGACGGTGTCGCGGTCGAGCTGGGTCCACGGGTCGACGCTCACGTTGAGCCGGTGCAGCTCCAGGAGTTTGTCGGGCTTGCGCAGGGGCGCGTTGCGCAGCCAGGAGGTGCGGGCCAGGGACTCGATGTCCCAGCCGGTCATGCCGTCGGTGGCGCCGACGAGGCCTTCGAGGTCGGCGCGCGAGGCGTCCTGCGCGCCGTTGAAGTGCCGGTGCAGCCAGGTCAGCCAGAGCCGGCGTTCGCTGGGGTCGGGCGGGCCGATGTGGAGGGCGGCGATCCGGGGGTCCTCCAGGTGGAACCAGCCGGGCAGGCGTCCGACGTCGCCGACCGCGCACAGGACGGCGTTGCGGGCGTGCGGGGCGGGTCCGGCGGCGGAGTGCGGGGTCACGGCGTCCGTCATGGCGGCGCGCAGCCGCAGGTAGCCGAGGTGGGAGTCGGGCTGGCCGGGCGGGAGCTGGTGGTCGACGTCCTCGAAGACGAACGCCGTGGCCGCGTCGGGCGAGGCGGCCAGGCGGTGCACGGTGGCGACGACGTCGTCGAAGGTCCGGGGCCGTCCCGGCGTCCGCGGCGCCAGCAGCCGGTCCCGTCCGCGCTGCCGCTCGCCGCCGCGCCGGGTACGGGGGGCTGCGGGGTCGCCGTCGGCGGGTGCGCTGTCGTCGCCGCGGGTCTCCCAGGGGCGGGGGGCGGTGC
>NZ_WWHX01000547.1 GCF_009862125.1 Streptomyces sp. SID5910
CGGTGCAGCAGCCGTCCGTCGACGCCGGCGGGATCCGGGGCCGGTGCGGTGTCCGACGGCTCCCAGCGCACCGGGAGCCCCGACTCGGCGGCGCGGGCGACGAGATCCGCCACGCTCTCGCCCGCCGGGGTCAGCGGGGCCGGCTCGTCCGCCTCGCGCAGCACGCCGATGATCCGGTGCAGCCGGTCCGTCGCGTCGGCGGCCGCCGCCCGCAGGTCGGCCGCGGCGGCACGGTGCTCGGCGGCGAGCCCGGGGGCGACCTGGAGGGCACCGGCGCGCAGGGCGATCAGGCTCAGTTCGTGGCCGAGGGAGTCGTGCATGTCCTGGGCGATCCTGGCCCGCTCCCGCAGCCGGGCCCGCTCCTCGGCGTGCCGCTGCTCGTCCTCCAGCCGGGCCGCCCTGAGCCAGCCGGCCTCGGCGAGCGCGCGGCTCTGCCGCCAGTAGCGTCCGCCGAGCCAGGGGAAGACGCAGCCGAACAGCAGCGTGCCGGTCATGACCAGCCACTCCGGGGCCGGGTCCGCGCCGGTCAGCGCGATGCGTGCCGTGCCGGCGACGCCCACCGCGGCGAAGGCGGCCACCGCGGGGCGCGCCCGGGGCGCGCGCAGGCCGAGGAGCAGGGCGAGGACGCCGAGGGCGGGGCCGTAGGAGACGCTGAACAGGGCGGGCACGATCCTGCGCATGCACATCGACACCATCGCGACGCCCGACCTCACCTGGCAGCAGGAGGCGTTGTGCGCGCAGACCGGGGCGGACTTCTTCTTCCCCGAGCCCGGAAGCTCCGTGCGGGACGCGAAGCGGATCTGCGCCCTGTGCCCGATCCGCTCGGCCTGCCTGGAGTACGCGCTGACCCACGACGAGCGCTTCGGCGTCTGGGGCGGACTGTCGGAGAAGGAGCGGCAGGCGCTGCGCCGCGGCTCGCACTGAGCCCGGACCGCCGGCCCCACTGCCGCCCCACCGCCGCCACGCCGTGCCGGGCCCGCCGGCGGC
>NZ_WWHX01000006.1 GCF_009862125.1 Streptomyces sp. SID5910
TTCCAGAACCCGATCTTCCCGGCGTTCGCCGAGGTCATCGGCAGCGCGCTGGCGCAGCAGGGGCTGACGCCGGTGCTGTGCACCCAGACGAAGGGCGGCGTTTCCGAGGCCGACTACGTCGAGCTGCTGCTCCAGCAGCAGGTGTCCGGCGTGATCTTCGCGGGCGGGCTGTTCGCACAGGCGGACGCGCCGCACGAGCACTACCGGCTGCTGGCCCAGCGCCGTATCCCCGTCGTCCTGATGAACGCGGCGATCGAGGGCCTCGACTTCCCGAGCGTCGCGTGCGACGACGCGGTGGCGACCGAGCAGTCCTGGCGCCATCTGGTCTCGCTCGGCCACGAGCGGATCGGGCTGGTGCTCGGCCCCTCCGACCACATCCCCTCCCGCCGCCGGCTCAGGGCGGCCGCCGAGGCCGCCGGCGGCCACCTGGCCGACGCGTTCGTGCAGCGGTCGATGTTCTCCCTGGAGGGCGGTCAGGCGGCCGCCTCGCGGCTGCTGGACGCGGGGGTGACGGGCATCGTCTGCGCCAGCGACCCCCTGGCCCTCGGCGCGGTCCGGGCCGCCCGCAGGCGGGGCCTGAGGGTGCCGGAGGATGTGTCCGTGGTGGGGTACGACGACTCCGCCTTCATGACGTGCACCGAGCCGCCGCTGACCACCGTGCGCCAGCCCATCGAGGCTATGGGGCGTGCCGCGGTCGAGCTGCTGACCACCCGGATCCAGGGCGGCGACGTCCCGCACAGCGAGCTGCTGTTCGAACCGGAACTCGTCGTTCGCGCGTCGACCGCGCAGGTGGCCGGGCTGCGGGCCGCGACCGTCCCGGCCGCCGCGGATCTGGTGGCGGGCGCCTGACAGTCATTTGTCCGATCGAACGCCACTCCTGTCCCGGCATCCCGAGCGACTGTCAAACAATTACGAAATCAGCGCGAGATATTGCGTTCACTTGTACGTGGTGGTTGAGTGAGCGGCGCCCCACAACGCATCGGCGGTGGGGCGCCTTCCACGTTCATGCCCGAAGGGGACCACCCATGAGAAGTGCTCGGTTCCGCCGTACTCGTCGTGCCGGCGTCATCACGCTCGTCTCCGCTCTCACCCTGACCGCTCTGGCCGCCTGCGGCACGAGCAGCAGCGACGACGGCGGTTCCGAAGGCAGCGGCAGCGGGTCCTCCGACCCGGCCGCGCCGCTGGACCCGAAGACGAAGGTGACGATCACCATCGACTGCATGCCGCCGGCGGCGAAGGCGGCCGAGCTGAAGGAGTGGAAGGAGGACGTCGAGGAGTTCAACAAGATCTACCCGAACGTCACCGTCGAGGGCCGCTCCACCCCCGGCCAGTGTCTGGAGCCGCCGCGCTTCACGGCGATGCTCAAGGCCAAGTCGCAGCCCGACGTCTTCTACACGTACTTCACCGACCTGCCCCAGGTGCTGGACAACGACGGCGCCGAGGACATCACCGCGTACGTCAACGACAAGAGCGTCCCGGCGCTCAAGGACATCGACCCGAACGTCCTCGGCTCGCTCAAGCACGAGAACAAGCTCTACGGCCTGCCCACCAGCAACTACACGATGGGCCTGCTGATCAACCGCAAGCTCTTCCAGCAGGCCGGCCTCGACCCGGACGCCCCGCCGCGCACCTGGGACGAGGTCCGTGCCGCCGCCAAGAAGATCGCCGGCCTGGGCGACGGCATCGCCGGCTTCGGCGAGTACAGCGCGGGCAACACCGGCGGCTGGCACTTCACCGCCCAGATGTACAGCCTCGGCGGCGACATCGTCGACGCGAGCGGCAAGAAGGCGGCGTTCAACAACGAACTGGGCAAGCAGGTCGCCGAGAACCTCCACGCCATGCGCTGGGAGGACGACAGCATGGGCAAGACCCAGCTCCTCCAGTGGGGCGACCTCCAGAAGCAGATAGCCACCGACAAGCTCGGCATGTTCCTCGCCGCCCCCGACGACATCACGTACATGGTCCAGCAACTCGGCGCGGACTACGAGAACTTCGGCATGGGCCCGATCCCCGGCGAGAAGAACACCCTGGCCGGCGGAAACAACTACATGGTCAAGAAGGGGATCTCCGCCGACAAGGTCAAGGCGGCCGTCGCCTGGCTGAACTTCGAGAACCTCACCGTCGGCAAGGGGCAGTTCGACTGGGCCCGCAAGAAGACCGACAAGCTGCCCGTCGGTCTGCCGCAGCCCAACTTCTGGCTGAACGAGTCGAAGACGAAGGACGACGCGGCCCGCGTCGAGCACGCCACCATGCCGGTCGCCAACTTCAAGACCTTCATGGACAACCCGGTCCAGGGCAAGGCCGAGCCGCCGAAGGCCCAGGAGATCTACAAGGTCCTCGACAACGTGATGTCCGCAGTCCTCACCAACGAGGACGCCGACGTCGCCAAGCTGCTGGACACGGCCGAGAGCCAGGTCAACCAGGTCCTCGCGCACCAGTGAGCCCCTCCCGGCGGGGCGGCGGCGACCGCCCCGCCGGACACCGCCGCCCCCGGGCGGCACGGACCGGACCCTCTGTGGCATCCGGGGCGCCGCCCCGGCAGACCAGCGTCAAGGAGCGACGATGTCGGCCCCCAGCGTGACCCCGAGCAAGGCGGCCAGTCACCGCCGGACCCCGCCGCGTCCGGCGGACCCCGCGCCGCCAGGCGGCCGCCTCGCCAAGAGCCTGCGGCGCAACCTCACGGCCCACGGATTCCTGATCGGCGCGGTGCTCTGCTTCGCCGTGTTCTCGTGGTACCCGATGATCCGCGAGTTCTTCCTCGCCTTCCAGAAGACGGACCACGGTGAGGTCAGCTGGGTGGGGCTGGACAACCTCACCACCGTCTTCAACGACCCGGCGTTCTGGCAGGCGTGGCGCAACACCCTGCTGTTCACCGTCCTCGCCCTGGTGTTCGGCTTCGCCGTGCCGTTCGTCGTCGCCGTCGTGATCAACGAGTTCCGGCACGGCAAGGGATACCTCAGGCTGCTCGTCTACCTGCCGGTGATGCTGCCGCCCGTCGCGTCGGTCCTGCTGTTCAAGTACCTCTACGACCCCGGGTACGGACTGCTCAACGAACTGTTCGGCTTCTTCGGCCTGCCCGAGCAGCAGTGGCTCCAGGACCCGGACACCTCGATGCTCTCCATCGTCCTCGCCTCCACCTGGATGAACATGGGAGGCGCCGCCCTCATCTACCTCGCCGCCCTCCAGGGAATCCCCGGCGAGCTCTACGAGGCGGCGGAACTGGACGGGGCCGGGGTGCTCCGCAAGATCTGGCACGTCACCATCCCGCAGACGCGGCTCATCCTGTCCCTGATGCTGCTGATGCAGGTCATCTCCACCATGCAGGTCTTCGTCGAGCCCTTCCTGCTCACCGGCGGCGCCGGCCCCGAGGGCTCCACCACCACGGTCGTGTACCTCATCTACCAGTACGCCTTCAACTTCAACGACTACGGTGCCGCGGCGGCCCTGGGGCTGCTCCTGCTCGTCATCCTCGCCGGGTTCTCGGCGGCATACGTCAAGCTCAACCGCGCCGAGAACGAGTAGGAACCGGAGCCCCAGCATGTCCACACGCACGCTCATCTCACCGGCCCAGCTCGCCAGGCCCCGCGGCAAGGCCGTCTACTGGGTGACGTTCGCCGTCGTCGTCGCCGGCTTCACCCTGGTGTTCCTCGGCCCCCTGTACTGGATGGTCTCCAGCGGCTTCAAGGACACGCAGGAGGTCGTCCAGACCCCGCCGACGCTGGTCCCCGGCTCCTTCGCACCGGACAACTACACCAAGGCCTGGGAGGTCATGGACCTGGCCAGGCTGCTGTTCAACACCCTGTACTACGCGTTCGGCGCCCTGGCCTTCCAGCTCGTCCTCGACGTGGCCGCGGCGTACTCCCTGTCCAAGCTTCGCCCCGTCTTCGGCAAGGTCGTCCTCGGCGCGATGCTGGCGACGCTGATGATCCCCGCGACCGTCCTCGTCGTCCCCCAGTACCTCACCGTGCTGGACGTGCCCGTCGTCGAACGCAACCTGCTCAACACGCCCTGGGCCATCTGGCTGCCGTCGGTGACGAATGCGTTCAACATCTTCCTGCTGAAGCGGTTCTTCGACTCCATCCCCAAGGAACTGCTCGACGCGGCCGCCATGGACGGCGCGAGCCCGATGCGCACCCTCCGGTCGATCGTGCTGCCGATCTCCCGCCCGATCCTCGGCGTGGTCTCCATCTTCGCGATCGTCGGGGTCTGGAAGGACTTCCTCTGGCCGATGCTCACCCTGCCCGACCCGGCCATGCAGACGCTGAACGTCGGCATCTACTCGCTCTCCAACGGCGTACCGGTGAACGTGCTGATCGCCGCGCTCACCATCGCCTCACTGCCGACGCTGCTGATCTTCCTGATGTTCCAGCGCAACATCATGAGCGGCCTCACCGCCGGCGGACTCAAGGGCTGATCCAGCCCCCGCCCTCTCCCAAGCCTTCGCCGCCGGCCCGTCCGACGCCCCGCTTCCGGGCCGGCGGCGAAGACCCACCCTGCCCGAAAGGACCGCACCCGTGGCAGCCCCTCTTCCGCCCCGCACCGACGACTGGTGGCGGGACGCCGTCATCTACCAGGTGTACCCACGCAGCTTCGCCGACGGCGACGGCGACGGCACCGGGGACCTCGCGGGCGTCCGGGCGAGACTGCCCTACCTCGCGGGTCTCGGCATCGACGCCGTGTGGTTCACCCCCTGGTACGCCTCCCCGCTGGTCGACGGCGGCTACGACGTGGCCGACTACCGCACCATCGACCCCGCGTTCGGCACCCTGGAGGACGCCGAGAAGCTGATCGCCGAGGCCGCCGAACTCGGCATCCGCGTCATCGTCGACATCGTCCCCAACCACGTCTCCGACCAGCACGCCTGGTTCCGCGCCGCCCTCGCCGCCGGCCCCGGCAGCCCGGAACGGGAGCGCTTCCACTTCCGGCCGGGCCGGGGCGCGAACGGCGAACTACCGCCCAACGACTGGCCGTCGCAGTTCTCCGGCCGGACCTGGACGCGCGTGCCGGACGGCGAGTGGTACCTGCACCTGTTCACCCCCGAGCAGCCCGACCTGAACTGGGCCCACCCCGACGTCCGCCGCGAGCACGAGGACATCCTCCGCTTCTGGTTCGGCCGGGGCGTCGCCGGCGTACGCATCGACTCCGCCGCCCTGCTCGTGAAGGACCCGGCGCTCGCCGACTTCGAGGAGGGCGTCGACCCCCACCCGTACATCGACCAGGACGAGATCCACGACATCTACCGCGCCTGGCGGGCGATCGCCGACGAGTACGGCGGCGTGTTCGTCGGCGAGGTCTGGCTGCCCGACGCGGAGCGCTTCGCCCGCTATCTGCGCCCCGACGAACTGCACACCGCCTTCAACTTCAACTTCCTCACCTGCCCGTGGGACCCGGACCGCCTGCGCGCCGCCATCGACTCGACCCTCGCCGAGCACGCTCCCGTCGGCGCCCCCGCCACCTGGGTCCTCGCCAACCACGACGTCACCCGGACCGTCACCCGCTACGGCCGCGCCGACACCGGCTTCGACTTCGCGGCCAAGGCGTTCGGCACCCCGACCGACCTGGCGCTCGGCACGCGCAGGGCACGCGCCGCCGCCCTGCTGACCCTGGCCCTGCCCGGCTCGGTCTACCTCTACCAGGGCGAGGAACTGGGCCTGCCGGAAGCCGACATCCCCCTGGACCGCATCCAGGACCCGATGCACTTCCGCTCCGGCGGCACCGATCCGGGGCGCGACGGCTGCCGGGTGCCGCTGCCGTGGACGGCCGACCCGCCCTGGTGGGGCTTCGGTTCGACGACCGAGCCGTGGCTTCCGCAGCCCCGGGACTGGTCCGAGTACGCCGTCGAACGACAGCTCGGCGACCCGGAGTCGATGCTCACGCTGTACCGCGAGGCCCTGGCGATGCGCCGGGCGGGCCGGGGCTTCGGCGACGGCCCCCTGACGTGGCTGCCGGCCGGGGACGGCGTCCTCGCCTTCGCCCGCACGGACGGCCTGGTCTGCGTGGTCAACCTCTCCGACGCGCCGGCCACGCTGCCGCCGCACGACCGGGTACTGCTGTCCAGCGACCCGCTCGACCCCGACGGCAGCCTGCCACGCGACACGACGGCGTGGCTGCGCACCTGACGTCGCGCCGCGGCCCTGGTCAGCCCCGGTCGCAGCCGGTGCCGTCGCCGTCGCGGTCGAGGTGGGAGGCGTAACCGGGCTCGCCGCGGTGCACGGGCGCGGCACCGGCGGCGCGGGCGGCGGCACAGTTCGCGTAGTAGACGCTGCCCTCGGCCTCGCCGGTGTCGGCGCTGTCCCCGCTCCCGACGCCGCTGCCGTAGTCGGTCTCCGGCTCGGCGGTGACGGTCTTGGTGACCTCGACCTCCACCTCCCGGGTCTCGGTGACGGTCGGCGCCGGCGCCGGCGTCGCGGTGGCGGTCGCCGTGGGGGCGGTGGTGACGGTGACGGTGGGCTGGGGCGAGGCGGCGACCGGCTTGGCGTCGGTGGTGCTCGTGTTGCCGTCCTCGCCGGCGCCGGCAGCGATGCCGACGAAGAACGCGAGGGCCAGCGCCGGGCCCACATAGCGCTTCCGCGCCCACTTCGGTGCGGGCCGGCCTGCTGCGGATGGTGTGTACGGGTTGGTCACTTCGCCCCCCTGGTTGAACGTTGAAACGCTGACGGTAGCGGGAAGGTGAAGGAAATGTGAAGTCGGAGTGCTGGGCGGGGTGGTGGAGGCGACTGCGTCAGTGCGTACGTTCGATCCACGCCGCCGGCAGGGGCGAGGCGCCGGTGAGCGACATCCAGGCGCGGACCGTCTCCTGATGTGAACCCGTCGCCGTGCTCGCGGCGACCTCGGCCGCGTCGTCGGCGGAACACGGGGTGCCCGCGCGGGTCAGCAGCTCAAGCGGCCACTCGGGGCCCGGACCGGCCGGGTCTCCGTCGAAGGGGGTCCACTCCCAGGGGCCGTCGAAGAGCCATGCCCGGCCGGCGGCGTCGGCGACCTCGTCGCCCGGCCGGAGAGCCGCGTACGGCCGCATCAGGAGGTCGAACGTGAAAGGGGTCCCGTCGCCCGGGTGCACGGTGTACCCGGAGCCGTTGAGCTGGCTGTCGTCCGGATACTCGCGGTAGGACAGGCCGCGGCGCAGCACGGTGACGCTCAGACGGGGGCGCGGCAGCCAGCCCGTCTCCAGCGGGGGGTCGTGGCGGTCGACGGACGTCACATGGACCACGGTCGGTGGCACTCCGACCCGGCAGACATCCCCGGCCTCCAGCTCCTCGGGCGGCGGGTCGGTCCGGAAGATCTCCGTCGCCATCTCGGCGTCGGCACTCTCGTCGCCGTCCACACCGAGCGCGACACAACCGTTCCAGTGGATGAGGTCGCTGTCGGTGTCGATGTCCCACCACGGCCATCGCACCGAGACGTGGCCCCCCTTCAGGCCCCGTACGACGTGCGTCGGTGTGAAGGGGCAGGACACCGACAGCACGTCACCGACCCGGAAGTCCCCCGTATGCGTCATCCGGCCAGATTAGACGGCCGGTCGGGCCGGGCCCTTGTCCGGCACCAAGCGCCGGACAAGGGCCCGCGCGCCGAGCAGGACTCAGCGCTTGAGGGTGAAGGTGAAGTCGTCGGAGAGCTTGCCGTTCAGTCGGACGGCCGACACGAGGCTTCCCTCCGCGATCAGCCTCTCGACCTCGGCCCTGGACAGGCCGCAGCCCTCGGCGATCAGCCGCACCGGACGGACGGGTATCCGCGCCGCGAAGCCGACCGAGACGTCCATCGCCTCGCTGTCGAGGTGCCCCGGTCCGCCGGTGTCGAGCCGCCAGGCGCCGTCCCAGTCGAGGGCGACACGATTGCGGCGCCGCAGGACCGGGTCCTGGAGCAACTCGGCTGCCAGGCCGATGTCGTTGGCGTGCATCCGGTCGAGCAGCTCGGGCCGTAGGGAACGCACCTGCGTCCGTTCCAGGACCGTGAGCTTCGCCGTCTCCCCGCACGAGGTGCAGAGCACGAGGAGCCAGGCGTCGAGGAGCTTGTGGTGGGCGTTGACGCGGAACTTTCCGTCCGCCCGGAAGTACCCGGCCGCGCACGCGTGGCAGCGCCGGAGGACGAGAGGCAGGCGGGTGGGCATGACAACCCAATGGTTGAGCACAGAAGTACACCGGTTTCCGTGTGAGGACCGCAGCAGAAAGGAGCACGTCGCACAGGTGCGACGCGCGACGAATCAGCGCTCGGGGGGTCTCACACGGTGTACAACGGAACGTCCCTCACCTGGGCGACACGGCTCCGGCGCACGGTAGTGGCACGCGAGGGCGCCGCTCCACCGGTTTTCACGGCCCGCTCGGTCGTCCAGGGGCCTCGGCCGTGCGCCCCGGGCCCGGGTGGCGCAGTCTTTGAAGAGTCCTGGAGCGGACCTTGCCGACTTGACGGAGTCCTGCAACGGCCGGCCTTGATCCCTCCGGTACGCCGAACGGACCATGGACGACCGAGGGCCGGCGTCCGGCCGACGCGAGGAGAACGGGGACTGAGGATGGCGCACCCGCACCCCACGGCCCCCTGCGCGACGCAGGCGCCGACCGGCACGCCGACTGGCATGTTGCCCGGGACCGTCGCCGCGGCGCCCCCTTCGGCCGGCCCCTCGCCGGGGGTACGGCGCATCACACTGACCGACGGGTCCGTACCCGTGACGGGACTGCTCGGCGAGCCGTCGCACGGCCCCTCGCGTGCCCTCGTCGTCGCGCTGCACGGCGGCGGCATGAACGCCGGCTACTTCGACGGCCAGGCCCACCCGGACGTGTCCCTGCTGACCCTGGGACCCCGGCTCGGCTACACGGTGCTCGCCCTGGACCGGCCGGGATACGGACCGCACGCCCGGCGCAGGGCCGACGGCCTGACCGTGACCGAACAGGCCGGCCCCGTGGCGGCCGCGGTCGAGGAATTCACCGCCCGGCACCCCGGGACCGGCGGCGTCCTGCTGCTCGGACACTCCCTGGGCGGCAAGCTGGCGCTCACCCTGGCCGCCCACCGGCCGCCCGCCGCCCTGCTCGGCGTGGAGGTCTCCGGCGTCGGACACCGCCTCGCCGTCCCGCCCGAACGGGCCGGGCAGCGCGCCGGGGTCGCGCTGCGGCGGCTGAACTGGGGCCCCCTGGGCCTCTACCCGTCGGGCACCTTCCGCGCCAGTGAGTCCGTCGTCGCCCCGATGCCCCGGCGGGAGGCGGACTCGGTGGGGGACTGGGCTGCGGGCGGGTGCGCGGACGTCCTGCCCCGGGTGCGCGTGCCCGTCCGGTTCACGTTCGCCGAGCACGAGGCGTGGTGGCGGCACGGCCCGGACGACGTGGCCGACCTGACCGCCGCGCTGACGGCGGCGCCGAGAGTCGTCGTCGACCGGCTGCCCAGGGCCGGACACAACGTCAGCCTCGGCTGGGCGGCACGCGCCTATCACCTGCGGGCCCTCGCGTTCCTGGAGGAGTGCCGGGAAGCGGCCGGCGCCCTCGGGGACGGGCTCCCGTGAGCGCCGGCGCGACCGGCCCCTTCCGCGCGCTGCGCGTACGCAACTTCCGGCTCTTCGCCCTCGGCCAGGTCGTGTCGGTGGCCGGCACCTGGATGATGGTCGTCGCCCAGGACTGGCTCGTCCTCGGCCTGACCGACGACTCCGCGAGCGCCCTGGCCACGGTGACCGCCCTCCAGTTCACGCCGCTGCTGCTGCTCACGCTGTACGGCGGGCGGCTCGCGGACCGCCACGACAAGCGCGCGCTGCTGACCCTCACGAACGTCGTCTCCGGGGCCCTCGCCCTGCCGCTCGCCCTGCTCGTGCTGACGGACGGCGCCCGGCTGTGGCACGTCTACGTCTTCGCCTGCGCCCTGGGAGTCGTCAACGCCGTCGAGGTGCCGACCCGCATGGCCTTCGTCGGCGAACTCGTCGGGCCCGAGCTGCTGCCCAACGCCTCGGCCCTGAGCGCCGCCTACTTCAACGTGGCCCGCATCGCCGGCCCCGCCCTGTCCGGGCTGCTCATCACGGCCGTCGGCATCGGCTGGGTCATGCTCGTGAACGCCGTCAGCTACGTCGGGACGGTCGTCGGGCTGCGCCTGATGAGCGCCGCCGAGCTGCGGCGCGGGCCGCGTGGCGGCGACCGGGCGCGGATCGTGGACGGCCTGCGGCACGTACGGGAACGCCGCGATCTCCTGGTGCCGATGGCGCTGCTCGCGGCCGTGGCGCTGTTCGGCCTCAACTTCCAGCTGACGCTGCCCCTGCTGGCGAAGTCGGTGTACCACGCCGACGCCTCGTCCTTCGGGCTGCTGACCGCGGTGTTCGCGGCGGGCTCGCTGGCGGCGGCGCTGGTGGCGACCGGCCGCCGCACCCGGCCCTCGGCGCGTCTGGTGGCCGGTTCGGCCGTGGTGTTCGGGGTCCTGGAGGCGGGCGTGGGCCGGGCCTCCTCGTACCCGGTGGCGGTCGTCGTGCTGTTCCTGACCGGCGGCGCGTCGATCTACTTCGTGCAGGCCGCCAACCACCGCATCCAGCTGGGCAGCGCGCCCGAGTTCCGCGGCCGGGTCCTCGCCCTGTACACCCTGATCCTCCAGGGGTCGACGCCGTTGGGCGCCCTGCTGCTGGGCCGGATCATGGAACACGGGGGAGCCCGGGCCGGGTTCCTGACCGGCGGGCTGGTCACGCTCGTCGCGGGCGCCGTGGCGCTGGCCGTCGGCAGCCGCGGCGAGGCGCGGGAGCCCGACGCGTGGCCGGTACTCCCGGCCGAGGAGCAGCGGGCGCGACCGTGAGGAGCCCGGACGCGGACGACCTGCCGGGGGAGGGCGTCGTGGACCTCTGGCTGCTGCCCGAGGCACCGTCCCCCGAGGTCTCCTCGGCGTACGGCATCCTCGACGCCGCCGAGCGGCATCGTGCCCGGAGCTTCCCCACCCCGGCCGGACGGGGGCGGTACGTGCGGGCGCACGTGGCGCTGCGTACCGTCCTCGCCCGCTACACCGGCCAGGCCCCCGCCGACATCCGCCTCGCCCGTGAGCGGCCCCACGGCCGCCCGGTGCTGCGCGACGCCCCGCTGCCCTGGTTCTCGCTCTCGCACAGCCACGGCCTCGTCGCCGTCGCCGTCGCCGCACGCCCCGTGGGCGTCGACGTCCAGCGGATCTGCCCGCTCGGCACCGTGGAGGCATGCCTGCCACGCCTGCACCCGGCGGAGCGGGACGAGCTGGGCCGGTTCACCGGA
>NZ_WWHX01000548.1 GCF_009862125.1 Streptomyces sp. SID5910
GAGGCCACCGTCACCGGCGACCACGCCACCCGATAACGCCAGCCCTCGACCGCCGACCACTCACGATCCCGCCGACGCCACGCCGACAACGCCGGCAACACCGCCGTCAGCGACTCACCATCCGCCGGCAACGCCAGCAGATCCGCCACCTCCGACGCATCCCCACGCTCCACCGCATCCCAGAAACCGGAATCAGCCGAGCCAGGGATGATGTCACCCACGCCTTCCGGAGCGGACTCCATCCAGTACCGGTCTCGCTGGAAGGCGTAGGTGGGCAGTTCCACCAGCCGGGGACGGGA
>NZ_WWHX01000549.1 GCF_009862125.1 Streptomyces sp. SID5910
AGCTGCTCCCCGCACCCGCGGGGATGGCCCCGGCCACGTAGATGGCCGCGCTGCGGATCAGCACTGCTCCCCGCACCCGCGGGGATGGCCCCCCGCCGACAAGCCCACCGCAGCCCCGATGGACCTGCTCCCCGCACCCGCGGGGATGGCCCCTGTGCGGCCATCAGGGGGTCTCATCCTCCGCGCTGCTCCCCGCACCCGCGGGGATGGTCCC
>NZ_WWHX01000550.1 GCF_009862125.1 Streptomyces sp. SID5910
GCAGCTGGTTGAAGTTGCCGCGCAGCGGCTGGTCCCAGGTGTCGGCGGCGCCGTCGACGGACTCCGCCGCGGTGTACGCCCGGTCGGTGGCCGCGTAGGCGTCGCCCATGGCGCACTTGCCGCCGGTGACGTTGCCGAACGCGTAGTTGATGTGGGTGAGCTTGGCGCCCGAGCCGGACGTCTCGATGTTCTTGACGTAGTACTTGCGGTCGTAGGTGCCCCATTCGGTGAAGTAGCCGACGACCTTGGAGCCGGCCGCTGCCTGTGCGGCGGGGGCCGCCGGCGCTGCCGTGGCGCCGCCCGTGGCCGTCGCGGCGCTCGCGCCGGCGAGCAGCCCGGCGCCGAGAGCGGCGGTGCACAGGGCGGACAGGAGCGCCCGGAAGGGGGCGCGGGGGAGGTGCGGGACGTGCATCGGGTGTCTCCTCGTGGGGGGAAGAGAGAACGCTCGCCGATTGGCATGAACGCAGTAAGCGCGCTCGGCCGTCACCGTAGGAGGACTAGACCAGTGCGGTCAATGGTTCGGACCAAATGGCCCCCACGGACGGGGGGGTTCGAGGCTCCGTGACCTGGCCGGAGATTTCTTGAAGTAAGCGGTCGTTAACTGGTGACTCCATACGTCCGATCGGGCATACTCACAGCGCACAGCCGCTGGTCAGCCGCTTCCGCGACCCGGGAGTGCGAGCATCGGCCAGGCCCGAACGACCAGGCGGCGCCGCCTCCACCCAAGGCGCACGTCCGCCGATGTGCCCGACAGGGAGGAGAGCGTCGCCATGCCCGACCGCGCCCCGCAGCCGGTGGACCGGCAACTGCCCACGGACGAGGCACGGGATCTGATCTCGCTCGTCCGCGACATCGCGCAGCGTGAGATCGCCCCGAGCGCGGCCGAGGAGGAGGACGCCGGACGCTTCCCGCGCGAGGTCTTCACCCTGCTCTCCGACTCCGGCCTCCTCGGCCTGCCCTACGACGCCGAGTACGGCGGCGGCGAGCAGCCCTACGAGGTCTACCTCCAGGTCCTGGAGGAACTCGCCGCGGCCCGGCTCACCGTCGGCCTCGGCGTCAGCGTGCACACCCTCGCCTCCTACGCGCTCGCCGCCTACGGCACCAAGGAGCAGCAGGTCGAGCACCTGCCCGCGATGCTCGGCGGCGGCCTGCTCGGCGCCTACTGCCTCTCCGAACCCGCCTCCGGCTCGGACGCCGCCTCCCTGCGCACCAAGGCCGTGCGCGACGGCGACAGCTGGGTGCTCACCGGCACCAAGGCGTGGATCACCCACGGCGGCATCGCCGACTTCTACACCGTCATGGCCCGCACGGGCGTCGACGGCCCGCGCGGCATCACCGCCTTCCTGGTCCCCGGCGACGCCGAGGGGCTGAGCGTCGCGGTGCCGGAGAAGAAGATGGGCCTCAAGGGCTCGCCCACCGCCCAGGTCCACCTCGACGGCGTGCGGGTCCCCGACGCGCGGCGGCTCGGCGAGGAGGGGCAGGGCTTCGCGATCGCCCTCTCCGCGCTCGACTCCGGGCGGCTCGGCATCGCCGCCTGCGCGATCGGCGTGGCCCAGGCGGCCCTGGACGAGGCGGTCTCCTACGCGGCCGAGCGGCGCCAGTTCGGCAAGCCGATCTCCGACTTCCAGGGGCTGCGCTTCATGCTCGCCGACATGGCCACCCAGGTCGAGGCCGGCCGCGCGCTGTACCTGACGGCGGCACGGCTGCGCGACGCCGGACTGCCGTTCGCCAAGCAGGCCGCCATGGCCAAGCTCTTCTGCACCGACACGGCGATGCGGGTCACCACCGACGCCGTGCAGGTCCTCGGCGGCTACGGCTACACCGCGGACTTCCCGGCCGAGCGCTACATGCGCGAGGCGAAGGTGCTCCAGATCGTCGAGGGCACCAACCAGATCCAGCGGATGGTCATCGCCCGTCACCTCGCGGGGCCCGAGGAACGCTGAAGGTGCCGGTGACACTGAAGTCACCGGTCGCCACGACGTCGCCGAGCCCGCGCGGGGGCTCGGCGAGCCTGACCCACTCCGGGTCGTCCCGCCCCGGCAGGGTGCGGCCGCGGTCGGCCCAGGTCCGCATCAACTCGCGGTAGATCGGCGGGTCCGGGGGCTGCGGAGCCGGTGGCACCTGTCCCGTCGGTACCGGCACGAACACGCGGCGCCGGCTCCCGGTCGCCGAGTACGTGGGAGTCATGCCAGGGCAACGCGGCGCGGCGCGGTCAGGTCACCGGCCCGCGGAATCGGGCGTGCGTTCACGGGTTCGCCGCCCCGTTCACGGGACCTCGTGGCACACCTGTCCGCGCCACGGCGGTCTGCGTGCCGTGGCGCGGAAGGAAGCGTGCGAGAAGCGGCGCCCCGGGCTGCCCCGGGACGCGGTCGCTCAGGCGGCCGCGCGCCGCATCGTCGGCACGCGCATCGGGCGCGAGCCCGGGCCGCCGACGTGGGAGAAGGGCTGGGTCCGCCAGTCGAGACCGTGCGGCAGCGTCAACAGCAGGGCGGTGTCCTGCTCGTGGGGCCGGGAGGACTCGTCCGCGGGACGCGCCTCGGTGGCCCTGCGTCCGGTGCCCGCGCAGACGGTCAGCCCGAACGGGTTCCACGGCGAGGCGCACAGCGCGTGCTCCGGCAGCACCTCCTCGTCCGCCAGCAGGGCGATGGGCTGCGCGCAGTCCGGGCAGATCACCCGGTACATCTCGAAGGTGTCGTAGGCGTCGAGTTCCTCGTCGTCGAAGGCGTCGGGATCGACGCCCTCCGGCACGGATTCGACGACGGGCTGCTGCCGCTTGGGCGCGGTACGGCCAGGGCGCTTAAGACTCTGCATGGGATTCTCCCCCTCGGGCTGGGCCGTGACGGCACTGCGGTCTCGGCCACAGCAAGCACTTCCCGTCCGCCCTCACGGGTAATCACGAGAACATCACGGAGACGGACCGGAAGGTGTGGTGTTGGTCACATGCCGCTCGCAGGTGCCCGGTGCGGTGGTTTTGTCCCCGCCGTGCCGACCGTCGGACGCCGCCCACATCACGAACCGGGCATGACCTGGGCCGCTCAGGTATCCGTGGAGATCAAGCGCACTGTAGGTTCTTGCGCCATGGAGGAGCTGGACCGACAGATCGTGCAGCTGCTCGTCAAGGACGGGCGGATGAGCTACACAGACCTGGGCAAGGCCACGGGCCTGTCCACGTCGGCCGTGCACCAGCGGGTGCGGCGGCTGGAACAGCGTGGCGTCATCCGCGGATACGCCGCGGTCGTCGACCCGGAGGCCGTCGGGCTCCCGATGACCGCCTTCATCTCCGTGAAACCGTTCGACCCCAGCGCGCCCGACGACATCGCCGACCGGCTGGCCGGGGTCCCCGAGATCGAGGCCTGCCACAGCGTGGCGGGCGACGAGAACTACATCCTCAAGGTGCGTGTGGCCACCCCGCACGAGCTGGAGGAACTGCTCGCCCGGGTGCGCTCCCTGGCCGGCGTCTCGACCCGGACCACCGTGGTCCTCTCGACGCCCTACGAGGCCCGCCCGCCCCGGATCTGACCCCACCCGGACGCCCTGGCCCCGCGCGGCGCCGACCTGCGTGCGGGCCGCCCGGCGCGAGGGGCGAGACTGGTGTCCATGAGTCAGTCCACCACCCCGCCCGCCACCGTCCTGCTGCGCCGCGGCGAGGTCCACAGTCCCGCCGACCCCTTCGCGACGGCCATGGTCGTCGAGCGCGGCCAGGTCGCCTGGGTCGGCTCCGAGGGCGCCGCGGACGCCTTCGCGGACGGCGTGGACGAGGTGATCGACCTGGACGGCGCGCTGGTCACCCCGGCGTTCACCGACGCACACGTGCACACCACGTCCACCGGCCTCGCCCTCACCGGCCTCGACCTGTCCGGCGCCCCCACCCGCGAGGCCGCCCTCGCCCTCGTCCGGGACTTCGCCGCCGCCCGCCCCGGCGACCGGGTCCTGCTCGGACACGGCTGGGACGCCTCCCGCTGGCCCGAGGCCCTGCCCCCGACCCGCGCGGAACTGGACGAGGCCACCGGCGGCCGGCCCCTCTACCTCAGCCGTATCGACGTCCACTCCGCGGTCGTCACCACCGCGCTGCTCGACCTGGTCCCCGGCGACGTCGCCCGTACGGACGGCCCGCTCACCGCCGGCGACCACCACGCCGCGCGCGCCACCGCGCTGGGCGCCCTCACCCCCGCCCAGCGCACCGAGGCCCAGCGCGCCGCCCTCGCGCACGCCGCCTCTCTCGGCATCGGAAGCGTTCACGAGTGCGCAGGCCCGGAGATCTCCTCCGAGGACGACCTCACCGGACTGCTGCGCCTCGCCGCCGCGGGAGACGGGCCGCGCGTGATCGGCTACTGGGCCGAACAGGACGTCGACAAGGCGCGGGAGCTGGGCGCGGTCGGCGCCGCCGGCGACCTCTTCGTCGACGGCGCCCTCGGCTCGGGCACCGCCTGCCTGCACGAGCCGTACGCCGACGCCGCCCACACCGACGCCGCCCACACCGGCACCGCCTACCTGGACGCCGCCGACATCGCCGCGCACGTCGTCGCCTGCACCGAGGCGGGCCTCCAGGCGGGCTTCCACGCCATCGGCGACGCCGCCGTGACCGCCGTCGTGGAGGGCGTGCGCGCCGCCGCCGAGAAGGTCGGTTTCGCCCGCGTCCGCGCCGCCCGCCACCGCGTCGAACACGCCGAGATGCTCACCCCGGAGACCGTCGCGGCCTTCGCCGAGCTGGGCCTGACCGCCTCCGTGCAGCCCGCCTTCGACGCGCTGTGGGGCGGCGAGGACGGCATGTACGCCCAGCGGCTGGGCGCCGAGCGGGCCCGCACCCTCAACCCCTTCGCGGCCCTGCTGCGCGCCGGTGTCCCGCTCGCCTTCGGCTCCGACAGCCCGGTCACCCCCCTCGACCCGTGGGGCACCGTCCGCGCCGCGGCCTTCCACCGCACCCCGGAGCACCGCGTCTCGGTGCGAGCCGCCTTCACCGCGCATACGCGCGGCGGCTGGCGGGCGATCGGCCGGGACGACGCGGGCGTCCTGGTGCCGGGTGCGCCCGCGGACTACGCCGTCTGGCGCACCGGCGAGCTGGTGGTCCAGGCCCCCGACGACCGGGTCGCGCGCTGGTCGACGGACCCGCGCTCCGGCACCCCCGGCCTGCCCGACCTCACCCCGGGCCGGGACCTGCCGGTCTGCCTGCGCACCGTGGTGGGCGGCCGGACGGTCTTCGTACGGCCGGGCGAGTGATCTCCACGGCCGACGGGGCGGTGATCTTCAGGCCCGCACACACCGGGCCGCCGCCGCGCTGACCTGGGCATTGGTACGAAAACCGCAGGTCGAACGACTGTTGACAGGCGACGGCGGAGGGCCGGTAGGTTCGGCGGAGTCCACCACCGGACGCCCGACCGGGAAACCTCCGCGCACTCGCCGCGGCGCCGCTGCGTCAGGGACGGTGTGCCGCACCGGCGCACCGCCACTGGGAGCCAGGCTCAGCGCTCGCGCCACGGCGGGGGAACGATACGGCCGGTCGGGAGGTGTGACCCGGGTGGGGCCCGGGCGCTCAGTAGACAACGGCTTTCGGTCGACCCGCAGCCAGCGGGCCCCAGGTCGGCCCGAAGGGCGCCGGGCCCCCATCCGCCGCGGAACGGTCCGAAACGCGCATCCCTACCCACGTTCTGTGGCGCCGACACCACCAATCGAACGTCCTGTCACGTCATCGCAGGCCGCGGCCACTATGGTGGACCTCTGCGTACGGACATGAAGGGGCAGCAGTGAACGACGGCGACGGGACGCTCGCGGCAGCGGACCAAGGGAGGCGGTTCGGCCCCCTGGGCACGGCCCTGGTGATCATCCCGACCTACAACGAGGCGGAGAACATCAAGGCGATCGTCGGGCGCGTGCGCGAGGCGGTCCCCGAGGCCCACGTGCTCGTGGCCGACGACAACAGCCCCGACGGCACCGGCAAGCTCGCCGACGAACTGGCCGCCGGGGACGACCACGTCCAGGTCCTGCACCGCAAGGGCAAGGAGGGGCTGGGCGCCGCCTACCTCGCGGGCTTCCGCTGGGGCCTGGAGCACGGGTACGGCGTACTGGTCGAGATGGACGCCGACGGCTCCCACCAGCCCGAGGAGCTTCCCCGGCTGCTGACCGCGCTCAAGGGCGCCGACCTGGTGCTCGGCTCCCGCTGGGTGCCCGGCGGCCGAGTGGTGAACTGGCCCAGGTCCCGGGAGTTCATCTCCCGCGGCGGCAGCATGTACTCGCGCCTGGCGCTCGACCTGCCGCTGCGCGACATCACGGGCGGCTACCGCGCCTTCCGCCGGGAGACCCTGGAGGGGCTCGGCCTGGACGAGGTCGCCTCGCAGGGCTACTGCTTCCAGGTCGACCTGGCCCGCCGGGCGGTCAAGGCCGGCTACCACGTCGTCGAGGTGCCCATCACGTTCGTCGAGCGCGAACTCGGCGACTCCAAGATGAGCCGCGACATCCTCGTGGAGGCCCTGTGGCGGGTCACCACGTGGGGCGTGGGGGAGAGGGTCGGCAAGGTCCTCGGCCGCGACAAGACCCCAGACAGGCCCGAGAAGGCCGCCGGCAGGCCCGAGAAGGCCGCTGACGGGCCCGACGAGCCCGCCGACAAGCCCGGCGGACCCGCCGACCGGCCGGTTGACGAGCCGGGCGGCCAGGGCGCCGATGCCGGGCCGGCCGGGGAGAGCGCTCCGGCACAGCCGTCCGCGCCGGACGAGAAGGCCTGATCATCCCCTTATCCCGCGCTGAGCCGGGCCCAGGCACACTGGGGGTATGACGACAGGCGCTCAGACCCCCAGGCCCCCCGCCCGGCCCCGGCGCTCCCGGCTGCGCACGTATCTGCCGCTGGGCCTGGCCGCCTGGCTCGTGCTGGAGATCTGGCTGCTGACCGTGGTCGCGGGCGCGTCGAGCGGCTGGGTGGTCTTCCTGATCCTGGTCGCCGGCGTGGTGCTCGGCTCCGTGGTCATCAAGCGGGCCGGCCGCCGGGCCTTCCGCGACCTCACCGAGACGCTGCAACAGCAGCAGCCCGGCGCGACGCCGGGGCCCCGAGCCAACAGCGAGGGCAACGGGCTGACGATGCTGGGCGGCCTGCTCCTGATGATCCCCGGCATGATCTCGGACGCGCTGGGACTGCTCCTCCTGCTGCCCCCGGTCCAGAAGGCCGTGAGCCGGTACACGCAGCGGACCTTCGAGCGGAAGCTCGGCGAAGCCCGCTCGGGCACCCTGGGTGACGCCTTCCGCCAGGCCCGCATGCACCGCCCGGACGGCAAGGTCGTCCAGGGCGAGGTGATCCGGGACGAGCCGGGCGACGCCCCACAGGACCCCCGCCCGCCGCTGACGCGCTGAGCGGGCCGCACCCGGCGAGGGCGCCCATGACAAAGCGCGGGCGCCGTACGTGAAACCACGTACGGCGCCCGCGATCGCTTGCTTCGCTGAAAGCCCGGCTCAGCCCCCGCAGGGACTACGCACTCTTGCGGCTGTCCCGCGGATGAACCGCGATGTTCATCGCGCCGGAGCGCAGAACGGCCAGTCGCTCCTCGAGGACCTCTTCGAGTTCCTCGCGGGTGCGCCGCTCCATCAGCATGTCCCAGTGCGTACGCGCGGGCTTGGCCTTCTTCTCCTCAGGGCCGTCGCCATCCACCAGGAGTGCCTGGGCCCCGCAGACCTTGCACTCCCACTCCGGCGGGATCTCCGCCTCGACCGAGAAGGGCATCTCGAATCGATGTCCCTTCTCGCATGCGTACTCCACGGCCTGGCGCGGGGCCAGGTCGATGCCGCGGTCCGTCTCGTAGCTGGTCACCACGAGGCGCGTGCCGCGAAGAGCTCGCTCACTCATGAATCGTGCCTCCCGGGCTTGTCGCCCACAGGACAGGTGTCGCTGTCGTCGTCATCCGGTCAACGTCCGGGCGGCGGTAAAGATTCCCGTCCGGAGTCCCCGTTCCGGGCCCTGCGTCGCCGTCGCAGCCGCAGCCTTGCAACCAGTGCAGTACCCGCCGACGTCCGGTTTGTCACCTCTGTCACCAGATGCGACATAGCGTTTCGGCACCTTTGACGCGCAGTAACGGTACGCCTGGCAGGCCAAACGCGTACACTACAGCCCTTTCGTGTCGAGTGCTAAATCCTTTCGGGTACCGGGTTGCCCGCGTCGCCGATCGCACGCCGGACCGGTACCCGCGCGAGCAGGACGAAACCGATGACGAAGAACGCCACCAGCGAGATGATCGCGTCCCGGTAGCTCCCGGTCAGCTGGTAGGTGAGCCCGAACAGCAGCGGCCCGAGCCAGCTCATGCCGCGGTCGCTCATCTCGTACGCGGAGAAGTACTCGGCCTCCTTGCCGGGCGGGACCAGGTGCGAGAAGAGCGAGCGGGACAGCGCCTGGCTGCCGCCGAGGACGAGGCCGATGCCCGCCGCCAGCACGAAGAACCACGCCGGCACCCCGGCCGGCAGGAAGTACCCGGCCGCGAGCGTCACCGTCCAGGCGACCAGTGATCCGAGGATCGTGCGCTTGGCGCCGTACGTCCGGGCCAGCCGGCCCAGCGCCAGCGCGCCCACCACCGCCAGCACCTGGACCAGCAGCACGGCCACGATGAGCGTGGACTGCCCGAGTCCCAGCTCCTCGGAGCCGTAGACCGAGGCCTGGGAGATCACCGTCTGGATGCCGTCGTTGTAGACCAGATAGGCCAGCAGGAAGGCCAGGGTCAGCGGGCGGCGGCGCATGTCGCGGACGGTCGCCGCCAGCTGCCGGAAGCCGGGCAGGGCCCCCTCCCGGGCGGGGACGCGGCGGTCGCGCAGCCGCCGCAGCGGTATGAGCGCGAAGGCCCCCCACCACAGCCCGGCCGAGGCGAGGCAGACGCGGACCGCCGCGCTCTCGCTCAGCCCGAAGGAGTCGTGGGCGGTGTAGAGGATCAGGTTCGCGACCAGGACCAGCGATCCGGACGCGTAGCCGAAGGCCCAGCCGCGCGAGGAGACCGCGTCGCGTTCCTCGGGCGGCGCGATCTGCGGCAGGTAGGAGTTGTAGAGCATCATCGCCACCGACTGCGCGGCGTTCGCGACGATCAGCAGCAGGCCGCCCAGCAGATAGCGGTCGCCGTCGAGGAAGAACATGGCGGCCGTCGCCGCCGCCCCGGTGTACGCGGCGGCCCCGAGCAGCGGCTTCTTGCGGCCCGTGCGGTCGGCGGCTGCGCCCACCACAGGCATCACCAGCACTGCCACGATCACCGACAGGGACACCGAGTACGCGAAGAAGGACCCGGAACGCACCGGAATGCCCAGGGGGTGCACATAGCCGTCCGCGTCCGCCGCCGACTCGGCGACCGACGTCAGATAGGGCCCCAGGAACACGGTGAGCACGCTCGTCGAGTAGACCGAGCACGCCCAGTCGTAGAAGTACCAGCCGCGCTGCTCGCGCCGCCGGTCGGCCGCCCCGTCGGCCTCGTCCGTCCGCACGGTGTCGATGCCCACCCGTGCCCTCGCTTCCCCGTGAACGCGCGCCGCCGCCGGTGCCCCGGCCACGGGTCCCGGAGGGTCAGACCCAGACGCCGCGGTCCTCCATGACCTTGCGCAGTGTGTCGATGTGATCGGTCATGATGCCATCCACTCCCAGGTCCAGGAGCCGGTGCATACGGGCCGGATCGTTCACCGTCCACACGTGCACCTGGAGCCCGCGCGCGTGGGCGGCGCGCACGAACCGGTGGTCCACCACCGGGATGCCCGACTGGGCCTCGGGCACCTGCGCGGCCACCGCCGAGCGGCGCGGCGCGGCCGGCACGCCCCAGGAGCGCAGCCGCAGGCCGAGCACCCCCCGGGTGCCGTACGAGGTCGCCAGGCGCGGTCCGGCCAGCCGCTGCGCGCGCACGACCCGGGCCTCGGAGAACGAGCCGACGCAGATCCGGTCCCAGGCGTCCCTCCGCCGGACCAGCTCCAGGAGGGGCCGCAGAGCCGGCTCCGCCTTCACGTCGATGTTCCAGCGCACCTCGGGGAAGGTCTCCAGCAGCTCCTCGAAGAGGGGCACCGGCTCCTCGCCCGCCACGCGCGCGCGGCCCACCTCCTCCCAGGGCAGGTCGGCGATCCGGCCGGCCCCGTCCGTGACCCGGTCCAGGGTCGCGTCGTGGAAGGCGACGAGCTTGCCGTCCCGCGTGGCGTGGACGTCCGTCTCGATGTACCGGTAGCCCGCCTCGACCGCGCGCCGGAACTGGCGCAGCGTGTTCTCCAGGCCGTCCGCGGCACCGCCCCGGTGGGCGAAGGCGATCGGGCCGGGATGGTCGAGGTACGGGTGGCGTATCGGGGTGGTCACCGCCGCAGTATCGCGCGCGGGGGCTGAGCCGAGGCAACCACGGTGCTGCCTTCCGGCGCCGCCGGCACGGCGAACACCCGCAGGAAGACCTGGGCGAGCGGTCCGATCGACAGGGCGTACAGCAGGGTGCCGACGCCGACCGTGCCGCCGAGGACGAAGCCCGTCGCCACGACGGTGACCTCCAGGACCGTGCGCACCAGCCGCACCGACAGGCCCGTGCGCCGGTTCAGGCCCGTCATCAGGCCGTCCCGCGGACCCGGACCGAACCGGGCCGCGATGTACAGCCCGGTCGCCGCGCCGTTCAGGACGATCCCGGCCGTCATCATGGCGATCCGCAGCGTCCAGCCGTGGGCGTCGGGCACCACGGCCAGTGTGGCGTCCATCGCGGCGCCGATCACCAGCACGTTGGAGACCGTGCCCAGGCCCGGCCGCTGACGCAGCGGGATCCACAGCAGCAGCACGGCCGCGCCCACGAGGGTCAGCACCACGCCCATGGACAGGCCCGTGCGCTCGGCGAGGCCCTGGTGCAGCACGTTCCACGGCTCCAGGCCGAGCCCGGACCTGACCAGCAGCGCCGAGCTCGCGCCGTAGAGCACGAGACCGCCGTAGAGCTGTGTCAGTCGCCGCGTGAGATGACCGTGCCCGGATCGACTGGACAAGACGTCCCCCCTGTGTGGTGGTAGTGGCCTGCTGCATGACACCCTGTGGCGTGAGAAGCAGGGCCAACCATGGCCAATTCGGGGAAGGTGGACTGATTTCCATGGCACAGTGGACCTCGGCCGTGGGGGCGGCCCAGCTCGCCCGGCTGCTCGGCTCCCAGCAGGACCGCCCGGCAGGACCCGGCACCCGCCGCCCGCCCGCCTACCGCGCGCTCGCCGACGGCATCCGGCTGCTCGTCCTCGAAGGCCGGGTGCCGGTCGCTGCCCGGCTGCCCGCCGAACGCGAGCTGGCCCTCGCCCTGACCGTCAGCCGCACCACGGTCGCCGCCGCCTACGAGGCCCTGCGCGCCGAGGGCTTCCTGGAGTCCCGCCGCGGTGCCGGCAGCTGGACCGCCGTACCGGCAGGGAACCCGCTGCCCGCGCGCGGCCTGGAGCCCCTGCCGCCCGAGGCCCTCGGCTCGATGATCGACCTCGGCTGCGCGGCGCTGCCCGCGCCCGAACCCTGGCTCACCCGCGCGGTGCAGGGCGCCCTGGAGGAGCTGCCGCCCTACGCGCACACCCACGGCGACTACCCGGCCGGGCTGCCCGCGCTGCGGTCGATGATCGCCGAGCGCTACACCGCGCGCGGCATCCCGACCATGCCCGAGCAGATCATGGTGACCACCGGCGCCATGGGCGCCATCGACGCGATCTGCCACCTCTTCGGGGGACGCGGCGAGCGCATCGCCGTCGAGTCGCCGTCGTACGCCAACATCCTCCAGCTCATGCGGGAGGCCGGGGCGCGGCTGGTCCCCGTCGCGATGGCCGAGGGCCTCACCGGCTGGGACGTGGACCGCTGGCGGCAGGTGCTGCGCGAGGCCGCGCCCCGCATCGCCTACGTCGTCGCCGACTTCCACAACCCCACCGGCGCGCTCGCCGACGACGACCAGCGACGGCGGCTGGTGGACGCGGCCCGGTCGGCCGGCACCGTCCTCGTCGCCGACGAGACGATGAGCGAGCTGTGGCTGGAGGACGACGTCGAGATGCCGCGCCCCGTGTGCGCCTTCGACCCGGCCGGCTCCACGGTCGTCACCGTCGGCTCCGCCAGCAAGGCCTTCTGGGCCGGCATGCGCATCGGCTGGGTCCGCGCCGCCCCCGACGTGATCCGCAGCCTGGTCGCCGCGCGCGCCTACGCCGACCTGGGCACGCCGGTGCTGGAGCAGCTGGCGGTGAACTGGCTGTTCAGCACGGGCGGCTGGGAGCAGGCGGTGCGGATGCGCCGCGAGCAGGCCCGGCAGAACCGGGACGAGCTGGTGGCGGCGGTGCGGCGCGAGCTGCCGGACTGGGAGTTCGAGGTGCCGCGCGGCGGCCTCACCCTGTGGGTGCGCTCCGGCGGGCTCTCGGGCTCGCGGCTCGCCGAGGCGGGGGAGCGGGTCGGGGTGCGGGTGCCGTCCGGGCCGAGGTTCGGGGTCGACGGGGCGTTCGAGGGATACGTCCGGCTGCCGTTCACCGTCGGCGGGCCGGTGGCCGAGGAGGCGGCCGCACGGCTGGCCGCGGCGGCCCGGCTGGTGGAGAAGGGCGGCGCCGGCGGGAGCGAGGCGCCCCGGACCTTCGTGGCCTAGCCGGGACGCGCCGCACCCCCGGCGGGGACTCGCCGGGGGCGTGGGGGTGCCGGCTTGTGGCCCGGCCGGGCGGGGTGACACCTGACGGCCGGGCCGCGGGTCAGGTCGTCTCCGCCGCGACGGCCTTGGCGGGGGCGGCCTCCACGGCGACGGCCTCGGCGGGAACCGGGTCCGCGGTGGTCGGTCCGGCCGGTGCCTTCTCGGTGCGGGGAGCCTCGACGGTGGCCCTGTCCGCTGCGGCGGCGGCCGGCTCGGGTTCGGGGTCCGGCTTGTCGGAGGTGTCCTCGGTGTCGTCGGCGTTCTTGGTGTCCTCGGTGCCGTCGGTCTCCTCGGGCGCGGACCGGGGCTCCAGCCTTGCCGTGCCCTCGGTGGCGACGGTCCGGGTCTCGACCGGAGTGCCCTGCGTCTTGATCAGGATCGTGTGCGGCCTGGCCTTCGCGGGCACGGACGCCTGCTCACCGTCGGCGGGCGTCGTGCGCGGCGGCAGCAGCTCGAGGACCGCCTGCCGCTGCGCGTCGCTCGTCGCGTCGTCGTAGGGGTCAGGCGTGGCCGGCACCTGGAGCCGGTGCACCGGGCCCGTGCCGAGGCGGGCGTAGCCGCGGCCGGGCGGCACCTGGTCGACGGGCGTCGTGTGCGGGGCGGCGCCCAGCACGGCCGTCAGCTCGTCGGCCGTGGCCGGACCGAGCACCACCCGCGCGCGCGTGTGCTGCCGTACGGCGTCGACCAGGCCGTCCAGCGCGTCCAGCTGATCGGCGACGACCACCGTCACGTGCGCCGCCCGGCCGTGCCGCAGCGGGATCTGGAGGAGGGACTGGGGATCCCGGCGGCCGTCCGCCGCGGCGAGGTGCGTGAACGCGCTCGGCCGGTCCACGAGGACCCACAGGGGCCGTCGGGTGTCGTCGGGCGCCGGCTTGCCTTCCTGCCGGGCCCGGTTGACGGCGATCAGCCTGCGCTCCGTCTCGTGGGCGGCCCACTCCAGGCTGGTCAGCGCCCCGGCGAGGCCGCACTCGACGGCCAGGACGCCGTCGCGTCCGGTGAGACAGGCGTACTCGCCGGTGCCGCCGCCGTCCACGATGACCAGGTCGCCGTGGTGCAGGGCCTGGAGGGCGATCGAGCGCAGCAGGGTGGAGGTGCCGGTGCCCGGCTGCCCGAGGACCAGCAGATGCGGCTCGGTGGAGCGGATGCCCGTGCGCCAGACGACCGGCGGCACGTCCCGCTGCTCCTCGCCGTGGGTGAGCGGCAGGGTGCGCTGCACGCGCGTCGGGTCGGTGAAGCCGAGGACCGTCTCGCCCGGTGCCGTCACGAACCGCTGGGCGGCGATGTCGGTGGGCAGCGGCGGGAGCACGGCGACGGTGAGGTGGTTGGCCTCCTCGTCCCACGTGTAGTGGTACTCGCGGCCCCGGCCGGCCTTCGCGGTGAGCAGGTGCTCGATCCGCGCCCGGGACTGCGCCTCCCCGTCGGTGAAGTACGCCGGGTAGCGGATCACCAGTTCGGTGATGCGGCCGGTGCCGTCGAACTCGTGCGCCGGGAACGCCTTCTCCCACGCGCCGCCGTGGACGTAGAGCGGATCCGGGTCCTCGGCCTTCGAGAAGTACGGGACCAGCGCCTCGTAGAGCGACTTGAGGCGCTGGATCTGCGCGTCGTCGGGGCCCTGGGGCCCCGGCGGCGTGCGGTCCCTGCCCTGCCACGCCGCCGCCGTCATCAGGGCGATGACGGCGAGCAGCGGGCCGTACGGCGCCAGCGCCACCACCAGGACCACGGAGGCCACCAGGAACAGCAGCGCGCCGCGCCGGTCCTTGGGGGTCTCGGTCCATCTGCGCCGGGCGGCCGAGGCCAGCCGGCGCAGACCGCGGCCGATCGTGATGAGCGGCTGGAGGACGTCCGTGGCGCTGTCGGCCGCCGTCCGGGCCAGCTCCCGGCTCCGGGCGAGCTGTGCGCCGCCGTTGCTCAGAATGCGGGGGAGGGGCCGCCGGGCCACTGCTGCCTCCTGGGAGTGCGTACGTGCGGGTTTCGGGCGGGCCGAGCCGTCAGAACTTGATTCCGCCGAGCAGGCCCGCCAGGCTCTCGCCGCCCGCTCTGATGCTCGGGGCGATGGCCGTGCTGGCGAGGTAGAAGCCGAACAGGACCGCGACCAGCGCGTGCGAGGCCTTGAGGCCGTCCTTGCGGAAGAAGATGAAGACGACGATGCCGAGCAGGACCACGCCTGAGATCGAGAGGATCATGTGAGTTCTCCTGGTTCGCGGGGACAGTCACCATGAGTACTTCCAGGATCACAGGATGTATCCATACGATTAAAGGTGCAAATGGAGGAATTTTCATGAATTTGCCCCGTGTGGCGGAGCGGTCCCCGGTCCGGCCGCGCGCGGGGGTTGCGCCCGGCCGGGTCCGTGACGATCTTTGCCTCGGGCGCGTCCGCTCATGTGCGGCGCGAGCCAGTACCCTGGCGATTCACTCGTACGGCCGCACCGCTCGCGGCCGTGCGCACACGCAGTCCCCGACGTACGTACGTCCGTGAGTGAGAGGTGGTCCGGCCCATGAGTGAAGCCCCCGACCCCGAGGTCGTGGAGCTGGCGACCAAGATCTTCGATCTGGCCCGGCAGGGGCGGACCGAGGAGCTGGTGGCCTATGTGGACGCCGGTGTTCCGGCCAACCTCACCAACGACCGGGGTGACTCCCTCGTCATGCTCGCCGCCTACCACGGCCACGCCGACGCGGTCCGCGAGCTGCTGGCCCGCGGCGCCGATGCGGACCGGATCAACGACCGCGGCCAGACCCCGCTCGCCGGTGCCGCCTTCAAGGGGGAGACGGCCGTGACCAAGGCCCTCCTGGAGGCCGGTGCGGATCCGTCCGCGGGCACTCCGTCGGCGGTCGACACGGCGCGGATGTTCGCCCGGACCGAGCTGCTGGAGCTGTTCGGGGTCGCGTGATCCCTGGTCGATCCATCCCTGGCGCACCACGCTGACCAGGGGAAACACAACAAACGGGGGAGGCGGTACGGGGCCGCCGAAATTTCGGTCGCGGCAGATGTGACCGCCGGGTCATCATGACGACGTGGTTCACGGGCGTGATGGCTGGGCAGGTGTTGCCGCACCGCGCGGGCCGTGACGCGGCCCGCATGGGCCACCGACGAGAGGCAGAGAAACATGGTTCACGGCAAGCAAGAGACGGCGGGCGCCCCGACGTGTTGTCACGCGGCCAGGTAATGCGTGGTTCCCGGTTGCGTCGACGCTTGATGTGAGGCTGTTTCCCATGTTCGATCCGGTCATAGCGCCCAGCGGTACCCTGCTCGGCCTGCTGCAACGGGGTCGCGGCGACGGCACGCTGCACGCGCTCACCGCCCCGCGCGCCGAGGCGCTCGCGGCGCTGAACCACTGCGTGCTGCGCGATCCCCGCCACGACTGGCAGGTGGAGAACCGCTCCCTCTACTACGCCCGCCTCTACCTCGACCTGAACGGCGAGCTGGACGCGATCGAGACCCACCTCTTCGACCCCGAGGACGTCCTCGACTCCGACGAGTCACGCACCGGACTGGCCCTCGCCGTCCTCGGCCACCTCGCCTCCTACGGCAGGCTCGACGCGCTCCAGCTGCTGCGCCGGTACGCGGCCCACGGCGTCAACTGGGCCTGGGCCCTGGACGAGCTGGCCCTGCGCGACGACGACGCGGGGCTGCGCGCCCTCGCCGCGCCCGTGCTGGCCCGCTTCCCGCGCGATCCCGAGGGCGACGCCGAACTGGCCGCCGCCGTGCGCGACGCGTTCGAGCCCAGGCCCTGGCGCCTGTGGGCGGAGGACGCCCGCGAATCGATCGCCACGCGCGTGCGTGCCGCCCACGAGACGGGCTGCTTCGACCGCTGGCAGCGGCAGATGAGTCCCAGCGGGCCGCGCCCGGGCTGGAGCGTCCGGGCGGTGTTCGAGTGGGCCCAGCAGGGCGTCGAGCGCGGCGCCGCGCTCCACGTCCCCGCCGCCCGCTA
>NZ_WWHX01000551.1 GCF_009862125.1 Streptomyces sp. SID5910
GTGCCGCCCCAGCGGCACGACTGCCCGCAGCTGGGGACGGCCAAGTCTGGCGCTCCCTCAGTCCGCCGCGTACTTCGCGTCCGTCGCTGGGTCCAGGGCCAGGCGGTAGCCGCGTTTGACGACCGTCTGGATCAGCTTCGGGGTGCCGAGGGCCGTGCGGAGGCGGGCCATCGCCGTCTCCACCGCGTGCTCGTCGCGCCCCGCGCCCGGCAGCGCCCGCAGCAGTTCGGCGCGCGGCACGACCCAGCCCGGCCGCCGGGACAGCGCCCGCAGCAGGGACATCCCCGCGGGCGGCACCGCCCTCAGATCCCCGTCGACCAGTACGGCGTGGCCGCGGATCTCCACCCGGTGCCCGGCGACCGGCAGCGAGCGCGCCCGGCCCGGCAGCTCCCGGCACAGCAGCTGCACGAGCGGGCCGAGCCGGAAGCGTTCGGGCTGGAGCGTGTCGACGCCGTGCGCCTGGAGCGGCACCGCGGTGACCGGGCCGACGCAGGCGGGCAGCACGTCGTGCCCGAGCGCGGCGAGCAGCTCGGGGAGTTGGCCGCGCTCCTCGGCACGGCTCAGGAAGGACGCGGCGGCGGGCGCGCTGGTGAACGTCACCGCGTCCACGCCCCGCGAAAGGGCGGCGTCCAGCAGCCGGTCCACGGGCCCGAGGTCCTCCGGCGGCAGCCACCGGTAGACGGGCACCCCGACGACCTCGGCGCCGCCCGCGCGCAGCGCCTCCACGAACCCCGGCAGCGGCTCACCGTGCAGCTGTACGGCGACCCGGCGGCCGTCGACGCCCTCCGCCAGCAGCCGGTCCAGCACCTCGGCCATGGACTCGGAGGACGGCGACCACCGCTCCGTCAGCCCCGCGGCGCGCACCGCGCCCTTGACCTTGGGCCCGCGCGCGAGCAGTTCGACCGAGCGCAGCCGTTCCAGCAGGGCGTCGCCGAGGCCCCAGCCGTCGGCGGCCTCGACCCAGCCCCGGAAGCCGATGGCGGTGGTGGCCACGACGACGTCCGGCGCCCGGTCGATCAGCTGCTTGGTCGCGGCCAGCAGCTCGCTGTCGTCGGCGAGCGGCACGATCCGCAATGCGGGGGCGTGCAGGACGGCGGCACCGCGCCGCTGGAGCAGCGCGCCCAGTTCGTCGGCCCGGCGCGCGGCGGTCACGCCCACGGTGAAACCGGCGAGGGGGCCGTGGTCCGGCTGCTGCTGTTCGTCGTCCATCGCTCTCGTCCCGGTCGTCGTACGTGTCGGTGCGGCGGCCGAGCCTGTCAACGGCGCGTGACGGGCTCGGTTCCGCCGCGTGTCACCAGTGTTACGTCATACCTGTGCGTAGCCGAGCCGGTCCCGCGTCTCCGCGCCGTCCGCCGGGTCCGCCTCGTCCGCCGGGCCGTGCGGCATCGGTACGGCGGGGCGGCGAAGGTATACCGCCCAGGTGACGGCGAAGCAGACGGCGTAGTAGGCGAGGAACGCGACGAAGGCGCCGGTGCCGGAGCCGACGGAGAGGAAGGACTGCCGGAAGGCGAGGTTGATGGCGACGCCGCCGAGCGCGCCGACCGCGCCGATCAGCCCCATGGAGGCCCCGGAGAGCCGCCGCCCGTACGCCACGGCCTCCTCCCCCGTCAGGCCCCGGGCGAGCGCCTTGTTCTGGAAGATGCCGGGGATCATCTTGAACGTCGACCCGTTGCCGAGCCCGCTGAGCACGAACAGCACCACGAAGGCGGCGACGAACAGCGGCAGCGACTTCGCCATGCCGGCGGCGACGAGTACGGCGGTGGCGGCGGCCATGGCGACGAAGGTGCCCAGCGTGATCCGCGCGCCGCCGTACCGGTCGGCGAGCCTGCCGCCGAGGGGCCGGATCAGCGAGCCGAGGAGCGGGCCGACGAAGGTGAGGTAGGCGGCCTGGAGCGGGGTGCGCCCGAACTGGGTCGTCAGCACCTGCCCGAAGGCGAAGCTGTAGCCGATGAACGAGCCGAACGTGCCGATGTACAGCACGGACATGATCCAGGTGTGCGCGTCCCGGGCGGCGTCCTTGGCGGCCCCGGTGTCGTTCCTGACGGAGCTGAGGTTGTCCATGTGGCGGGCGGCGAGGACGGCGGCCACGAGGATCAGCGGGATGTAGAGGCCGAGCAGCACCCGGGGTCCGCCGCCCGCCCCGATGACGGCCAGCGCGACGAGCTGGATGACGGGCACGCCGATGTTCCCGCCCCCGGCGTTGAGGCCGAGCGCCCAGCCCTTCTTCCGCATCGGGAAGTAGGCGTTGATGTTGGTCATGGAGGAGGCGAAGTTGCCGCCGCCGATGCCGGCGAGCAGGCCGACCAGGAGGAAGGTCGAGAAGGACGTCCCCGGCTCCATGACGGCGAAGGCGGCGACGGTCGGCACGAGCAGCAGCCCGGCGGAGACGACCGTCCAGTTCCGCCCGCCGAAGACCGCCACGGCGAAGGTGTACGGCACCCGCACGACGGCCCCGACCAGTGTCACCACGGACGTCAGCAGGAACTTGTCGGCCGGTGTCAGCCCGTACTCGGGTCCCATGAAGAGCACCAGCACGGACCACAGCGTCCACACCGAGAACCCGATGTGCTCGGACAGGACGGAGAAGAACAGGTTGCGCCGGGCGATCGGCTCCCCCGTCTCCTGCCAGAAGGTCTCGTCCTCGGGATCCCAGTGCTGGATCCAGCGGCCGCCAGGGACTCTCATGACGCCTCCACGCGCTCCGGGGCTCGGTCGCACCGAAGGTAGGAAGGGCGCGTTTCGGGCCGGTGGGGCTGCGGGTGACCGGCAGGGAACGTTGCTCTCACCCGGCGCGGCGGCCGGGTGAGAGGTCGTTGCCGCGGGCGCGGTGGTCAGCCGGAGGTGACGCGCCGTACCTCGTAGCCGTACGCCTCGTCGGCGTCGGTGTCGAAGTACAGCACCGGACGGTCGCCGGCCTCCTTGACCTGGAGGACCGTCGCCTCGCTGTCGTCCGCGAAGGACCCGCCGGCGTCGAACCCGAGCTCGATCGTGCCGCTCGTGCCATCGCCGCCGGCGAGTTCCCACTCGCCCCCGCCGGACAGGCGTCCGTCGCCCGGCGGGGGGTCGCTGAAGCTGAAGACGACGGCGTCGCGCGGGATGCCGGACATCTCGAACCGTCCGTCGGTCCCGAACCGCACCGTGCCGCCCCCGGTGCCCTGCCAGACGCCCGTGAGCTGGTCGGAGCCGAGCTCGGCCCCCTCGTCCGGCCCGCAGCCCGCCAGGGCGGAGATGCCGAGCAGGACGAGGCAGGGAAGGACCACGATCGCCGTGCCTGTACGTCGTACCTTCATGCCGGCCTACTGGTAGATGGTTTCCTGCCACTTGACGTCGACGCGGAAGCCGGCGAAGTAGCCACCCGTGTACTGCGGTGTCTTGTTGAACACCTCTTGCCACTTCTGGTGTCCCGGCACGAACGACTCATTGTCGATGTCGGTCCAGGCATGGTACTGGACGGTCAGGGTGTCCCCCTTGGTCTTGGTGATCTCGTAGGTGAGGGCGTAGGAGCCGAGCACGCCCTGGGCCTTGCGGTCCTCCTTGCCGACGATCAGGCCGCCGAGGTCGGAGGCGTAGACCCCGGCCATCTGGAGGTAGTTGAGGTCGTCCTTGTCCCGGTTCTTGGTGGTGCTGTAGTCCGCCCGGCCCTTCTTCTTGCCGCTCCAGGCGTACTCGGCGGCGATGGTGGAGCGCGCGTCGGCCATGCTGGTGCTCTTGATCAGCGACTGCGTCAGCTCGTCGTCACCGTCGTAGGAGAGGTCGGAGGTGCGGTTCTTCATCTCCGGGCTGCCCCACAGCCAGCGGAAGGCCAGGTTCCAGGGGCCGCCGCTGCGCACCTTGCCGTCGCCGCCGTGCTTGTCGCTGGCGAGCGAGCCGATCGGCGGGCGGTTGTGGATCTGGCGCTCCATCATCATCCTGATGAGCTTGGTGATCTTCGGGTCCAGCTGGTACTCGACCGGGATCGGGTCCGGGCCCATCAGCAGCGGCACGGACTGGAACGGCTGGAGCTGGCTCGGGTTGAGACCCCCCGGAGGCAGGAGCGAGGTCGCCCCGGCGGTCCCGGAGGTGCCACCGCCGCCGCCGGACCCGCCGCCGCCCGTGTCGAACGGCGCGGCGACGAACATGTCGGCGAGGATCTCGTCGATGCCGCAGTCCACGCCCATGGTGCACGAGTACTGGTTGCTCTGGCCGGAGGGGTCCGACAGGGTCACCGGGTTGTTCTCGGCGTACCCGTAGCCGTTGAGGGACTGGTGCTTCTCCGGTTCCAGCAGCGGGTCCACGCTGACGAAGGCGCCGAGCACCGGGTCGTACTCGCGGGCCCCGACGTGGGTCAGGCCGGTGTCCTTGTCGTGCGTCTTGCCGAGGAACCCGCGGTCGTCGACCCAACTGCCGCCGCCGGTCTGGGCGCGCTCCTCGCCGAAGGCGTTCAGGTAGCGCCGGGTGATGCCCTGCGTGACCGCCTCGACCGCCAGGTTCTGCGTGCCGTGGTGGTCGGCGGCGAGGTAGTAGAGCTTCACGCCGCCGCCCTGGTTGGTGCGCAGGGCGACGGTCGTCTCCTCGGTGCCGTACCGGCGCTGGGCCCAGGTGGTGCCGTCCTTGCGGAGGTGGACCTCGGTGGCCCCGGCGTACAGCACGCGCTCGCCGTTGGTGGCGGCGCGGACCAGCAGGGTGCCGTCGGCGTCGTAGACGTAGTCGGTGGCCTGGGTGCCCTGGGTGAGCTTGGTGAGCCTGCCCTCGGCGGACCAGGTGAGCTCCTGTGTGCCGCCGGTGCCGGGGCGGTGCCAGGTGTTGCCGGTGGCGGTGTAGTCGTAGGTCTTCTCCGGGGCGGTGCAGTCCCCCTTCGTGGTCGTGCCGGTCACCGCGTGCTCGGCCGTGCCCGTGTGGCAGTAAGTCGTGGTGGTGTCACCGGTGGCGGTGTGCTCGGTCTCGGTCTTGCGCTGGCCGGCGTCGTCGTACGTGTAGCCGGTCCAGTACGGTGCCGGGCCGCCGAGGGCGGTGGTGGACCGCTGGTCGGCGCAGTTGCGGGAGGACGGGGTCCAGGCCTCCGTGAGGCGGCGGAAGCCGTCGTAGGCGAAGCACTGCGTCTCGGCCCTGGTGCCGCCGGCCGTGCCCGAGTCGCCGACGGCCGTGATGTTCCCGGCCTCGTCGAAGGTGTAGTTCAGGTCCATGACCAGGCCGTGCGTCTGGTCGGTGACGCGGGTGCGCAGCAGCCGGCCGGTGCCCTCCTCGTAGTTGTGGTTGACGTAGGTCTTCTTGTGCTCCTCGGTGTCGGCCGTGCCGAGGACGAGCTGCTGGGGCATGCCGAGTTCGGAGTAGTCGGTGTCCAGCAGGTACCCGGTGGCGCCGTTGACGGACTTCACCTGGCCGAGGCCGGTGTAGCCGCGCTTGACGGTCTCCGCGGGCAGCCCGCCGAGCGCGGGCTCGGTGCTGTTCTGGAGGGTTCCGTCGAGGTTGTAGTAGCTGGTGTTCGCCAGGGTCTGCGGCACCCCGGCCTTGACCAGGGGGTCGTCGGCGGGGAGCACGAGTTCCGTGGCCACGGCCCGGTCGAGACTGTCGTACGCGGTGACCCGGCGCGTGTAGGCCTTGCCGGCCGTGCCGCCGACGTAGCGCACCGACTCCGTCGGCTTGCCCTTGGCGACCTCGTCGTAGGTGTGCTTGGTCAGCTGGTTGGCGGCGGTCTTGCTGCCGGCCCAGGTGCCGGTGATGCGCCCGATCGTGTCGTACTCGGTCAGCACCGACTTGCCGCCCGCGTCGGTGACCTTCACGGCCTGGTCGAGGGTGTTGTAGTCGGTGTGCGCGGCGCCCTTGTCGGGGTCGGTGATGTCCGTCCGCCGGCCGAAGAGGTCGTACGTGTAGCTCCACTTCGCCCCGTCGGGGCCGGTGACCTGGCGCTCCTTGCCGTCGAGGGTGTAGTCGGTGCGCACGGAGGTGTGGGCGGCTCCGCCGGTGCCGCCGAAGTCGGCGTCCGCGGGGCTCTGTCCGGCGTACTGCCGGGTCTCGACGGTCCTGCCGCGCGCGTCCACGACGGTCCGCCGGGCGGTGCCGCCCTTGAGGGCCGAGGTCGCGGTGGAGTCACCGGTGTACGCGCTCGTGCTGGTCCAGCGCTTCTGGCCGTAGAAGTAGACGGTACGGGTGGTCTCCCGCTCGGCGCCGTCGTAGTCGGTGAGGGTCTGGGTGGGCGACTCCCCGTACTCGGAGCGGGTGTAGGTGCCGGTGGGCGCGCTGGTGCTGTCGAAGATGTCGTCCGACGTCTCGTAGGCCAGGCCGCGGCTGTCGTAGCGGGTGTCCGTGAGGATGCGCCCGTTGCCCGACGGGGTCGGCGACTGGGTCTGGAGCTTGCGCAGCAGCGCGTCGTAGAGGTCGTAGGTGGTGTTGTAGGTCTTGCCGTCGGCCTTGAGCTTCGCGGTGGACACCCAGGAGGGCCTGGTCGCGCTGAGCTGGTAGCCGAAGGTGCTGTTGGCCGAGTCGCCCGCGCCCTTGTTGCGGTTGGGCAGCCACACGGCGGTCAGCCGGCCCATCGCATCGTAGGTCAGCTCGGTCCTGCGGCGGTTCGCGTCGTAGGTGCGCTCGGCGAGACCGCGCCGCGGGTCGAGGAAGGTGATGGTGTCGTGGCCCTTGGCGTTGGTGACGACGGTCTTCGTCAGCGGTCCCGCGGCGGGCGGCGTGTACTCGGTCGTGGTGGTGCTGCCCCCGGCGTCCGTGACGCCGGAGGTGCGGCCCAGCGCGTCGTAGGTGGTCCGGCTGACGGTCTGCCAGCCGGTCGGCATGCGCCGGCCCTGCGCGTCGGGCGCGGCCGCGTAGCCGGTGGCCCGGCCGGCCCAGGTGACCTGGCCCTGGACGGGCTGCTGCACGGCCTTCCAGGTGGTGGCCTGGGGGTCGTCGTAGACGGAGGCGGTGTCGGACAGGACGTCGCCGCGCTTGTCGGTACCGGCGGGCAGGGACAGGGAGGCGTCGAGGACGGAGCAGGGCCTGCCGACGGTCTGGCTCCGGGAGACCAGGGCGGTGAGGCCGGCGCTCTCGTTGCGCGCGTACCAGGTGCGGGCGCACGTCTCGTCGCCGTTCGCGGCGGTGTCACCGGTGTCGTCGACCGAGGTGATCATGCCGTGGTCGTCGTAGGAGTTGGTGACGGTCCGCGACCGCCAGGTCTTCGACGCCGTCAGATAGGTGTACGACGTGGCCTGGCCGGCCCGCACGTAGCGGGCGTCGTGGTCGGCGGCGCCGGGGACCGTCTGGTGGGCGGTGTTCCTGGACCACGGCTTGTTCGCGGTGGCGCTGATCGCCGTGTCGCCGTTGTAGACGACCTTCTGGCGCAGCTGTCCGGCGTACTGCGGGCTGTCGGTCAGCGCGGACAGGCCGAGGGCAGGGCTGGAGAGCGGGGCGAGGGAGACCGAACGGGCCGTGCCGTCGGCCTTCCGGTCGCCGTCCATGCCCTGGAGGTACAGGGAGACGGTCCGGGAGCGGGTCGTGCCGATCGCGCCCTTGTGGACGGTGACCTGGCGGTAGCCGCGCCAGTCGGACCAGGTCCGCTCGTCGGCGGGGGTGAACGGGTCGTCGCTGTAGTGCCAGGCGGCGCCGGAGTAGTCGTAGGCGTTCTCCACCGCGTCGTTGTTGCCGGCGGGGTCGGAGGTGCTGACGGCGAGGACGCGGTACTTGTGGAACCAGTCGACGGAGGCGTTCTCGGCTCCGTTGATGTTCCAGTACTGCGGGTAGCAGGAGCGGGTGTTGGTGTCCTCGGGGGCCTTGACGACCTCGCTGCGGACACACTCCTCGGACGACAGCGTCACCGTCGTCAGGGCGCCGGTCTCGGACGTGACCGTCGCGATGCGGGGCCGGTGCAGCGGCAGGATGTCGTCGGTGGCGTCGACCCGGTTGGGCCGCATCTGGTAGGTGAAGGAGATCGGCTCGTTGACGATCGCCGTACCGGCCTTGGCGGTGCGCCGCAGCGACATCAGGGCCAGGGTCTGGTCGCTGCTGTCGCCGATGTCGCCGCCGTCCAGGTACTTCTGGGTGAACTCCCAGGTGTCGACGGGCTGGTAGGCCGACTCGGCGGCCGACCAGGAGAAGGTGCTGACGCCCGTGACCCGCTTGCGGGTGAAGAAGGCCGGGCCGGCGGCGGCGCACTCCTTGTCGCCGTCGGAGCAGATGGCGTCGAAGGGGACGTCCGGCCAGTTCTTCGCGGTGTCCTCGGTCAGCTTGTCGCAGTCGGCGGCGGTGCAGCGCTCGGCGTGCGCGAAGGTGACCTTCGCGTCGGCCTTGTCCGTGAACAGCGCGCCCTTGCGCAGGCCGTACTGGATCTCCTTGAGGTAACCGCCGCGCGTGTAGGAGGCGTTGGCGGTCTCCGACTTGTTCTTCTTGTAGTGGTTGCCCTCCTTCGCGTACCAGTAGGTAGCGGCGCCGCCGCGCGTGTTCTCGACGTAGTCGAGGTTCCAGCGCCAGGCCTGGGTCAGTGCGCGGTCGGCGAAGGCGCCGCCCTTGTCGTAGCCGGGCTCACCGGAGTCGTCGCCGAAGACCGGCACGGTCCACACCGAGTCGGTGCGCACGTCGGCGGCGGCGCCGTCGAGCTTGTTCAGGCCGAAGACGTACTTCGTGCCGTCGCCCGTGATCACCGTCCAGAACTCGCCGTTGTCGTCGCCGTTCTCGGCGCCGGTGGAGCGGACGACCTTGGAGGCGTCGTCGTCCTCCAGCCGCCACGCGCCGCTGTCGTCGTCCTTGATCAGGCGGGTGGACTTGCCGTTCAGGACCAGGCGGGCGTTGTCGTACTTCCAGCAGCGGTCGAAGACGTCCGTGTGGCCGTCCTCGTCGCAGCTTCCGTACGCCCGTTCCACGTAGGAGTCGGTGAGCGTGAAGCCCTCGCCGACCGCGGTGCCCTGGTTGTTGGTGGTCGCGGTGCGTCCGTCCACGCTGCCGGAGTCGTACGACAGCGCCAGGGTGGGCGTCGGGTCGGTCGCGGCGGGCGGCAGCGGGAAGTCGTGCGACCAGGTGAAGGCGCCGGAGCTGCCGCCCGCCTCCCAGGACGAGGCCGCGGACAGCTCGGTGGCCGAGTAGTCGCCGGTGCCGGAGGGGGACGCACCCGAACCGGCCGCGAGCGCGGTGACGGCCAGCACCGTCGGCGCCTGCGCGGCGCTGCCCAGTTGGGCCGTGGGCCCGGCGCCGGACGCCGGCAGGGGCGCCTGCGCGGAGACGGTCCGCGTCTTCGTGTCGTTGCGCGAGGGCAGCGCGGTGGCCCGGCGGCACTCGGCCCTGTCCGGTGTGGTCAGCGCGCACGCGGGCAGCGTGACCAGCCTCAGCCGGCCCGCCCAGCCGCCGCCGACCATGCTCGCGAAGGAGCTGTAGTCGACGCTGACCTGCGCCGGTCCCGAGGCGTCGGCGTCCACGGTGAACAGCACACCGGTGACGCCGGCCCGCCGGGCCGCCTTCTGGTCCAGGACGGTGACGCGGGCCTTGGTGTCCGCCGCGGCCGGTGTCTTGGCGCTCGGCCGCACCTTCATGGGCACGCCGGCCGCCGCGACGGCCGCCTCCCGGCCGGCGCTCAGCGTGACGACGGCCTCGCCCGCGCCGGGCCAGGCGCCCTTGCGTTCGTCCGCCGCGCGCTCCGCCTGGCCGGTGTTGGCCTTCCGGTACGCGGCGGCCTTGTCGCGGGCCTTCTTCGCACCGACGGTGCGCACCTCGTGCACCTTGCTGACGCGCTGCTCCGGCGCATCGGGCGGGCCCGGGAGACCGGGTGCCGCCTGGGCCGTCGTGGTGAGGCCGAGCGGTGTCAGCAAGCAGAGTGACACCGCTAGGGCCAAGGGCCGCGCGCGCCGCCAACGTGACGCGCTCCTGCCAAGTCTCATGTTGTCCGCCCCACGTTTGTCTTCGAACTCGTCGAACTCGTCGTCCGGAATGCGGTGGCCGTCCGGCCGCGCGTCGTCGCGGCGGCCGCACCGGGACGGCGGCCGAGGATCGCCTCGGCCGCCGTCAGCCCCGTGTGCCGGGCCGGCTTCCGGTCAGTCCCCGACCATCTCGTCGATCTGGTCGCTGCCCGCCATGGCGCCCGCCCACAGCCGCACGTCCATGACGCGGGCCGGCAGGTGGTGCTGCCAGGCGCTGGAGGTGAATCCCTTGCCGACGGCGAAGTCCGCCGTACCGACCTTGATCGCGTAGGAGAGGTCGGCGCCGTTCTGGTTGTGGCCCAGGTAGAGGCTGATGGTGCCGGTGAGGGAGTTGTAGACGCCGGTCAGCCGTACCTCGCTGTCCATGGCGGCGATATCGTCGGAGACGACCGACGTCCAGGTGCCGTCGTTGTTGCGGCGGCCGAAGTGCCACTTGCCGGCGGGCCGGGTGACCTCCTCCCCGGTCTCCTCGTCCAGCACGGTGTCCTTGCCGGTCAGCTCGAACCAGAAGCCCCAGGACGAGCCGTCCTCGGTGCGCTGGCCGAGGACCTGGCCGATGTAGCCGGTGTCCTTGGCCAGCAGCTTGGCCTGGTCGAGCTGCACCAGGGTGGACGCGGTGAACGAGGCGTGCTCGGACACCAGCGGCCCGGCCGTGACCGCGGCGTCGTCGACGCCGTCCATAGACCCGGCCCCTGGGCGAGGGCAAGGGCGGCGGGGTGTGGATCCACGTGGACCACGGCGGGCCGACCAACGCCTGCGTGTCCCTGGACGAGGAGCACATGCGCGCACTGCTGCGCGCCCTGGACCCGGACCGGAGGCCGGTCA
>NZ_WWHX01000055.1 GCF_009862125.1 Streptomyces sp. SID5910
GCGTCGTCGCGGCCGACGGTCTCCACGACGACGCCCCCGGGCGCCTCGATGTCGACCTTCACGCCGTCACCCGCGGCGACGGCGGTGCCGTCGTGCAGGCCGCGCAGCCGCTCCAGCGGCGTGAACCGCCACTCCTCCTCGCGGCCGTGGGGGACGGGGAAGTCCGCCACGTCGAAGGACGCGGGCGCGCTCATGCGCGTGGCGACGGTCGACTCTGCGGCCACCGCGATCTGGCCCGCGGTGGTGGAGCCCACGGGGATGTTCTGAGCCTCAGCCATGGCTGTCGGTCTGCTCTCTTCCTACGTTCCTGGATCTGGTGACTGCGGTGGGGGCGGGGGTCAGCCGACCGCGCCTTCCATCTGCAGCTCGATCAGCCGGTTGAGTTCGAGGGCGTACTCCATGGGCAGCTCCTTGGCGATCGGCTCGACGAAGCCGCGCACGATCATCGCCATCGCCTCGAACTCGCTCAGACCGCGGCTCATCAGGTAGAAGAGCTGGTCCTCGGAGACCTTGGAGACGGTCGCCTCGTGGCCCATGGACACGTCGTCCTCGCGGACGTCCACGTAGGGGTACGTGTCGGAGCGGGAGATGGTGTCGACCAGCAGCGCGTCGCACAGCACGTTCGACTTGGAGCCGTGGGCGCCCTCGCCGATCTCGACCAGACCGCGGTAGGAGGTGCGGCCGCCGCCGCGCGCCACGGACTTCGAGACGATGTTGGAGGACGTGTTCGGCGCCATGTGGACCATCTTGGAGCCGGCGTCCTGGTGCTGGCCCTCGCCCGCGAAGGCGATGGACAGGGTCTCGCCCTTGGCGTGCTCGCCCATCAGGTAGACGGCCGGGTACTTCATCGTCACCTTGGAGCCGATGTTGCCGTCGATCCACTCCATGGTCGCGCCCTCGTACGCCACGGCGCGCTTGGTGACCAGGTTGTAGACGTTGTTCGACCAGTTCTGGATGGTCGTGTAGCGGCAGCGGGCGTTCTTCTTGACGATGATCTCGACCACGGCGCTGTGCAGCGAGTCCGACTTGTAGATCGGCGCGGTGCAGCCCTCGACGTAGTGCACGTAGGCGCCCTCGTCGACGATGATCAGGGTCCGCTCGAACTGGCCCATGTTCTCCGTGTTGATACGGAAGTAGGCCTGGAGCGGGATCTCGACGTGCACGCCCTTCGGCACGTAGATGAAGGAGCCGCCGGACCACACGGCGCTGTTCAGCGAGGCGAACTTGTTGTCACCGACGGGGATGACGGTGCCGAAGTACTCCTTGAACAGCTCCGGGTGCTCCTTGAGCGCCGTGTCGGTGTCCAGGAAGATGACGCCCTGCTCCTCCAGGTCCTCGCGGATCTGGTGGTAGACGACCTCGGACTCGTACTGCGCGGCGACACCGGCGACGAGGCGCTGCTTCTCCGCCTCGGGGATGCCGAGCTTGTCGTAGGTGTTCTTGATGTCCTCGGGCAGGTCCTCCCAGGACTCCGCCTGCTTCTCCGTGGAGCGCACGAAGTACTTGATGTTGTCGAAGTCGATGCCCGACAGGTCCGAGCCCCAGTTCGGCATGGGCTTCTTCTCGAAGAGGCGCAGGCCCTTGAGGCGGAGCTTGGTCATCCACTCCGGCTCGTTCTTCTTCGCCGAGATGTCGCGGACGACGTCCTCGTTGATGCCGCGCTTGGCGGAGGCGCCGGCCGTGTCGGAGTCGGCCCAGCCGTACTCGTACTTGCCCAGGCCCTCGAGCTCGGGGTGAGCAGTCTCCGTGGGGAGAGTCATGCGGGGTTCCTCCCGGCCGTGCTTGCAGATGCGTTGTCGTTAGTCTTGGAAGTCTTGGGGACGTACGTGGTGCAGACGCCGTCGCCGTGCGCGATGGTCGCGAGCCGCTGTACATGCGTACCGAGCAGCTCGGCGAAAAATTCCGTCTCCGCCTCGCACAGCTGCGGGAACTGCTCGGCGACGTGGGCGACCGGGCAGTGGTGCTGGCAGAGCTGCTCGCCCTGCTGGGGCCGGGGCGCGCTGCGCGCGGTAGCAGCGTACCCGTCCGCGCTCAGGGCCTTGGCCAGGGCTTGGGTCCGCTGTTCGGGGGCGACGCCCTCGACGGCCTTGCGGTACGCGCCCGCCTGGGCGGCGATCCGGGCGCGGGCGAAGGCGACGATCGCCTGCTCCCCGCCCTCCTGGTCGGCGATCCAGCGCAGCGCGTCCGCGGCGAGCTTGTCGTACGACTGGTCGAAGGCGTCGCGGCCGCAGTCGGTGAGCGCGAAGACCTTCGCGGGGCGCCCGCGCGTGCGCGTACCGTAGACCCGCTGTTCACGGGCTTCGACCACGTCGTCGGCGACCAGGGCGTCGAGGTGGCGCCGGACGGCGGCCTGGGTCAGGCCCAGGCGCCCGGCGAGCTCGGCGACGGTCGACGGCCCGTGGTCCAGGATGGAGCGCGCGACACGGTTGCGGGTGGACCGCTCACCGGTCGCGAGTTCCTCCTGCGGAGCCTCGCCAACGTTTTTCACAACGCCATTGTTGCGTAATTCCTCAGAGGTGGGCAAGCCGCGCCCGGACGGCCGGATGGTGCCCTGCGTCACTTAGGTATACCTAAGGTGACCTGCGGAAACGATCTTTGATCGATCAAAACGCTGGCGTCCGGAGCGCGCTTCGGCAAGACTCGCCCGCATGCCCGCACCCGCTCCGACCGGCCCACTCGTCACCCGCGGCACGATCGCCGCCGGCCTGCACGAGCTGGGCGTCCGGACCGACGACACCCTCCTCGTGCACTCCTCCCTCAGCTCCCTCGGCTGGGTCTGCGGAGGCCCCGTCGCGGTCGTCCAGGGACTCCTCGACGCGCTCGGTCCGGACGGCACCCTGGTGGTCCCCACCCAGACCGGCGACCTCTCCGACCCGGCGCTGTGGAGCGATCCGCCGGTGCCCGCCGCGTGGTGGGACGCCGTCCGTGCCGCGATGCCCGCCTACGACCCGCTGATCACGCCCTCGCGCGGGGTCGGCGTCGTCCCCGAGACCGTGCGCACCTGGCCTGGCGCCCTGCGCAGCGCGCACCCGCAGACCTCCTTCGCGGCCCTCGGCCCGCGCGCCGCCGAGGTCGTCGCGGGGCACGCGACCGACTGCCGGCTGGGCGAGCGCAGCCCGCTGGCGACCCTGGAGCGGCTGGGCGCGCGGATACTCCTGCTGGGGGCGGGCTACGACGCCTGCACCGGCTTCCACCTCGCCGAGTACCGGATCCCCTCCCCGCTGGTCGAGGTGGGGCGGCCGGGGCAGGTGGGCTGGGAGCGGGTGACCGAGGTCTCGATCACCTCGGAGCGGTTCGACGAGCTGGGCCACGACTTCGAACGGGACCGGCCCGTCGTGCGCGGACGGGTCGGCGCGGCCGACGTACGGCTGTTCCCGCTGGCGGACGCGGTCGCCTACGCCGAGCGATGGCTGCCGCTGCACCGTCCCCGTGCGGAGGACATCGCGCACCCCCGCGCCTGAGCCCCCGCGGGCGTACCTAGACTCGTGACCCATGCGAAGCGAGCCCGTGGTCCAGGTCCAGGCCCTGGTGAAGCGGTACGGCACGAAGACCGCGGTGGACGGCCTCGACCTGGTGGCCCGGGCGGGTGTGACCGCCGTGCTCGGCCCCAACGGGGCGGGCAAGACGACCACCGTCGAGACCTGCGAGGGGTACCGCAGGCCGGACTCCGGCACGGTGCGCGTCCTGGGCCTGGACCCGGTACGGCAGGGCGCCGAGCTGCGTCCCCGGATCGGCGTGATGCTCCAGTCCGGCGGCGTGTACTCCGGCGCCCGCGCGGACGAGATGCTGCGCCACGTCGCGAAGCTGCACGCGCATCCGCTGGACGTGGACGCCCTGATCGAGCGGCTCGGGCTCGGCTCGTGCGGCCGGACCACGTACCGCAGGCTCTCCGGGGGCCAGCAGCAGCGGCTCGCCCTCGCGATGGCCGTGGTCGGGCGCCCGGAGCTGGTGTTCCTGGACGAGCCGACCGCGGGCCTCGACCCGCAGGCCCGCCGCGCCACCTGGGACCTCGTGCGGGACCTGCGCGGCGACGGCGTGTCGGTGATCCTCACCACCCACTACATGAACGAGGCCGAGCAGCTCTCCGACGACGTCGCGATCGTCGACGCCGGCCGGGTCGTCGCCCAGGGCTCGCCCGAGGAGCTGTGCCGCGGCGGCGCCGAGAACACCCTGCGTTTCACCGGCCGCCCCGGCCTCGACGTGGCCTCGCTGCTCAAGGCCCTCCCCACGGACTGCTCGGCCGCCGAGCTGACCCCGGGCTCCTACCGCGTCGCCGGCAAGGTCGACCCGCAGCTGCTGGCCACGGTCACCTCCTGGTGCGCCCAGCACGGGGTGATGCCGGACCGCATCTCGGTGGAGCGGCACACGCTGGAGGACGTTTTCCTGGAGCTCACTGGCAAGGAACTGCGCGCATGACGACGACAACGCCCACGGGCGCCTACGCCCCCCGGCCCGGCGCCGCGCCGCTCGGCCGCATGATCGCGACGCAGGCCGCGCTCGAGACGAAGATGCTGCTGCGCAACGGCGAGCAGCTCCTGCTCACGGTGATCATCCCGACGCTGCTGCTGGTGCTGTTCAGCTCGGTCGACATCGTCGACACCGGCGCGGGCGAGGCCGTCGACTTCCTCGCCCCCGGCATCCTGGCGCTGGCCGTGCTGTCGACCGCGTTCACCGGACAGGCCATCGCCACCGGCTTCGAGCGCCGCTACGGCGTGCTGAAGCGGCTCGCCGCGTCCCCGCTGCCGCGCTGGGGCCTGATGACCGCGAAGACGGTGTCCGTGCTGGTCACCGAGGTGTTCCAGGTGGTCCTGCTGACCGTGATCGCCTTCGCGCTGGGCTGGTCGCCGCACGGCAGCCCGTTCGCCGTGCTGCTGCTCATGGTGCTCGGCACGGCCGCCTTCTCCGGGCTCGGGCTGCTCATGGCGGGCACGCTCAAGGCGGAGGCCACGCTCGCCGCCGCCAACCTGGTCTTCCTGCTGCTGCTGGTGGGCGGCGGGGTGATCGTGCCGCTGGACAAGTTCCCGGACGCGGCGCGGGACGTGCTCGGCCTGCTGCCGATCTCCGCCCTGTCGGACGGGCTGCGGGACGTGCTCCAGCACGGCGCCGGAATGCCGTGGGGCGACCTCGGGATCCTCGCCGTCTGGGCGGTCGTGGGACTCGCCGCCGCCGGGAAGTTCTTCCGCTGGGAGTAGGAGGAGGCCCGATGGGGACCCTCGTGAACGCGTGCACAAGCGGCCGCCTACGATGGACGGCGTGCCAAACGTGACCCGCGCCGACGCCGCAGCCGCCGTGCGCAACCCGCTCACCTTCATCGCCGCGCGCTGGACCCCGGAACCCCGGACGGTCCGGCGGGCGGCTCTCGCACCCGTCGTCATGTCGGTGATCATCGTGATCACCGGTGGTGCCGTCCGGCTCACCGGGTCGGGACTGGGCTGTCCGACCTGGCCCAAGTGCACCGACGACTCGCTGACCACCACGAGCGCGATGGGCTTCCACGGCGTCATCGAGTTCGGCAACCGCATGCTCACGTACGTGCTGTGCGCCGCGGTCGGCTGGGCCATCATCGCCGCGCGGTCGCAGAAGCCGTACCGGCGCAGCCTCACCCGGCTCGGGTGGGCGCAGTTCTGGGTCGTGATGAGCAACGCCGTCCTCGGCGGGATCGTCGTGCTCGTCGGACTGAACCCGTACACCGTGGCGGCGCACTTCGTCGCGACGACGGCGCTGCTCACCCTGGCCACGGTGATGTGGCAGCGCACCCGGGAGGGCGACGCGGCACCGCGCCCCCTGGTCGGCACGGCCGTCCAGCAGCTGGTGTGGGTGCTGATCGCCGCCTCCGGACTGCTCGTCCTGGTGGGTACGGTGGTCACCGGTTCCGGTCCGCACGCCGGCGACTCCAGCGACGTCCCGCGGATGCCGGTCGACTGGGAGATGATCACCAAGGGACATGCCGTGCTGGCGTGGATCGTGGTGACGCTGACGTTCGCGCTGTGGTTCGTGCTGAAGGCGGTCGACGCGCCGAAGGGGCCGCTGGCCCGCACCCGCGACCTGTTCCTGATCCTGCTCGCGCAGGGCGTCATCGGCTACGTGCAGTACTTCACCGACCTCCCCGAGGTCCTGGTCGGCCTGCACATGTTCGGCTCGTGCCTGGTGTGGATCGGGGTGCTGCGGGTGCTGCTGTCGCTGCGCGAACGCCCCGCGGAGACGGCGGCCGGGCTGCCCGTTCAGGAGTACGAGGCCACCAGCGTGTCGATGGCCGGCCCCAGGTAGTCCCGGGTCAGCCCGGCGCGGCGGGCGGTCCACCCCTCGGCGGGCGGCGCGGGAGTCCCGTAGCGGCGCCGTGTGATGTCCTCGACGACCTCGCCGGGCGCGCCGAGGGCGGGCAGTTCCGCGAGTGCCTGCCGCTTGGTGATCAGGCGGCCGTCCCGGAGTGTGACGGTGGCGCGGGCGAAGGTGAGCAGGCCCAGGTCGACCCAGATGTCCTCCCGCCACAGCTCGGCCCTGTGCACGGCGGGCCGCCAGTAGTCGCGCTCGTTGCGGAGGACGTACTCGGCCAGTTCGGCGTCCGTCACCGGCGGCAGCAGGAGGTCCGGCGGCTCGCCGTACAGGACGCGTCCGAAGCTGTGCAGCTCGCGCCGGGTGACCGGGGTGACCGTCCGTCTGAACAGTTGCCGGTGGGCCCAGGTCAGGTGCTTCTGCTCGGGGTCGGCGGTGGTGTCGGGCGACAGATAGGTGCAGTGCAGGTGCCCGGCCAGGGGTGCGTCGCGCAGGCGGGCGTGCAGGAGCCCCAGCCGCCAGGCGGTGCGGGCCGTGGCCGGGCGGGGCAGGACCGCGATCAGGTCGAGGTCGCTGCGGCCCTCCTGGTAGTCGCCCCCGCCCAGTGAGCCGTGGGCCCAGACGGCGACGGGGCCGAGGGGCAGCAGGCCGGTGAGGAAGCGGTCGAGCAGCGCGTCGGTCGGCATCGGATCAGTATGTTCGGCTCACTCCAGCCCGTACACCCGGCGTGCGTTGCCCGCCGCGATCATGGTCGCCACCCGTTGCGCGTCCGCCTGCGCCCACGCCCCCTCGGCCACCCAGGTGCCGAGCACCCGTCCGAGGGCGTCGGTGAACAGGCGGGCCCCCACGACGTGCAGCTCGGGCAGGCCCTGGGCGCCGCTGGAGAACAGGATCTTGCCGAACGGGGCCAGCTCCAGGATCTCCGCGAGGACGGTCGCGGCGCGGGCGCCGGTGCGCACCAGGGCGGCGCCCGAGTCGGCGTAGACGTGCGGGAAGACGCCGGCGAGGTGGGCGGCGTGGCGGTGGTAGGGGTAGCCGTGCAGCAGGACCAGGTCGGTGCCGAGGCCGGCGGTGGCCCGCACGAAGTCGGTCAGCAGCACGGGGTCGGTGCGGTCGATGCGCAGGCCCGGCTCGCCGAGGCCCGCGTGCAGCTGGAGCGGCAGCCCGGAGGCGACGGCGATCCACAGCAGGTGGCGCAGCAGGACGGGGTCGCTCAGTTCGCCGCCGACCTCGCGTCCGGCCAGCCAGCGGGCGGCGGCGCCGCGCACCTCGCCGGGTCCCGGCGGCTCCGGGGCGAGCGCCAGCCCGTGCCGGACCCCGGCGACGGAGGTGAAGGCGACGGCGTACCCGGCGGCGCCGTGCACGGCCTCGGCGAGGTTGGCGAGGAAGGACTCGACGGTGCCGGAGGTGTCGGCGACCTGCTCGGCCAGCAGCTCCAGGCGCACGATCGGGTGGGCCTCGGCGTCCGCCGCGCCGGCCAGTTCGTCGGGGCCGGTGAGGTCGCCGGGCAGGTCCGCGTCGACCAGGTACGTGGTGATGCCGCTGCCGCGCAGCAGCCTGCGGTCCGCCTCCAGGACGCCGAGTTCACGGCGCCGGGCGAGATAGCGGGCGGGCGCGCAGTGGGGTTCCAGGCCGAGCAGGGGCGGGCACCAGCGGCGCACCGCGAAGCCGGTCTGGGTGTCGAAGAGGGTGGTGCCCGGCGCCGGCGGTCCCTCGGTGCGGGCCAGCTGGGCCTCGAAGGTGCCGAGGCCCAGCTCCGTTCGCAGGACGCCGTGGCAGTACTGGTCCACCAGGGACGGCGTTTCGATCATCCGGGCTCCCCGCGTCGGGACCGTGCGCCTCACGGCTTCCTACGGTCCTAACGGGTGAACCGGCGTCAGGTGTTGCTCGGTCCGCCGATCTGGAGGCCCGCCATGCGCGACCACTCGTAGCGGCCGGTCGTGACCTTGGCCGCGAACTCGCCGTCGAAGTCGTCGTGGGCGGTGATCCCGGACTTCTCCACGGCCTGCTGGGCGATCTCGTAGGAGGGGGCGACCAGGTCGCCCCAGCCGCCGTCCTCGCCGACGAGGACGATGCGGGCGCCGCGCTCGCCGAGGTAGGCCACCTGGCCCTCGGCGCCGCCGTGCGCCTTGGAGAAGGAGTCGATCCGCCGGGCCAGCCGGGCCACCCGGCGCTCGGCCTTCGCGTCAACCTGCTGCGTGTCTGCCATGCCCAGATGCTACCGACGGGTAGATCGAACGGCGACGGGCGGGGTGCGTGGCCTTGACCACGCGCCCCGCCCGTCGGACGGTCCCGGGAACCGGTGCTCAGCGCAGGAAGGGGTCCACCGCGATGGCCAGGAACAGCACCGACACATAGGTGATCGACCAGTGGAACAGGCGCATCTCCTTGAGCTTGCCGCCCGACACCTCGGCCTTGGCGCGGTTCTGGAGCCCGTGCGCCTCCCACAGCCACATGCCGCCCGCCGCCACGGCGACGGCCGTGTAGAACCAGCCGGTGTAGCCGAGCGGCGTCAGCAGCAGCGACACCGCGACCATCACCCAGCTGTAGATCACGATCTGCCGGGCGACGACCTTGTTGGAGGCGATGACCGGGAGCATCGGCACACCCACGCGCGCGTAGTCGTCCTTGACCTTCATGGACAGCGGCCAGTAGTGCGGCGGCGTCCAGAAGAACATCACCCCGAAGAGGATGACGGGCGCCCAGGACATCGAGTTGGTCACCGCGGACCAGCCGATGAGCACCGGGAGACAGCCGGCGATGCCGCCCCAGACGATGTTCTGCGAGGTGCGGCGCTTGAGGATCATCGTGTAGACGACGACGTAGAACAGGAGTGCGCCCAGCGACAGCCACGCCGACAGCCAGTTCACGGCGAGGCCGAACAGCAGCGTCGACACGACCGCCAGGGTGATGCCGAAGGCGAGGCACTCGCGCGGGCTGACCATGCCGGTGACCAGCGGGCGCTGCGAGGTGCGGTCCATCAGCGCGTCGATGTCGCGGTCGATGTACATGTTCAGCGCGTTGGCGCCGCCCGCGGACAGATAGCCGCCGAGGCAGGTCAGCAGCACCAGCCACAGATCGGGCACGCCCTGCTCGGCCAGGAACATCACCGGAACGGTGGTGATCAGCAGAAGCTCGATGATCCGCGGCTTGGTCAGCGCCACGAACGCCTTGACACGGGCCCCGAACGGCCGGTGACTCGGGCTCTGGCTCGTCCCGATTACCCCCGCAGGACGGGATTCAACGGCCGTCACGCACACCCCTGACAGAGACTCCCAGCGAGCCTGCTCCGTGAAGTGGCGGTAAAGGCTCGCGCGTACCACGCCACTTTAGACGTTGCCCAGACCCCGGCATTCGCGGGGGTGCGTTCGTGTTGAGGAGGGCGCTCCGACGTGCGTACGGAGAGTCGATTGAGCAGTCAGATGAGCGGCTGCGTATTCACTTGCCGAATGCGGTTTCGCCCAGTCGACAGGCGGATCGACAAGAGTCCCGGCAGTCTGGTTTCCAGGGGAAAAACGCACGTACTTACGGGGGTAGGCTCGACAACGGCCGGCCGACGCACGAATGCGCCGGCAGCCGGTGGGCGCCACGTGCACCGGCATCCGATCATGTGGAGAGGAGCCCTGACTCAGGGTGAGCACCAAGCCGACCACCACAGACCTCGAGTGGACCGAACTGGACCAGCGGGCCGTGGACACCGCCCGCGTCCTGGCCGCCGATGCCGTACAGAAGGTTGGCAACGGCCATCCGGGTACGGCGATGAGCCTGGCGCCCGCCGCCTACACCCTCTTCCAGAAGGTGATGCGGCACGACCCGGCCGACGCGAACTGGGTCGGACGCGACCGTTTCGTGCTGTCCGCCGGACACTCGTCCCTGACCCTCTACACCCAGCTGTACCTGGCCGGCTTCGGCCTGGAGCTGGACGACCTGAAGTCCTTCCGGACGTGGGGCTCGAAGACCCCGGGTCACCCGGAGTACGGCCACACCACGGGCGTGGAGACGACGACCGGCCCGCTGGGCCAGGGTGTCGCCAACGCGGTGGGCATGGCGATGGCCGCCCGCTACGAGCGCGGCCTGTTCGACCCGGAGGCCGCCGAGGGCACCTCCCCGTTCGACCACTTCATCTTCTGCGTCGCCGGTGACGGCTGCCTCCAGGAGGGCATCTCCGCCGAGGCCTCCTCCACCGCGGGCCACCAGAAGCTCGGCAACCTGATCCTGCTGTGGGACGACAACCACATCTCGATCGAGGGCGACACCGAGACCGCGGTCTCCGAGGACACGGTCAAGCGCTACGAGGCCTACGGCTGGCACGTGCAGCGCGTCGAGCCGAAGGCCGACGGCGACCTGGACCCGGACGCGCTGTACGCGGCGATCGAGGCGGCCAAGCAGGTCACGGACCGGCCGTCCTTCATCGCGATGCGCTCGATCATCGCCTGGCCCGCCCCGAACGCCCAGAACACCGAGGCCGCGCACGGCTCGGCGCTCGGCGACGAGGAGGTCGCGGCCACCAAGCGCGTCCTGGGCTTCGACCCGGAGAAGACCTTCGAGGTCTCCGACGAGGTCATCGGCCACACCCGCAAGGCGCTGGAGAAGGGCCAGGCGGCCCGCGCCGTGTGGGAGAAGGCGTACCAGCAGTGGCGGGACAACAACCCCGAGCGCGCCGCCGAGTACGACCGGATCGCCAAGGGCGAGCTCCCCAAGGGCTGGGAGGAGAAGATCCCGGTCTTCGAGACCGGCAAGGGTGTGGCCACGCGTGCCGCGTCCGGCAAGGTCCTCCAGGCGCTCGGCGCGGTGATCCCCGAGCTGTGGGGCGGCTCCGCCGACCTGGCCGGCTCGAACAACACCACGATCGACAAGACGTCGTCCTTCCTCCCGGCGGGCAACCCGCTGCCCGAGGCGGACCCGTACGGCCGGACCATCCACTTCGGCATCCGCGAGCACGCGATGGCCGCGGAGATGAACGGCATCGCGCTGCACGGCAACACCCGTATCTACGGCGGCACCTTCCTGGTGTTCTCCGACTACATGCGCAACGCCGTCCGCCTGTCCGCGCTGATGCACCTGCCGGTGACCTACGTGTGGACGCACGACTCCATCGGCCTCGGCGAGGACGGCCCGACCCACCAGCCGGTCGAGCACCTGGCCTCGCTGCGCGCCATCCCGGGCCTGAACCTGGTCCGCCCGGCCGACGCCAACGAGACCGCCATCGCCTGGCGCGAGATCCTGCGCCGCTGGACGAAGGAGTTCGGCAAGGGCCAGCCGCACGGTCTGGCGCTCACCCGCCAGGGCGTGCCGACGTACGAGGCGAACGAGGACGCGGCCAAGGGCGGCTACGTGCTGTTCGAGGCCGACGGCGGCGAGCCCGAGGTCATCCTGATCGCCACCGGCTCCGAGGTGCACGTGGCCGTCGAGGCCCGTGAGGCGCTCCAGGCCGACGGCGTGCCGACCCGTGTGGTGTCCATGCCGTCCGTCGAGTGGTTCGAGCAGCAGGACCAGGGGTACCGGGACAGCGTCCTGCCCCCGTCCGTGAGGGCCCGTGTCGCGGTGGAGGCCGGGATCGGACTGACCTGGCACAAGTACGTCGGGGACGCCGGCCGCATCGTTTCCCTGGAGCACTTCGGTGCTTCGGCGGACGCCAAGGTGCTCTTCAAGGAGTTCGGCTTCACCGCCGAGAACGTGGCCGCCCAGGCCCGGGAATCGATCACCGCAGCCCAGCGCTGACGCTCGTACACGACACGTAGGAGATGCATTTTCCATGACAGACGCACTCAAGCGCCTCTCCGATGAAGGCGTCGCGATCTGGCTGGACGACCTGTCGCGCAAGCGGATCACGTCCGGCAACCTCGCCGAGCTGATCGACCAGCAGCACGTCGTGGGCGTCACCACCAACCCGTCGATCTTCCAGAAGGCCATCTCGCAGGGCGACGGGTACGACACGCAGCTCACGGACCTCGCCGCCCGCGAGGTGACCGTCGAAGAGGCCATCCGGATGATCACGACGGCGGACGTCCGCGACGCCGCCGACATCCTGCGCCCGGTGTTCGACAACACCGGTGGCAAGGACGGCCGGGTCTCCATCGAGGTCGACCCGCGCCTCGCGCACAACACCCGGGCGACGGTCGCCGAGGCCAAGCAGCTCGCCTGGCTGGTGGACCGGCCCAACACGCTGATCAAGATCCCGGCGACCGAGGCCGGCATCCCGGCGATCGCCGAGACCATCGGCCTGGGCATCAGCGTCAACGTCACGCTGATCTTCTCCCTGGAGCGCTACCGCAAGGTCATGGACGCCTTCCTGACCGGCCTGGAGAAGGCCAAGGAGCGCGGCCTGGACCTGTCGCAGATCCACTCGGTGGCGTCCTTCTTCGTGTCCCGCGTGGACACCGAGATCGACAAGCGGATCGACGCGCTCGGCACCGACGAGGCCAAGGCGCTGCGCGGCAAGGCCGCCGTCGCCAACGCCCGGCTCGCCTACCAGGCGTACGAGGAGGTCTTCTCCTCGGACCGCTGGGAGGCCCTGGAGAAGGCCGGCGCCAACAAGCAGCGTCCGCTGTGGGCGTCGACCGGCGTGAAGGACAAGGCGTACAGCGACACCATGTACGTCACCGACCTGGTCGCGCCCAACACGGTGAACACCATGCCGGAGGCGACGCTGTTCGCCACCGAGGACCACGGCGAGATCACCGGCAACACGGTCGCCGGCACCTACGAGCAGGCCCGCGCCGACCTCGACGCGGTCGAGAAGCTCGGGATCCCCTACAACGAGGTGGTCCAGCTCCTGGAGAAGGAGGGCGTCGACAAGTTCGAGGACTCCTGGAACGACCTGCTGAAGTCGACCGAGGCCGAGCTCAAGCGCCTCGCTCCCTCGAAGGGCTGAGCATTGTCAAGCAGCAACCCGCTGCGTGACCCCGCAGACCGACGGCTCCCGCGTATCGCGGGGCCGTCGGGTCTGGTCATTTTCGGCGTCACCGGCGACCTCTCCCGCAAGAAGCTCATGCCCGCCGTGTACGACCTCGCCAACCGGGGTCTGCTGCCGCCGGGCTTCTCGCTCGTCGGTTTCGCCCGCCGCGACTGGGAGCACGAGGACTTCGCCCAGGTCGTGCACGACGCCGTCAAGGAGCACTCCCGCACCCCGTTCCGCGAGGAGGTCTGGCAGCAGCTCATCCAGGGGATGCGCTTCGTCCAGGGCACCTTCGACGACGACGAGGCGTTCGAGCGGCTGCGCGCCACCATCGAGGAGCTGGACAAGGCGCAGGGCACGGGCGGCAACTTCGCCTTCTACCTGTCGGTGCCGCCGAAGTCCTTCCCGGTGGTCATCCAGCAGCTGAAGAAGCACGGGCTGGCCGACCAGACGGGCGGCTCCTGGCGCCGTGCGGTGATCGAGAAGCCGTTCGGCCACGACCTGAAGTCGGCCGAGGAGCTCAACGCGATCGTCCACGAGGTCTTCGGTTCCGACCAGGTCTTCCGCATCGACCACTACCTGGGCAAGGAGACCGTCCAGAACATCCTGGCGCTGCGCTTCGCCAACACGATGTTCGAGCCGATCTGGAACCGGTCCTACGTGGACCACGTGCAGATCACCATGGCCGAGGACATCGGCATCGGCGGCCGGGC
>NZ_WWHX01000552.1 GCF_009862125.1 Streptomyces sp. SID5910
GTGCTCGATGCCGTGGACGATGCGGTTGTACTCGTCGTCGGTGAGGACGGCACCGATGGAGTTCTTGGCGAAGAGCAGCTCGACGCCCGGACCGGCGTCGAGGAGGACCGTGTCCTCGCTGACCTCCTTGACCGTGGCGTACATGCCCCCGATGGTGCGGACCCCGGAACCGGGTTGCATCTCGTTCCGCATGTTGGCGGCCTGCTGCTGCTTCTTCTTCGCCGACCGGGTCATCAGGAACATGGCCCCGATGAGCACGATGAACGGGAGGAGGGTCACGAGACTCACGGGTCGGTACTTCCTTCACACGACCGCGATGGTGAGCGGCCTGATGGTTGGGGGTGTGTACGCCGCCGACAGGGGCGGCATCGGCGGAGTCTAAGCGAGTCCGCGCGCATGGAACAACGCTCAGCATGGCACCGGGGTTCCTGCTCCGGCGAATGTCCTCGTCGTGAGGGGGGTGTCACGCCCCGAACAGGTCCTGTTGTCCGTTTCCGGAGTTCCGCGCGCTCGGCGGGGTGAGGCCGAGGTGCGCCCATGCCGCCGGGGTCGCGACCCGTCCGCGCGGGGTGCGGGCCAGCAGGCCCTCCCGGACGAGGAAGGGTTCGGCGACCTCTTCCACTGTCTCACGCTCCTCCCCCACGGCGACGGCGAGCGTGGAGAGGCCGACCGGGCCGCCGCCGAACAGCTTGAGCAACGCCTGGAGGACGGCCCGGTCGAGGCGGTCCAGGCCCCGGGCGTCGACCTCGTAGACCGCGAGGGCGGCGGCGGCGATGTCCTGGGTGATCAGGCCGTCGGCCTTGACCTGGGCGTAGTCCCGGACGCGGCGCAGCAGGCGGTTGGCGATGCGGGGGGTGCCGCGGGAGCGGCCGGCGATCTCGGCGGCGCCGGCCGGGTCGATCTCGACGTCGAGCAGGCCCGCGGAGCGGTGGACGACGCGCTCCAGCTCGGGCGGTCCGTAGAACTCCATGTGCGCGGTGAAGCCGAAGCGGTCGCGCAGTGGGGGCGGCAGCAGTCCCGCGCGCGTGGTGGCGCCGACCAGGGTGAACGGGGGCAGTTCGAGCGGGATGGCGGTGGCGCCGGGGCCCTTGCCGACGATGACGTCGACACGGAAGTCCTCCATCGCCATGTACAGCATCTCCTCGGCGGGCCGGGACATGCGGTGGATCTCGTCGAGGAAGAGGACCTCGCCCTCCTGGAGGGAGGAGAGGATCGCGGCGAGGTCGCCGGCGTGCTGGATGGCGGGGCCGGAGGTGATGCGGATGGGGGCGCCCATCTCGGCCGCGATGATCATGGAGAGGGTGGTCTTGCCGAGGCCGGGGGCGCCGGAGAGCAGGACGTGGTCGGCGGTGGCGCCACGCGCGCGTGCGGCGCGCAGCACGAGGTCGAGCTGTTCGCGGACCTTCTCCTGGCCGATGAACTCGCCCAGGTCCTTGGGGCGCAGGGCCGCCTCCACGGCCTGGTCCTCGCCGTCGGCGACCGAGTCCACCAGCCGCTCCCCGGCGGCCTCGGCGTCGGTCGTGTCGTCCCAGTTCATGAGGTGTGCCTCGGCTCTCGCTACGGACTATCGGGCGCGGTTCAGTGTCTGGAGGGCGGCCTTGAGCAGCTGCCCCACCTGGGGGGTGCCCTCCGCGGCCTCCGCCTGGGGGGCGACGGCGGACACGGCCTCGTCGGCCTCGCGGGTCGCGTACCCCAGGCCGATCAGGGCGGCGTGCAGCTGGTCGCGCCAGCCGGTGCTGACCGGGGCGCCGACGGCGGGGGCGCCGACGGGTGCGCCGAGGCGGTCCTTCAGTTCCAGCAGGAGCTTCTGGGCGCCCTTCTTGCCGATGCCCGGGACGGCGGTCAGGGCCTTCTCGTCGCCGGTGGAGACGGCCCGGCGCAGGGCGTCGGGGCTGTGCACGGCGAGCATGGCCTGCGCGAGGCGGGGGCCGACGCCGCTGGCGGTCTGGAGCAGCTCGAAGACCTGGCGTTCGTCGTCGTCGGCGAAGCCGTACAGCGTCAGGGAGTCCTCGCGGACGACGAGGGAGGTGGCGAGCTTGGCGGGCTTGCCGAGGCGGAGGGTGGAGAGCGTGTTCGGCGTGCACTGGACGGCCATGCCGACACCGCCGACCTCGACCACCGCGGTGTCGGGGGCGAGGGCGGCGACCGTGCCGCTGACGAAGGCGATCATGCCGTGTGGCCTTTCGGTGCGTGCGGGGTCTTGGGGGTGCGGGTCTTCGGGGTGCGCGGGCTTCCCGGGGCCTTGAGGGTCCGGGGGGCGTGCAGGGCGGCGGCCTGCTGGAGCCGGTTCTGCGCGGGGGCGCGCCAGATGTGGCAGATGGCGAGGGCCAGCGCGTCGGCGGCGTCGGCGGGCTTCGGGGGCGCGGCCAGCCGCAGCAGGCGGGTGACCATGGCGCCCACCTGGGCCTTGTCGGCGCGTCCGCTGCCGGTGACGGCGGCCTTGACCTCGCTGGGGGTGTGCAGGGCGACGGGGATGCCGCGGCGGGAGGCGCACAGGATGGCGACGGCGCTGGCCTGGGCGGTGCCCATCACGGTGCGGACGTTGTGCTGGGCGAAGACGCGCTCGACCGCGACGAACTCCGGGCGGTGCTCGTCGAGCCACTGCTCGATGCCCTGTTCGACGGCGACGAGGCGGTGGCCGAGGTCGGCGTCCGCGGCAGTGCGGACGACGCCGACGCCCAGCATGGTCAGCGGCCGGCCCGCGACGCCCTCGACGACACCGATCCCGCAGCGGGTCAGCCCCGGGTCCACCCCCAGTACACGCACGCCCACGCCCTCCCGTCGATCACCTGTTTGTGCAGGCTATCGGGTGCCACCGACAACGGCGGCGGGCCGGGGGGACGTGTCCCCCCGGCCCGCCGGGAACGCCTTGCGCGCGGAAGCCCGCGGAGCGTTACGCGTCGACCTTCTCCATGACCTCGTCGCTGACGTCGAAGTTGGCGAAGACGTTCTGCACGTCGTCGCTGTCCTCGAGGGCGTCGATCAGCTTGAAGATCTTCCGGGCGCCCTCCTCGTCCAGCTCGATCTGCATGGTCGGGACGAAGTTGGCGTCGGCGGACTCGTAGTCGATGCCGGCGTCCTGGAGGGCGGTGCGGACCGCGACCAGGTCGGTGGCCTCGCTGAGGACCTCGAAGGTCTCGCCGAGGTCGTTGACCTCCTCGGCGCCCGCGTCCAGGACGGCGCCGAGCACGTCGTCCTCGCTCAGCTCGCCCTTGGGGACGATCACGACGCCCTTGCGGTTGAACAGGTACGACACCGAACCCGGGTCGGCCATCGAGCCGCCGTTGCGGGTCATGGCGACGCGGACGTCGGAGGCGGCGCGGTTGCGGTTGTCGGTGAGGCACTCGATGAGCACCGCGACACCGTTGGGACCGTAACCCTCGTACATGATCGTCTCGTAGTCGGCGCCGCCGGCCTCCAGGCCGCCGCCGCGCTTGACCGCGGAGTCGATGTTCTTGTTGGGGACCGACTGCTTCTTCGCCTTCTGAATGGCGTCGTACAGCGTCGGGTTGCCCTCGATGTCGACGCCGCCCATGCGCGCCGCGACCTCGATGTTCTTGATCAGCTTCGCGAAGAGCTTGCCGCGCTTGGCGTCGATCACGGCCTTCTTGTGCTTCGTCGTAGCCCATTTAGAGTGGCCGGACATCTGCCTGTCTCCTTCGCGTAACCCATCTCTGCAACGAACGCAGGAATCCTACAAGGACTCCGCCGCACCGTTCGCGCGCACCATGTCGGCGAAGAGCCGGTGGACGCGGTGGTCGCCGGTCAGCTCCGGGTGGAACGACGTGGCCAGCGCGTTGCCCTGGCGGACGGCGACGATATGGCCGTCGTGCTCGGCGAGCACCTCGGCCGCGGCGCCCACGGACTCGACCCAGGGGGCGCGGATGAAAACGCCCTCGACGGGCTCGCCCGCCACGCCCGCGACGGCGACGGCCGCCTCGAAGGACTCGTTCTGGCGTCCGAAGGCGTTGCGGCGCACGATCATGTCGATGCCGCCGACGGTCTCCTGGCCCGAGCGCGGGTCGAGGATCTTGTCGGCCAGCATGATCATGCCCGCGCACGTGCCGTAGACGGGCATGCCGTCGCGCACGCGCGCGCGGAGGGGCTCCATCACGCCGAAGAGCACGGCCAGCTTGGAGATGGTGGTGGACTCGCCGCCGGGGATGACCAGGCCGTCCACCTCGGCGAGTTCTTCGGGGCGCCTCACCGGCCTGGCCACGGCGTCGGCCGCGGCCAGGGCGACAAGGTGCTCCCGTACGTCGCCCTGGAGGGCCAGGACGCCGATGACGGGGGTGTCACTCATGGTTCCGGTGCCTTACCAGCCGCGGTTGGCGTAGCGCTCGGTCTCGGGGAGGGTGTCGCAGTTGATGCCGACCATGGCCTCGCCGAGGTTGCGGGACGCGTCCGCGATGATCTTCGGGTCGTCGTAGAAGGTGGTGGCCTTCACGATGGCGGCGGCGCGCTTGGCCGGGTCGCCGGACTTGAAGATGCCGGAGCCGACGAAGACGCCCTCGGCGCCGAGCTGGCGCATCAGCGCGGCGTCGGCGGGGGTGGCGACACCGCCGGCGGAGAACAGGACGACCGGGAGCTTGCCCAGCTCGGCGACCTCGCGGACCAGCTCGTACGGGGCGCGCAGCTCCTTGGCGGCGGCGTACAGCTCGTTGTTGTCGTAGCCGCGCAGGCGGGCGATCTCGTTCTTGATCTGGCGCAGGTGGCGCACGGCCTCGACGACGTTGCCGGTGCCGGCCTCGCCCTTGGAGCGGATCATGGCCGCGCCCTCGGCGATGCGGCGCAGGGCCTCGCCGAGGTTGGTGGCGCCGCAGACGAACGGGGTCGTGAAGGCGAACTTGTCGCTGTGGTTGACCTCGTCGGCCGGGGTCAGGACCTCGGACTCGTCGATGTAGTCGACGCCGAGGGACTGGAGGACCTGCGCCTCGACGAAGTGGCCGATGCGGGACTTGGCCATCACCGGGATGGAGACGGCGCCGATGATGCCCTCGATCATGTCCGGGTCGGACATCCGGGCCACGCCGCCGTCCTTGCGGATGTCGGCCGGAACCCGCTCCAGGGCCATGACGGCGACGGCGCCCGCGTCCTCGGCGATCTTCGCCTGCTCCGGCGTGACGACGTCCATGATCACGCCGCCCTTGAGCTGCTCGGCCATGCCGCGCTTCACACGGGCGGTGCCGGTCTCGGGGGTCTGGTTTTCGGAGAGCGTGCTGGACACGGGTACCTCGCTGAGAAAGGGGGGTTTGTGCAGCACTGAGGAAACGTGAAGGGACCAGGCCACAGCAAGGGCCAATGGGAAGCCGGTGGATCCTTTTGCGGCGGAGGGGCCGGAAACGGCGGCTACGCGGCCCTGTCCACCAGCGCTGCCGGCGGCTCGTCGTCCATCTCGAAGGCCAGCGGGAACGGGGCGTGTCCGGCCAGCCGGAACCAGCGCACCTTGCGGTGTTCGCGCAGGCGGCGCGCGGCACCCACGGCGTCGTTGTGGAAGCGCCGGGCCATCGGCACCCTGCGGACCGCCTCGGTCAGTTCGCGGGCCGCCTCCTCTCCCCCGGGCGCCTCGCGCACCGCCTCCACCTGCCGGGCGTCCTCGAACACCGCCCGCAGGGCCTGGCTCAGCTCGCTCTCGGCGACCTCGCGCTGCTCCTCCTCGGACTGCCGGGCGGCGTGCGCGGCCTCGTACAGGACGATCGACGCGGCCGGGTCAAGCACGCCCGCGGTGGCCAGTTCCTGTGCCACGGAGGCCCGGCGCAGCAGCTGCGCGTCGAGCGCGGCACGGGCGGCGTCGATGCGGGCGTGCAGACGGTCCAGACGGCCTGCCGTCCAGCTGAGGTACAGGCCGATCGCGACGAGGACGACCAGGATCCAGATGAGGGTTGGAGTCACGGGCCGCAACCCTAGTCAACCCCGGCGAGACCGAGAATCCCGGCGTCCGCCGCGGGGCCCCGGCGCCCGGCGGTCAGTCCTTCGCCGCCAGGCCGAACCTCGCGCGCAGGCCCGTCGCGCGGTCGTCCGCCGCCACCGCCGCCGCTCCCGCCGTGACCGTCTCGTACACGGACAGGATGTCCGCGCCGACCGTCGACCAGTCGAAGCGCCGTACGTGCGCGCTGCCCCGCTCCCGCAGCTCCGCCCGGCGCTCCGGGTCGGCCAGCAGCCGGACCGCCGCGTCGGCCAGCGCGTCGGCGTCCTCGTTGGCGAAGAGCTCGCCGGCCGCGCCCTGGTCGAGGACCTGAGCGAAGGCGTCGAGGTCGGAGGCGAGGACGGGGGCGCCCGCCGACATGGCCTCGACGAGGATGATGCCGAAGCTCTCGCCACCGGTGTTGGGCGCCACGTACAGGTCGACGCTGCGCAAGAAGCGGGCCTTGTCCTCGTCGCTGACCATGCCGAGGAACTCCACCCGGGAGCGCAGCTCGGCGGGCAGGGACGCCACCGCCTCCTTCTCGTCGCCGCGTCCGGCGACCAGCAGACGGGTCTCCGGACGTGCCGCGAGGATCTTCGGCAGGGCCCGCATCAGCACGGGCAGTCCCTTGCGCGGTTCGTCGATGCGCCCGATGAAGCCGATCGTGCCGCCCTGCCACTCGGGCTTCGGCTCCGCGCCGGCGAAGAAGCCGACGTCGACGCCGTTGGGGATGACGACCGCGTCCCCGCCCAGGTGCTCGACGAGGGTACGGCGGGCGTACTCGCTCACCGCGATCCGGGCGCTGATCTTCTCCAGCGCGGCCTGGAGGATCGCGTAGGCGGCGATCATCGCCCGCGAGCGCGGGTTGGAGGTGTGGAAGGTGGCCACGATCGGGCCCTGCGCCGCCCAGCAGGTCAGCAGGCCCAGGGACGGCGAGGTCGGCTCGTGGATGTGGATGACGTCGAAGGCGCCCTCGTGCAGCCAGCGGCGTACCCGGGCCGCCGACAGGAAGCCGAAGTTCAGGCGGGCCACCGAGCCGTTGTACGGCACCGGTACGGCGCGCCCGGCCGAGACGACGTACGGCGGCAGCGGGGTGTCGTCGTCGGCGGGGGCGAGGACGGACACCTCGTGGCCGAGGCGGAGGAAGTACTCGGCGAGGTCGCGGATGTGGAACTGGACGCCGCCCGGCACGTCCCAGGAGTACGGGCAGACGATGCCGATCCTCACGAGGCGTCCCGCCCCGGGGCCGTGGGTGCCTTGGCGGGGTCGAGGTCCTTGAGCCACAAGCGCTGGAGCATGTGCCAGTCCTCCGGATGGTCGGCGATCCCGGTGGCGAAGGCGTCGGCCAGCGCCTGTGTCATGACGGACGTCTTCTCGCGTCGCGTACCTGACCCGGGCACCTCGACGGGAGGGTGCACCCGCCCCTGCATGACCGGCGAGTCGTCGTACCACAGCGTCACCGGCAGCAGCCGGGCGCCGGTCTGCTGGGCGAGGAGGGCGGGGCCGGCCGGCATACGGGCCGTCTCGCCGAAGAAGCCGACCTCCACGCCGGACGCGGACAGGTCCCGGTCGGCGACCAGGCAGACCAGGCCGCCGTCGCGCAGCCGCCGGGCCAGCGTGCCGAAGGCCGTGCCGCCGCTGTGCGGCAGGACCTCCATGCCGAGGCCCTCCCGGTAGGCGACGAAGCGGTCGTAGAGGGTCTCCGGCTTGAGGCGCTCGGCGACCGTGGTGAAGGGGATGCCCAGCTTCGTGGTGACCCAGGCGCCGGCGAGGTCCCAGTTGGCCAGGTGCGGCAGGGCGAGTATCACGCCCTTGCCCGCGGCCATGCCCTCGGTCAGATGGTGCAGGTCCTTGGGGGCGAAGCCCTCCTTGACGCGCTCGGCGCTCCAGGCGGGCAGCCGGAAGGACTCCATCCAGTAGCGCAGGTACGAGCGCATGCCCGCGCGCGAGAGCTCGGCGAGCCGCTCCGGGCCCGCGTCCGGCACCACGCGCGCGTAGTTGCTCTCCAGCCGCCGCACACCCGTGCCGCGCTGCTTCCAGGCGAGGTCCGCGACGGTACGGCCGAGGCGCACCGCGGCCGGCTCGGGGAGCTTCTTGACGGTGCTCCAGCCGGCGCCGTACAGAGCGTCGGACAGCCGGTCCCGTGCGCTCACTTCGCCGCCTCGGTGCCCTGGTTCTCCTGCGCGGCGGCGTCCGCCTCGGCGGCCTCCCGGCGGACCGTGACGACCCGCTGGACGAGCGTGACGAGGCTGCCGACGGCGACGATCCACAGGGCGATCGGCAGCAGGTACTGGATGCCGGGCACGCCGAACTTGTGCAGCCCCGCGAAACCGGCCGCGACCAGGGAGACGACGAGGCGCTCGGCGCGCTCGACCAGCCCGTTGACGGCGACCGGCAGCCCGATCGCCTCGCCGCGCGCCTTCGTGTACGACACCACCTGACCGCTGGCCAGGCAGAAGATCGACACCGCGCACAGCACGTTGTCGTCGCCCGCGCCCGCGTACCAGAGGGCGAAACCGCCGAAGATCGCGCCGTCGGCGACCCGGTCCAGGGTGGAGTCCAGGAAGGCGCCCCAGCGGCTGGAGCGGCCGAGCTGGCGGGCCATGTTGCCGTCGACGAGGTCGGAGAACACGAACAGGGTGATCACGACCGTGCCCCAGAAGAACTCGCCCATGGGGTAGAAGACCAGCGCTCCCGCGACCACACCGGCGGTGCCGATCAGCGTGACCGTGTCCGGGCTGACGCCCCTGCGGATGAGAAACGCGGCGAACGGTGTGAGGACACGCGTAAAAAATGCACGCGCGTACTTGTTCAGCATGGCCTTCCCGACGGTCGGTGTGGCCGCGCGGCCCTTGCTGGCCACCGGCTGGCCCATCGTAGTCACGCGCGCGCGTGCCCGGCGGACGGGCACCCGAACCCGTGGCTCCGCCGCCGGTGGGCCCCGGCGCCGTGGCCGTCCTGCGTCCGTCGTATGGACGCGGCGTGACGGGAGTGGGAATCTCGAAGGACCGCGGGCGTCGCCGGAGCCGCCAGTGCACGCGGTCCCGCGCGTCCGCGCCCACACGACCTCACCGTGCACGGGAGGCAAGGACATGGGCGACAAGGCACATACCCACCCCGGAGCCGCCGGCAGGGCAACGGCGGCCGACCATCA
>NZ_WWHX01000553.1 GCF_009862125.1 Streptomyces sp. SID5910
GTGGCTGGTCGCGCAGTTCCCCGCGCCCCTAATCGGCGTGTCCATCGACTACGGCCAAGAGGGCACCGACCTCCACCTGGCTGCCGGGCTCGGCGTGCAGAGCCGTCAGTGTTCCCGTCGTCGGGGCCGTGATTTTGTGTTCCATCTTCATTGCCTCCAGCCAGAGGAGGGGCTGGCCCGCCTGGACCGGGGTGCCCTCCGTCAGGCCTTCCGCGATGCGGACGACCGTGCCCGGCATGGGGGCCAGGAGGGAGCCGGGGGCGTGTTGGGCGGTGGGGTCGGGGAAGCGGGGGAGGGCGGTGAGGGCGGTGGTGTTGACGTGGATCCGGTCGGCGTAGCGGGCGATGTCGTACGTGCGGCGGACGCCGTCCGTTTCGAGGATCACGCGGGCCGCGTCGGCGTGGACGACGCGGACGCCGTCGGCGGCGAGGCCGGCGCGGGTGTGGTGGTAGCGGACCTCGTGTTCCTCACCGTCGACCGCGTAGCGCTTGACCTGCGCCTGTGAGGGCAGGTTGCGCCAGCCGCCGAAGCGGCCCGCGCGGGTGCTCGCGTCGGCGAGGGCGGCGGCCAGCGGGGCGAGGGGGTCGGGGGCGGGCTCGGTGAGGGCGGCCAGGTGGCGGTCGTAGAAGCCCGTGTCCATGCGGGCGGACGTGAACTCCTCGTGGCGCAGGGAGCGGACGAGCAGGTCGCGGTTGGTGACCGGGCCGTGGATCGCCGCCCGTTCCAGCGCGCCGGCGAGGCGGCGGACGGCCTCCGCGCGCGTGGGTGCGTAGGCGACGGCCTTGGCGAGCATCGGGTCGTAGTGGACGCCGATGTCGTCGCCGTCGGTGTAGCCGGTGTCCAGGCGGATGCCGTCCGGGACGGCGAGGCGGTGCAGGCGGCCGGTCTGCGGGGCCCAGCCCTGCGCCGGGTCCTCGGCGTACAGGCGGGCCTCGACGGCATGGCCACGCGCGCGTGGGGGCTCGGGGTCCAGGGCGTGACCCTCGGCGACGCGGAGCTGGAGGGCGACCAGGTCGACGCCGAACACGGCCTCGGTGACGGGGTGTTCGACCTGGAGGCGGGTGTTCATCTCCAGGAAGTGCGCCCTGCCGCCCGCGACCAGGAACTCGACGGTGCCGGCACCGGTGTAGTCGACGGCACGGGCGGCGCGTACGGCGAGGGCGTGCAGTTCCTCGGCCAGCCCCTCGGTGAGTCCCGGCGCCGGAGCCTCCTCGATCACCTTCTGGTGGCGGCGCTGGAGGGAGCAGTCGCGGGTGCCGAGCGCCCACACCGTGCCGTGGGTGTCGGCGAGGATCTGCACCTCGACGTGGCGGCCGTTCTCGACGTAGGGCTCGACGAACACCTCACCGTCGCCGAAGGCGCTCGCCGCCTCCGCGCGGGCGGCCGTCAGCTCGGCGTCGAGGTCGGCGAGGTGCCGTACGACGCGCATGCCGCGTCCGCCGCCGCCCGCCGCGGCCTTGACCAGCACCGGCAGGTCGGCCTCGGTGACCGCGTCCCGGTCCAGGGGCGCGATGCCCATCAGGGCCTTGGCGCGGGTCTTGGACGCCATCGCCTCGATGGCCTCCGGCGGCGGCCCGATCCAGGTCAGGCCCGCGTCGGTGACGGCGCGCGCGAAGTCGGCGTTCTCGGAGAGGAAGCCGTAGCCCGGGTGGACGGCGTCGGCGCCGGCGGCGATCGCGGCCTTCACGATCAGGTCGCCGCGCAGATAGGTGTCGGCGGACGCGGTGCCCGGCAGGCGGACCGCGGTGTCGGCCACGCGCGTGTGGAGGGCGTTCTCGTCGGCGTCCGAGTACACGGCGACGGTCCGGATGCCCGACTCCCGGCAGGTGCGGAAGACACGGCAGGCGATCTCGCCGCGGTTGGCGACGAGGACGGAAGTGATCACTGGTCCCTCACACCTCACATTCGGAAGACGCCGAAGCCACCGCGCGCCCCTTCGTAGGGCGCGGTGTGGATGGCGGACAGGCACAGGCCGAGGACGGTGCGGGTGTCGCGCGGGTCGATGACGCCGTCGTCGTAGAGCCGCCCGGACAGGAACATGGGCAGCGACTCGGACTCGATCTGCTGCTCCACCATGGCGCGCAGCGCCGCGTCGCCCTCGTCGTCGTACGGCTGTCCCTTCGCGGCGGCCGACTGGCGGGCCACGATGGAGAGCACGCCGGCGAGCTGCTGCGGGCCCATGACGGCGGACTTGGCGCTGGGCCAGGCGAAGAGAAAGCGGGGGTCGTAGGCGCGGCCGCACATGCCGTAGTGGCCGGCGCCGTAGGAGGCGCCCAGGAGGACGGACAGGTGGGGGACGCGGGAGTTGGACACCGCGTTGATCATCATCGCGCCGTGCTTGATGATGCCGCCCTGCTCGTACTCCTTGCCGACCATGTAGCCGGTGGTGTTGTGCAGGAACAGCAGCGGGATGTCGCGCTGGTTGGCAAGCTGGATGAACTGGGCGGCCTTCTGCGACTCCTCGCTGAACAGGACGCCCTGGGCGTTGGCGAGGATGCCGACCGGGTAGCCGTGCAGGCTCGCCCAGCCGGTGGTGAGGCTGGTCCCGTACAGGGGCTTGAACTCGTCGAAGTCGGAGGCGTCGACGATCCGGGCGATGACCTCGCGCGGGTCGAACGGGGTCTTGAGGTCGCCGGGGACGATGCCGAGCAGCTCCTCGGCGTCGTACTTGGGCGGCTCGGCGAGCGGCGGATCGGCGTACGCCTTGCGGTGGTTGAGACGGGCGACGACGCGGCGGGCCTGGCGCAGGGCGTCCGGCTCGTCCACGGCGAAGTAGTCGGCGAGGCCCGAGGTGCGGGCGTGCATCTCGGCGCCGCCCAGCGACTCGTCGTCGCTCTCCTCGCCGGTGGCCATCTTGACCAGCGGCGGCCCGCCGAGGAACACCTTGGCGCGCTCCTTGACCATGATCACGTGGTCGGACATGCCGGGGATGTAGGCGCCCCCGGCCGTGGAGTTGCCGAAGACGACGGCGACGGTGGGGATGCCGGCGGCGGAGAGCCGGGTGAGGTCGCGGAAGATCGCGCCGCCGGGGATGAAGATCTCCTTCTGCGACGGCAGGTCGGCGCCGCCGGACTCGACCAGGCTGATGCAGGGCAGCCGGTTGGCGAGGGCGATGTCGTTGGCGCGCAGCGACTTCTTCAGCGTCCACGGGTTGCTGGCGCCGCCCCGCACGGTCGGGTCGTTGGCGGTGATCAGGCACTCGACGCCCTCGACGACGCCGATACCGGTGACGAGGGCGGCGCCCACCGCGTACTCGCTGCCCCAGGCGGCGAGCGGCGACAGCTCCAGGAAGGGCGTGTCGGGGTCGAGCAGCAGCTCGATGCGTTCACGGGCGAGCAGCTTGCCGCGCTTCCGGTGCCGGGCGACGTACTTGTCGCCGCCGCCCGCGAGGGCCTTGGCGTGCTCGGCGTCCAGCTCGGCGAGCCGGCCGAGCATGGTCTCGCGGTTCGCGCGGTGGTCGGGGCCGGCGGGGTCGACGGCGGTGGGCAGGACCGTCACAGCAGAACCTCCGGGATGTCCAGGTGGCGGGAGCGCAGCCATTCGCCGAGCGCCTTGGCCTGCGGGTCGAAGCGGTGCTGGGCGGCGACGCCCTCGCCGAGGATCGACTCGACGACGAAGTTCAGGGCGCGCAGGTTCGGCAGCAGGTGCCGGGTGACGGGCAGGTCGCGGGCCTCCGGGATCAGCTCCCGGAACTGGTCGACGGTCAGCTCGTGCGCGAGCCAGCGCCAGGCGTCGTCGGTGCGGGCCCACACGCCGACGTTGGCGTCGCCGCCCTTGTCGCCGCTGCGGGCCCCGGCGACCAGGCCGAGGGGGGCGCGGCGCACGGGCCCCGGCGGCAGCGGTGCGGGCAGGTCCGGTTCCGGTACGGCGGTGAGGGCGGCGGAGTCCCGCGCCGGGGGGATCGCCGTCCGGTGCCCGTCGGGCAGGACCGCCACGTGCTCGACGGTGTCCTGCGGGACGTGGGCGGCCTCGAAGACGCCGTAGGGGGTGCCCTTGCCGGGGGGCGCGGTCACGTGGAAGCCGGGGTAGCTCGCGAGGGCCAGCTCGATCGCGGCGCCGCTCAGCGCCCGGCCGACGGCCTGCTGGTCCTGATCCCGGACGACCAGCCGCAGCAGCGCGCTCGCCGTCTCCTCGGTCGGCGCGTCGGGCCGGTCGGTGCGGACCAGGTCCCAGCGGACGTCGGCGACCTTGCCGAGGGCGGGTTCCATCTGAGCCCGCACGAGGGCGGCCTTGGCCTCGACGTCGAGGCCGGTGAGCACGAAGGCGACCTCGTTGCGGAAGCCGCCGAGCCGGTTGAGGCCGACCTTGAGGGTGGGCGGCGGCGCCTCACCGCGCACGCCGTCGATGCGGACGCGGTCGGGCCCGTCCTGGGTGAGCCGTACGGTGTCCAGCCGGGCGGTGACGTCGGGTCCCGCGTACCGGGCGCCGCCCGTCTCGTACAGCAGCTGGGCGGTGACCGTGCCGACGTCGACGAAGCCGCCGGTGCCGTCGTGCTTGGTGATGACCGAGGTGCCGTCGGCGTGCAGCTCGGCGAGCGGGAAGCCGAGGCGGCGTACGTCACCGTCCCGGAAGCCGTCGCGGAAGAAGGCGTAGTTGCCGCCGGTCGCCTGCGCGCCGCACTCCAGCACGTGCCCGGCGACGACCGCGCCCGCGAGCCGGTCGTACTCCGTCGGCGTCCAGCCGAAGTGCGCGGCGGCGGGCCCGGTGACCAGGGCGGCGTCGGTCACCCGCCCGGTGACGACCACGTCGGCGCCGGCCCGCAGGCACTCGGCGATGCCGAACCCGCCGAGGTAGGCGTGCGCGGCCAGGGCGCCGGGGTGGGCGGCGGTGAGGTCGTCGCCCTCGACGTGCGCGACCCGCACGGGGATGCCGAGCCGGTCGGCCAGGGCGCGTACGGCGTCGGCGAGTCCGGCGGGGTTGAGCCCCCCGGCGTTGGCGACGATGCGCACGCCCCGCTCGTGGGCGAGCCCGAGGCATTCCTCCAGCTGGCGCAGGAAGGTGCGGGCGTATCCGGCGCCGGGGTCCTTCAGCCGGTCGCGGCCGAGGATGAGCATGGTCAGCTCGGCGAGGTAGTCGCCGGTGAGGACGTCCAGCTCGCCGCCGGTGAGCATCTCGCGCATGGCGTCGAAGCGGTCGCCGTAGAAGCCGGAGGCGTTGCCGATCCGCAGCGGCCGGGTCATGCCGGGCCCCCCTTCGGCTTCCGTCCCTCTCCGGGCGGTCCGGCGAAGGCCTGGGCGATGTCCAGCCAGCGGTCGGCGTCGGCGCCCTCGGCGGTGAGGGCGAGGTCGGTGCGGTGGGCGCGCTGGGTGACCAGGAGGCAGAAGTCGAGGGCGGGGCCGGTGACGCGCTGGGCCGTGTCCTCGGGGCCGTACGTCCACGGGTCGCCGTCCGGTCCGGTGAGCTCGACGCGGAACTGCTCGGCGGGCGGGGTGAGGCCGTGGGCCGCGTAGGCGAAGTCCCGGGTGCGCACGCCGATGCGGGCGATGTGCCGCAGGCGGCCGGTGGGCGGGCGGGTCACGCCGAGCGCCTCGGCGACGTCGAGGCCGTGGGCCCAGGTCTCCATCAGCCGGGCGGTGGCCATGGAGGCGGCCGCCATGGGCGGGCCGTACCAGGGGAAGCGGGCGCCCGGAGCGGAGGCGCGCAGCGCGGTGTCGAGCCGCCGGCGCCCCTCCCGCCAGTCCTCCAGCAGCTCGGCGGGGGCCCGGCGGGCGCCTTCCTCGGCGCCCTCGTCGACGAAGGTGCCGGGCGCGGCGAGGGCCTTCTCCACCAGCGCCCGGAAGCCGTCCTCGTCGGTGACGGCGACCAGGGCGGACCGGTCGGTCCAGGCCAGGTGGGCGATCTGGTGGGCGATCGTCCAGCCCGGGGCGGGGGTGGCGAGCGCCCACTGCGCGGGGCTCAGCGACGCGACCAGCGCGTCGAGCTCCTCGCTCTCCTCGCGCAGGTCGTCGATCACGGGCGTCGGGTCGGACACGGGCGCTCCCCTCGAAGCACGGCGGCGTGCGGCGCGGTGTGGTGAGGAGCATGGCAGGGGGGCGATTAACAATCAAGCATGCTTGCATGATTTTACGCCGGGACCCGGACTATGGGATCGCTCCCACCACCCCCTGTACATCGCACGCCCGCACAGAGATCCTCGACGGATGACCCACACCAGCGACACCTCCTGGCCCCCGCCCATCAGCGCCGTCACCCTCTTCGCCGAGGACCTCGACGCCACGAAGCGCTTCTACACCGAGGTCTTCGGGCTGCCGGTGACCTACGAGAACGAGAACTCGGCCGTCTTCGAGTTCGGGGGGACGCTCATCAACCTGCTGCGCGTGACGCGGGCGGACGAGCTGATCGGCCCCGCCCGGGTCGCCGCCCCGGAGGCGGGGTCGCGGATGCAGTTCACGCTCACCGTCGAGGACGTCGACGCGAAGTGCGCGGAGCTGGTCGCGCGCGGGGTGACGCTGCTGAACGGCCCGATGGACCGCCCCTGGGGCATCCGCACCGCCTGCTTCAGCGATCCCGCCGGGCACGTCTGGGAGATCGCCTCGTGACCGCCGTACCGGACGCGGACGCCGAGGCCCGCGCGTTGCTGACGCCGGAGGTCCGCGCACTGCTGACGGCACTGGACGGCCAGCGGCGCCATGTCCTCGGCGCCCTGGAGGGGCTGGACGAGGAGGCGCTGCGCAGGCCCGTGCTGCCGTCGGGGTGGAGCTGCCTGGGGCTGGTGCGGCATCTCGCGCTGGACGTCGAGCGGTTCTGGTTCGGCGCCGTCGTCGCGGGTGACGAGCGGGTGATCGCGGCCCTGGACGAGACCGAGGACGCCTGGCGGGTGGAGGCGGACATGGCGGCCTCCGACGTGCTCGACCGCTACCGCCGCGAGGTGCGGCTCGCGGACGCCGTCGTCGGCGCCACCCCCGCGGACGCGCCCCTGGCGTGGTGGCCCCACCACCTCTTCGGCGCACCGCATCTGCACAGCCTGCGGGACGTCCTCCTGCACGTCATCACGGAGACCGCCTGCCACGCCGGCCACCTGGACGCGGCGCGCGAACTCATCGACGGGCGGCGGTGGCTGGTGCTGACGTAGACCCCGGGTGGCCAAGACCTAGGGCATGTCTGCGCCCTCGGGCAGGTCCGGGACCGCCTTCGCCCGGTTCCGCCGGCCCACCTGGGTGCGTACCGCGCCCATGCTGGCCGCGACGACCAGGGCGATGGCGGCGGACTGGGCGGCGGACAGGGCCTGGTCGAGGATGAGGAAGCCGGCCGTCGCGGCGATGGCGGGCTCCAGGCTCATGAGGATCGCGAAGGTCGGCGCGGGCAGCCGGCGCAGCGCGAGGAGTTCGAGGGTGTACGGCAGGACGGAGGAGAGCAGGGCGACGCCCGCGCCCAGCGCCAGCGTCACCGGGTCGATCAGTTTCGCCCCCGACTCGGCGATGCCCAGCGGCAGGAACAGCACCGCGCCGACCGCCATGGCGAGGGCCAGCCCGTCGGCCTGCGGGAAGCGGCGGCCGGTGCGGGCGCTGAAGACGATGTACGCGGCCCACATCACGCCCGCCCCCAGCGCGAAGGCGGCACCGGCCGGGTCGAGGCTGTCGAAGCCGCCGCCGCCGAGCAGGAAGACGCCGGCCAGGGCGAGCGCGGCCCAGACGAGGTTGACCGCGCGGCGGGAGGCGAAGACGGACAGGGCGAGCGGGCCGAGCACCTCCAGGGTGACGGCGGGGCCCAGGGGGATGCGGTCGACGGCCTGGTAGAAGAGGCCGTTCATGCCGGCCATGGCGATGCCGAAGACGACGACCGTGCCCCAGTCGGCCCGGGAGTGGCCGCGCAGCCGGGGACGGCAGACCAGGAGCAGGACGACGGCGGCCACCACCAGCCGCAGGGTCACCACGCCGAGGGCGCCGGCCCGGGGCATCAGGCTCACCGCGAGCGCGGCGCCGAACTGCACGGAGATCCCCCCGGCGAGGACCAGTCCGACCGGGCCGAGGGAACCCCAGCGGCCGGCCGGGGCACCGCCCGGCGCGGGCGCGCGGCCGGTGGCCTGCGCTGCGTCGGGGCCCGCCGTGGAGGCGGCCGGGGAGGGGGTGCCGGGGGTGGCGCTGGAGGTGCTCACGAGGGCTCCGGGACGGTCTGCGGGTCGATTTCGTTCATCGTGCTGTACGGCACGGTCCAGGGTAGTGGACTCGGTCAGGCGCGTAGCCCTGCAATGCAACTGTCGGGGGCGGGGTGTGCGGCTGTCAACGGATGTCCGCCTGGCGGGCGGGCCTGCCTGAGGGGACCTCGCCGGGTGGGTGCGCGGCACCGAGGAGGTAGCGTCCGCGGCGTGAGACGACTCGTTGCCCGCCTCTGGCGCCTCCTGCGCCCGCTGCAGAGCCGCATCATGTGGTTCCTCAACGCCAAGTTCGTGGTCGGCGTGACCGGCGTCGTGCGTGACGACGAGGGGCGGGTGCTGATGCTGAGGCACCGGATGTGGCCGCCGGGCCGCCAGTGGGGTCTGCCGAGCGGCTTCGCGCGCAAGGGCGAGGACTTCCGGGCGACCGTGGTGCGCGAGGTCCGCGAGGAGACCGGCCTCGACGTGGAGGTGGGCCGGCTGGTCCTGCTGAACAGCGGTCTGCGCACCCGCCTGGAGGTGGCGTACGAGGCCCGTCTGCTGGGCGGCGAGCTGCGCCTCGACCCGTTGGAGATCCTGGAGGCCCGCTGGTGCCGCCCGGACGACCTCCCGAAGGGCATGCAGCCGGTGTGCGGCCCGCTGGTGCGGGGCGAGACGGTTCCCTGAATCGCGGTCCCCGGGGTGTCGAAAGCGGCGGAGCCCGATCGACGCAAGGGTGAAAGCAGGACACACACCCCACCACCCGAGGAGCACCCCATGACCGTGACCGTGACCGCGGACCTGGCCATCACCCTCGACGGCTACGTCGCCGGACCGAACGTCACCCTCGACAACCCGGCCGGCGACGGCGCCGAGCCGATCTTCGAGTGGATCCACAGCCTGGCGAGCTGGCGGGAGCGCCAGGGCCTGACCGGCGGGGACGACAACCGCGACTCCGAGCTGGTGCGCGAGTGGTTCGACGCGACCGGGGCGGTGGTCATGGGCCGGACGATGTACGACACGGGCGAGGAGTTCTGGGGCGACAACCCGCCCTTCCGCACCCCCGTCTTCGTGCTCACGAACCGTCCCCGGCCGACCCTGGTCAAGGAGGGCGGCACCACGTTCACCTTCGTCACCGACGGCATCCACAGCGCCCTTAAGCGGGCGAAGGCCGCCGCCGGGGACCGGAACGTCGACATCGGGGGCGGCGCGAGCACCGTGCGGCAGTACCTCGCGGCGGGGCTCGTCGACGAGCTCCAGCTGCACGTGGTGCCCGTGCTCCTCGGCGACGGGCTGCGGCTCTTCGAGGGGCTGGGCGGAGGCCGGCGCGACCTGGAGCAGGTCAGGGTCGTCGAGACACCCCTGGCCACGCACCTGACGTACCGCTTCGTACAGTGACCCGGTGCTCTTCGACGTCACCCGCGGTGAACTCGCCGGCCTCTTCGGCGAGCACCGGCTCGCGACCCTGCCCGCCACCGCGTTCCCGCCCCTCGCCGCGGACACCGAGGGCGCCCGGCTCCTCCGGACGGTCGGCGTCCCCACCGGGACGCTCACGCTGCGTGCGCCCGACGAGGAGTCCGGCCGGCTGCCCCTCGTCCGGGAGGTCGTGGACGCCGAGGACTTCGAGGCCACCCCGCGTGACGCCGGCGGCTGGCCCGTCATCGGCTGGCTCCTGAGCGCCCACCTCGCCCTGGACCCCGGCAGCGGCACGGTGTACGCCGTCGACCCCGACGAGGGGACCGTGCGGGAACTGCACACGGACGTCTCCTCCCTCGTCCGGGTCACCGTCCAATTCCAGCGCCTGCTGGACGAGTTCACCTTCGGCGACGACGAGGAAGCCGGCTTCGAGCGCCTGGAACGCGAGGTGGAGCGCGTACGGCGGGAGACGGACGGCGTCGACCCGCTCCCCTTCCGGGACGACGAGACGGTCTGGTCGGTGGTCGGCGACGAGATCGCCATGGGGCAGCGCTTCGTGGCCGGCAGCCCGGGGGCCCGCTCGCTCTACGGGTGACCGCGGGCCGCCCGCCGCCGGTCAGCCCATGCTCTTCGCGCCGTCCAGGGACTCGCGGATGATGTCGGCGTGGCCCGCGTGCTGGGCGGTCTCGGCGACGATGTGCATCAGCACCCGGCGCGCCGACCAGTGCGTGTCCGTGAACCACGGGGCCTTCGGCAGCGCCTGGGTGACCCCCAGGTCGGGCAGGGTCGCGACCAGCTCGTCGGTCCGGCGGGCGGCCTCCGCGTAGTCGGCCAGCACCCCGGCCAGCGTCTCACCGGGCAGCATCCGGAACTCGTCGGTCCGCCGGGCCCAGTCGGCCTCGGTCATGGCCGTGAAGTCCCCCATGGCCGAAGCCCCGTTCAGGATGAAGTCGCCCCAGCTCCGCTCGCCCGAGGTCATGTGCTTGATCAGGCCGCCCAGACAGAGCTCGCTCGCGGTGGTCCGGAGCCCGGCCTGCTCGTCGGTGAGGTCGCGGGTGGTGAAACGCAGGAAGTGCCGGTGCTTGGCCAGCATCGCGAGGAGGTCGGCACGCTCGTCGGTGACGGCGGGGGCCTCGGACGCGTCGCGGGTGGTCAGGTCCTCGGTGGCCAGGTCGCGGGTGGTCGTCTCTTCGAAGGTCATGGTGGGTCTCCGCCTTCCGGTGTTCCGGTGTCCGTCGGTCGAGGACCACGCTAGGGACCATCGAGGTCAGGTCGCGTCCTACATGGGCGCGCGGGAGCCTCCGGATCTTGCGGGGGCATCCGGATCTAGTGGGCGATCCTCCCGCCGCCCATCAGCAGCCCCAGCCCCTCCGTGTCGTCGAAGGTGTCCGCGGACAGCCGGGTGACGCCCTCGGTGGACGGCCCGTCGGCGGTGCCGGGCAGCAGGTACGCGGCGCCGTCGACCGTGTCGCTGCCGGGCGCCGCCACGACCAGGTCCGCCCGGCCGTCGCCGTCGAGGTCGGTGAGGGCCACGGAAGCACCGAAGTCGGCGTCCCCGCCCGGGTGGGCCCCCAGGTCGTCCCCCTCCCACAGCCGGGCCCCCTTGCCGGTGAGCCCGTCCGGTCCCCCCGGCAGGAACAGCACCTGCTCCGGCCCGGGCTTCCCGTAGGCGTTGTCCCACCGGGACGCCCCGGCCACGACGTCCGCGTAGCCGTCCCCGTTCACGTCCCCGGTGTCGAGGGAACCGAAGGTGGCGTCCTCGTCCTGCGGTTCCGCGCCGGGCACGCCGGGCGTGTCCCGGTCGATGGTCGTCGTCCGCTTCCCCGGCCCGTCCTCGGAGCCGTACACGACCGTCACCCCGCTGCGGCTCGCGTCCCCGCCCCGGGGGCTGAGTACGAGATCGCCGTACCCGTCATGGTCCACGTCGCCGATCGCCCCCGTCCCCGCGTCGGGCAGGCGCGTGCCCTCGGGCTGCGTGAAGCCGTCCCGGCCGCCGTGCAGGTAGCTCACCGGCCGCCGCTGCCGGGCCCAGGGCGCCTCGGGGTCCGGGTCGGCCGCGTGGAAGCTCACCAGGTCGTCGGCGCCGTCGCCGTCGAGGTCCCCGGCCAGGAGGTCGACGTAGTTGGCGTTCGCGGTGTCCGGCGCGGGGCGGCGCGGCGCGGGGACGGAGCCCGTGGCGGCCGGGGTGCCGTCGCGCCCGAAGGGGCCCTTGAGCAGCCCCTTGTCGGAGCCGAGCCCGAAGACGAGGTCGGCGTGCCCGTCCCCGTCGAAGTCCCCGCCGACGAGCTGCTCGTCCAGGATCGGGTCGTTGTCCCAGGCGACGTGACTGACGTCGGTCCCCGGCACCCGGGTCGCGCGCGACAGCCCGTCCTCCGAGCCCCACATGATGATCACGCTCGGCTTCCAGTCGAAGACGGAGGCGGCGAGGTCGGTGTACCCGTCCCCGTCGAGGTCGCGGGCCACGACGTCCGTCCCGAAGTAGGCCTCGTCACGGTTCTTCCCGGGGATCCCGGCGTCGTCCTGCGTCAGGTACTGGCACCGGCCGATCCCCGTCCCGGCCCCGGTCCCGTACGCCACCTCGATGCTCCCGCCCCCGCTCCCGCCGGGCACGCTCCCCATGGAGCCGAAGGCCAGGTCGGGATGCCCGTCCCCGTCGAAGTCGGCGGCACCCTTCGAGGCGTTCGCGGCAGCGGCGGTGCCGTGGGCGCCGGTACCGCAGCCGCGCGGCGAGGCGATGGGGTCAGGCGCGTCGTCGGCGACCACCACCCCCACGGCGACCGCCAGCGCGACGACGGCCGCACCGCCCCCGATCACCCACGCCCGCCTACCGCCCCACCGCCGCGACGCCTCCACCTGCTCATCCGAACCATCCATACGAACGATCACGTGCCGCACGCCCGTCGCGGTTCCGGTTCCCGCCCCGAGCGCTCCGCGCAGCCGGCCACCACGAAGCTGCGCCGCATGTCAGGACGGTCGCCACCCGACGGTGAGCAGGTGCGAACTCGCCGCCAGCAGCTCTGGATGGGGCTCGGCCATGCGGGCAGCAGTGAGAACCGAGTCGAACAGATGCGACTCACGGAACGACTGACCGGTGTTGCGCTCCGCCGCCGCCAGCAGGGACCAAGCAGGTCCCTCGACCCCGAAGACGTCCACGTCCACGAAGCCCGCCGCCGCGACCTCGTCGCGCAACTGCTCCCCGCTGTGGAAGTACGCCCTGGTGAACGCGTTCTTCCCGTCGTGGACCTGGGTCACGAGAATGGTCCCGATGCTCTCCCGCATCGCCTTCTTGTGCAGGTGGGCGTACGCGGCGTGCTCGAAGAGCGAGGCGTACCGATTGATGCCGGCGACCGCCAGCAGCCCGCCCGGCTTCAGCACACGGCGCGCCTCGGCCAGCGCGCGGTCGCGGTCCGCCCGTTCCGGCAGGTGGTACATGGGTCCCAGCATGAGGACGACGTCGTAGGAGCCGTCGTCGGCCGTGAGCCGACGGGCATCGCCCAACTCGACGGTGGCCCCGGAAGCCTTGGCCCGTTCCACATGCCGACGAACCGGGTCGACCAGATGCACCGCGTACCCGTCCTCGACGAGCCACCGGGCATGGGCGCCGGGGCCTCCACCGACGTCGAGCACCCGGGCCGGTGACGCGGGCAGATGGCGACGCAGCAACTCCTGCGTACGTACCATCTCCAGACGCCCGTCGGCTGTGGTGACCAGCCGGTCCGCCTCGTCGACGGTCTCGCTGTAGAACCTCACGATCTCTGGCGCTACCTCAGGGCTTGTCATCGGTGCATTCTGATGCCGAACCGGTGGACCAGTCCAGTAATCGGGAAAGAGTGCCATGCCTGTGCTGAAGTACGAGCAGATCGCGAGTGATCTGCGGACCCGCGTCGCGAACGGCGAGTTCGGGCCGGGCGACCTCCTGCCCTCGGGCCGCGACTTGGCCGAACAGTGGGGCGTATCGCGGGCGACCGTGGTCAAGGCCTACGACATCCTGCGTCAGGACGGACTCGTCGTGGCACGACAGGGATCGGGTTTCCTGGTCACGGAGGCGCCCGTCGCCCGGCCCGCCGGCGGACGGCGCGCGGGTTCCACCCGTCTGTCGGGTGGAGCGCCGTACCGACGCCTCGGCACACCGGACCGTACGGTGCCGCCCGCCCGCGTCGCCGAATCGCTGGGCCTCGGGCACGGCGAGGAAGCACTGCGCCGGGTACGGCTCATGCTCCTCGAGGACGGCACGGCCCAGAGTCTGGTGACCGCGTGGTTTCCGGCGTCGGTGGCGGATGCCGCCCCGCGCCTGACCGCGAAGGGACCGATCGCCGAAGGGACGACGCACTACGTCCGGCGTGAGACAGGCCGCTTTCCCGTGGAGGGCGTGGATGTGACGACGGTGCGTCTGGCCACGGAGGAGGAAGCGCGGCATCTGGGTGTGGAGCAGCCGACGGCCGTAGCCGTCACCCTTCACACGGCGTTCGACCAGCGGCACCGGGCTCTGGTGTGCGAGGAGGGCGTGTGCCCCTCCCACATCTTCGAGCAGACCGACAACTACCCCATGCAGTAGCCGAACTGACGTTCCGCTTGACTGGACCGGTCCACCGGTCCAGTCTTTGTCGTGCTCGTCTGAAGGCGCCGGCCGTACACCCTGCTCGCGCCCGGGGACGGGCTTCCCCACAGCAGTCCCCGGCGACCGTCCGACCGGCCCCGGGGCGTGGCCACCAGCCGAATCTGATCGGAGCTGATGCCATGACCGAATTCATCGGCCGCCCGGTGACACGGGTGAGCCTCCTGCTCGGCCCGCGGGGCGTCCGCCGACACACCGGCGCTCGCCCCACCGTCCTGGACGGCAGCGAGGCGGTGGCCGTACGCCCGTACGTCCTCGCGTACACGTCGTACGACCTGGAGGCAGCGGCATGACGCACCCCCATGAGCCCCGCCTGCTTCCCTGGTCCGGCCCCGACGGCAAGCCCTGCTACCTGATCACCGACGACCACGGTGGCCCTGTCTCACGCCTGGCCGACACCACCGAGGCCACCCAGCTCGGCATGGGCGCCGAACTCCTCGGCCACGTCCGGGTCCTCCTCCCGAACGCCCCGCACGGCGAACTCCGCTTCCTGGCCGAGCGTCTGTCCGAGGCCCTCGCCGACGCCCTGCGAGTGGCGGAGAGCCGGGGACGGAGGCTGGAGGGCTTGAGCTGACCCCGCGGTGGCGGCCCGCCCCACGCGGTTCCTCAGGCCCCTGCCCTGCGGCCGTCCCTCGAGCCGAAGACCTGCATGGCCTCCGTGTCCGTGACCCTCGCCCACAGGTACTCGTCGGCCCATGCGGCGATGCCGGGGTAGGTGCACTCGGTGACGAGCCGGGTCACGGCCGCCGGTACGTCGTACGGGGTGACCCGCAGGTCGGTGCCGGGGCCGAGGAGGCACCAGTGGGCGCCGGCGCGACCGTAGGGGATGCCGACGCTGCCCGGGTTGACCACCAGGCGGCCGTGGGCCAGCCGGACGTAAGGCATGTGCGTGTGGCCGCACACCACCGTCCGGACGTCATCGGGCAGACCGGCGAACACCTCCGTCCACCGGTCGAGGCGCGAGTCGACCAGCACCACCTCCTCGTCGTCCCGGGGCGTGGCGTGGCAGAACAGCACCCTGCCGTGGCCGCGCACACCGAGGGTCAGCGAGGCGGGCAGGCCCGCGAGGAACCGCACCTGCTCGTCGGTGAGGCACTCCGCCGCGTAGGGCCCGATCGGGTCGGGGATCCCGTCACGCTCGCCCCTGCGGTACTCGACGAGTTCGCGGTCGGCGTTGCCGCCGACCCACAGCACCCTCTCGCCCAGGCCGCGCAGCAGCTCGACCACTTCGCGCGGCTGCGGGCCCGCCGTGATGTCGCCGGTCAGCACGATCCGCTCGGCGGCGGCCACCTCCGGCTCGGCGAGCACGGCCTCCAGCGCGGGCAGCACCCCGTGGATGTCGGAGAGGACGGCCACCCGTCCCAGTTCGTACGCCACCCAACCGTCTCCTTCCACAAGGCTCGATACCACGGTCGGACACCGGGCCCCCGGATCATCCTCCGGGCCCACGGCGAAGTACCGCCCCGGCCCGACGTGCCGGGCGTCTCCGCGGGCCTAACTTCGCCTGCATGAACCGGAGATCACGTACCACCGCCCTCGCCGCGCTGCTCGCCTGCGCCCTGTCCGCCCCGCTGTTGAGCGCCGCGCCCGCCTCCGCGGCGCAGGGCGCCCCCTCGGTGGCCCGGGCGGTGCAGGCGCCGTCCGTCGCGGCGGAGCTGGAGCTGCCCGCGCCGACCGGCCCCCACCCGGTGGGCCGCCGGACCCTGCACCTGGTCGACCGGAGCCGTACGGATCCCTGGGTACCGGCGGTGGGGTACCGGGAGTTGATGGTGTCCGTGTCCTACCCGGCCCGCTCGGCCGGCGGGGCGCCCGCGGCGTACATGACCACCGAGGAGGCGCGGCTCCTGCTGGAGGAGAGAGGGCTCGGCGGGGTCGTGGCGGCCGAGACGGTCGCGGGGACGCGTACGCACGCCCGGGTGGCCGCTCCCCCGGCGCCAGGCCGCTTCCCCCTGGTGCTGCTGTCCCCCGGCTTCGGGATGCCGCGCGCCACGCTCACCTCGCTCGCCGACGACCTGGCCGGCCGCGGTTACGTCGTCGCCGTCGTGGACCACGCGTACGAGTCCGTGGGCACGGAGTTCCCCGGTGGCCGGATGCTGCCCTGTGTGGCGTGCGAGGAGGTCGACGCGGGGCCGGAGTACGCGGCGGTCGCGACCGGTCGCGCCGCCGACCTGTCCTTCGTCATCGACGAACTGACCGGCCGCCGGGGTCCGGGCGCCGCGCTCTCCCGCATGATCGACTCGCGGCGGATCGGGGTCGCCGGGCACTCGATCGGGGGAGCGGCCGCCGCCGGGGCCATGGCGGCCGACCGGCGGGTGCGGGCGGGTGCCGATCTGGACGGCGACTTCTTCGTCCCGGCTCCCGGGGCCGGGCTCGGCGGGCGGCCGTTCCTGATGGTCGGCGCGGCGGCCACGCATCGTCCCGACAGCACGGGCACCGACTGGTCCGAGGCCTGGAGCCGGCTGCACGGCTGGAAGCGCTGGCTGACCTTCGAGGGCGCCGGGCACTTCTCGTTCACCGACTTCCCCTGGCTGGGGGACCGGCTCGGCCTGCCGGACCCGACGGTGCCGCTGTCGGGCGAGCGGGGCTGGTCGCTCACCCGCGACTACGTCGCCGCCTTCTTCGACCTCCACCTGCGCGGCATCCCCGGGCGCCTGCTCGACGGGCCCACGCCCTCCCGCCCCGAGGTCACCTTCCACCGGCCGTAGGAGGCACCACCGGGGCCCTCACTCCAGCCCGTCCGCCAGCACCTCCGCCAGATGCCGCCCCCGCACCCCCGCCAGCTGCTCCAACTGGGTCCGGCACGAGAAGCCGTCCGCGAGGACCACCGCGCCGTCCGGTGCCTCGCGCACCGCCGGGAGCAGCTGGTCCTCCGCGCAGGCCGCCGAGACCTCGTAGTGGCCGTCCTCGAAGCCGAAGTCGCCCGCGAGGCCGCAGCAGCCGCCGCTCAGCTCACCGGTCAGGCCCGCCGCCTCGCGCAGACGGCGGTCGGCCGCGTCGCCCAGGACCGCGTGCTGGTGGCAGTGGGTCTGGCCGGTGACCCCGTCGCCTCGATCGGCGTGGGCGCCGGGGTCACCGGCCTCGGCTGCGGAGCCTGGCTCCTCCTCCAGGGCCTCGCCAGCGTCACGTTGATG
>NZ_WWHX01000554.1 GCF_009862125.1 Streptomyces sp. SID5910
GCGGTCATGGCGTGGCCCGACGGGAAGGCCGCGAAGTGCGCGGTGTCGACGGGGTCGGGCCAGACGGGCCGGGGGCGGTCCACCGCGGCCTTCAGGACCTGTTGCAGCAGGCTGCCCAGGACGCAGGTGACGGCCAGCCACACGGCCGTCCGCCGGTCCCTGCGCCGCCACCACAGCCACACCACCACCAGCGCGCACAGCAGGCGCATCGTCCAGGGGTCCCACACCCAGTCGGTGAGGACGCGCATGGTGTGCGTGACGCCCGTCTCGTCGACCGCCCAGCGGTGCGTGGTCCGCGCGATGTCGCCGTCCGTGCCGGTCAGCGGGCGCCACTCGGCAGCGACCAGGACGAGCAGCACCAGGGAGCACAGGGCCAGGACCCAGGCCGTGCGGACGACAGTGCGGTGCTGCGGCGGACGGGGCGGGGAGTCGACGGGCGGCGAGTGCATGCTGCGATACTCGCCGACCCGGGGGCCGGGGGGCCAATCTCCCGGCGATGCTGCGTGCGCCATGGGTGCCGGGGACGGGCCAACGCCCCGAGGCCGCCGCCGAGTTGAATCAGGCAGCGCTCCGGTTCGCGGTTCGCGGCGAGACGCCGGGCCGGGTGGCACGGCGTCACATCGTCAGCAGCATCCCCAGCATCGCGATCCCCATCGCCAGCCGGCAGGCCCGCGCCAGCTCCGGCCGGTCGCCCCACCCTGCCCCCGGCCCGCCGCCCGCCACGGCCGTGACGGGCATCGCGACGGGTATCAGGCGCACGCCGGTCAGCAGCACATAGCCGGTGAAGTAGAGCAGCAGCACCCCGGTCAGCAGCGGGACCCCCGAACCGCCGTGCCCGTGGGCATGGCCCTGCGCGGCGGCGGGGGCGGCCGCCATCGCCACCGCCATGTAGACCATCGCCGCGGCCCCGACCAGATGGTGCAGATGATGCCGGGACGAGCGGGCCGCCCACAGCGCGCGCAGCCCCGCGCCGCCGAACACCACCGCGTAGACGGGCCACGCCCACGAGGGCGGGGAGAACACCGCCGCGGGCACGGCCATGGCGGCCATGCCGAACCCCATCAGGGCCTCACCGCCGGCCGCGCGGCGCTGCTCCTCGACGTCGCTGCGCATCCGCAGCAGGCAGTAGGCCCCGGTCGCCGCGCACAGCGCGACCAGCAGCCAGCCGGACGTTGCCGGTCCGTGCACACGCACCTCCCCGCTCGACGGTCGGTCAAGGCCTGCCCGGGCGACGCGGCGCGCACGCGAGCGCAAGGGAGTGCACAGGGGGCATGCGGTGGAGCACGACCGGTCGGAGCAGGTCGGAGACGGGCGCGCGCCCCTCGCGCGAGCATCTTTCACTGGTAAAACACCTGTTAAACTAAATTTCATGCGCAGTGCGACCCCCACCTCCGGCACCTCACTCGGCCGCCGTCTGTCCCTGACCGGCGTGCTGCGGCTGCGCCGCCCCTCCGAGATCTGGTTCAAGCCCGCCCTCAGCTCGGTCGCCGCCATCGCCCCGCCCAACCTGATCCTGCTCGCGCTCGGCCGGCTCGACCTCGCGATGTACACGATGGCCGGATCCCTGTGCGCGCTCTACGCCCACAACCGTCCGTACGCCGCCCGCGCCCGCACCCTGGCCTGGGTGGTGCTCGGCATGCTCGGCGGCGTCGCCGTCGCCCTGGTCACCGCCTCGCTCACCCGCGACGCCGTCGTGCTCGTCACCGTCGGCGCCCTCCTGGCCGCCGTGCAGAAGACGCTGTGCGACGCCACCCGCGTCGGCCCACCGGGCAACGTGGTCCTCACCTTCATCAGCTCCATCCCCGGTGCGGTGCGGTCCCGTACGGCGCCGCTGACGCGTTGATTCAGCAACTGCCGCTCCCTGAAGGCACTCCGCGGGAAGCGGGGCGGCATCACGCGCGCCTCCGAGAGGCCGGCCGGGGCTCCCGTGCGCCCCCGCGCACCCTCATGTCCAAAAGGAACCGAATCGCCATGAGCACCATGAATCCGCACCGCTGGGCGCCGGCGCTCGTCGCCGTGCTGTCGCTCGCCCTCGGCTGCACCGCCTGCGCGGACGACGGGGCCGCGGACGACTCCGCCGCGAATCCCACGGCCGCCGGAAGAGCCCATCCCGGCGCTCCGACCAAGAAGGGGCTGGTCATCGGTTTCCTCCCCAAGCAGGTGCGGGGCAATCTCTACTTCTCCGTCGCGGGCCGGGGCGGCGAGCGGGCGGTCACCCGACTCGGCTCCACCTACCAGGAGGTCGGCACCGCCGGCAGTACGGACACGGCGGGACAGATCAGCCGCGTCGACGAACTGACCGAGCAGAGGGTCGATGCGGTCGTCGTGTCCGCGAAGGACCCGGAAGCCCCTCGCCCGCGTCGACGGCACGGACGCCTTCGCCGAGAGCGCCACGTTCCGCGCCGCCGGCTGACCCGCCGGCAGCATCCCGTCGGACACCCGCCCCGGCCACTACTGCGGAGGGAGTACCGCAACCGCGGTAGGGCCGTCGGCATAGTGCCTCCGTACGTACATCGACGTGACGGCGTCGCCTCGTGAGGATTGAGCCCAACGCTCAACGACTCGAGGAGAGACGATGCCGACCGAGACTCCCCGCACGGACGGAGCTCTGGCGGGGCTAGCCCGGTTCTGTTACCGGCGCCGCCGCATGGTTCTGGTGACCTGGATCATCGGCGTGATCGCGCTGGCGTTCGTGGGCTTCCGCTTCGGTGCCGCCTCCGACAACGATTTCACCGGTGGCGACTCCGGGTCGGCCCAGGCACAGACTCTGATCGAGAAGCACTTCCCCGAGCAGCAGGGGGACACGCTGACCCTCGCGATCAAGGCGGAGAAGGGCATCGACGACCCCGCCGCCCGGCAGAAGATCGAAAAGGTCATCGCCGACCTCGACGCCGCCTCGATCACCGGACCGGTCACCTCGCCGTACGACGACGAGCAGCTGGTGACCGAAGACCGCCGCATCGCCCGTACGACCATCCCACTGACCGATCAGAACGTGAAGAAGACCGAGGTCAAGCCCCTGGTGACCACGGTCAAGGACGCCTCCGGCGACGGCGTGACGCTGGGGCTGGGCGGAGACAAGGCCGAGAAGGCCGAGACGCCCGCGCAGGGGCCCGCCGAGAGCGTGGGCGTCCTGGCGGCGGCGGTCATCCTCTTCATCGCCTTCGGGTCGCTGGTGGCCATGGGGCTGCCGATCGTGACCGCGCTGATGGCGATCCTCGCCGGCATCGCCCTCATCAAGCTGGCCGGACACATCGTCCCCTCGCCGGACTTCACCGTGCTCGTGGCCGCGCTGATCGGACTCGGCGTCGGCATCGACTACGCCCTGTTCATCGTGACGCGGTACCGGGAGAGCCTGGCGGAGGGCCACGAGCCGGAGGCCGCGACGGTACGGGCCATCACCACCGCCGGTCACGCCGTACTGTTCGCCGGCACGACCGTCGTGATCGCGCTGCTGGGCCTGATCACCATGGGACAGCGGCTGATGACCGGCGTGGCCATCGGCGCGTCCGTCACGGTACTGGTGACGATGATCGCCGCGGTGACCCTGCTGCCGGCGTTCCTGGGCTTCACCGGGTACAAGATCAACTCTCTGCGGCTGCCCCGCCGCACCTCGCGCGCGCAGCGCACCGAGGAGGCCCCGTCGAATGAGCGCCGTACCGCGGCCGAGCGCTGGGCGGGTGTGGTGCAGCGCAAGCCGCTGCTGGCCGCGGTGCTGGCCGGGGCGGGTCTGCTGGTGCTGGCCGCCCCCGCGCTGTCGATGCGGCTGAGCCTGCCCGACGCGAGTGTCCAGCCCCGTGACCGGAGCAGCTACACCTCGTACGAGATCCTCTCCGAGGGCTTCGGACCGGGTTACGGCGCGCCGCTGGTCTTCGCGGCCGAGGTCGACGGGCAGGGCGCCGGACTGGGCCCGGTGGTCGAGGCGGTCAGGAAGACGGAGGGTGTCGCCTACGCCACCGAGCCGCGGGTCAGCCAGGACCAGCGGGCCGCCACCTTCATGGCCTTCCCCACGACGGGATTCCAGGACGAGGCGACCGCGCGGCTCGTGCACGAACTGCGTGACGACGTGCTCCCCCAGGCGTCCGGCGGTGAGAAGGTGCGCATCGGCGGCCCGAACGCCGGAGCGATCGACTTCGCCGACGAGACCGGCACGCGTCTGCCCTGGATGGTCGCGGTGGTCATCCTGCTGTCGCTGTTGCTGCTGGTGGCGCTGGTCCGCTCGGTCACGATCGCCTTGCAGGCCGCCGTGATGAACCTGCTGTCGATCGGCGCCGCCTACGGTGTGCTGGTGGCGGTCGTGCAGTGGGGCTGGCTCGGCCCGGCCCTCGGGTTCCCGACGGAGATGCCGGTCACCACGTGGGTGCCGATGATGATGTTCCCGGTCCTGTTCGGTCTGTCGATGGACTACGAGGTCTTCCTGATCTCGCGGGTCCGCGAGGAGTACGAGCGCACCGGTGACACGCGGACCGCCGTCACCCAGGGACTGGCGAGGACCGCCAAGGTCATCACGGCCGCGGCCGCCATCATGGTCGCCGTGTTCACGACCTCGCTGCTCGGCCCCGACGTGTCGATCAAGCAGATCGGTCTGGGCATGGCCGTCGCCGTGTTCATCGATGCCACCGTCATCCGGATGATCCTCGTCCCCGCGGTGATGGAGCTGTGCGGAAAGGCCAACTGGTGGATGCCCGGACGTCGGGCACCGGAGCCGGCCTCGGTTCCCCCGGCCGGGGTCGAGGAGGAGGCCAGGGTCTGACCCTGCGCACCTTTTCCCGTTCGCACCGTTCGAGGGCTCCGTCCGCAATGGACGGGGCCCTCGGCGTTCCGTCATCGGGGGAATTCGCGTCGAAACGACGCTCGCCGCCTTCCCAGGCATGACAAAAGTTCTATGGAAACACGGCCGAATTTACCTTATGATTTACGCTGCACTACGCCCTGCCCGGTGAACTGTCAATAGATTTTACGTCTCTGTTTCAGATTTCGCCGCTCTCCTCTTATGGCGACTGAAAACGTTCGGTAGGATTGCCACAGGAAGGCGGAGTCGCGTTCACCCACAGGCTTTCTTCACCTTCCCGTAATTCCGTTGACAAGTACGCCAGAGGAAGTGCGCGGTCTCGTAGTACAGCGACGACAGACGGGGGTTGGCCGAGGTCATGGCATGTGGACCGACGATTGGGAGCGGCAAACCGGCAGCCAAGAGCAATGGCACCGGACACGGGCTGGTGGTGCTGGACTCACTGAACGACGAGGCGACCGACGAGCAGATCCTGCAAGGAATTATCGGAGGTGAACCCGACCGCGAACTGCTCGACTTCGCAGCCGGCGCTCGCGGGGATCGCCGAATGCTCCTCGAATTCGCGCTCGGAGCGACCGAAGAAGGACTCGTCGAGCTTCGGGGCGATATCGCTCGAATGACGGAACGACGGATTCCGCGCCGTGTCGCAGCGTGCGTGAAGCGGCACCTGGACGACTTGAGCCCAAGCTGCCGGCACTTTGTACAGGTTGCCGCCGCATTGGGCATGTCCTTCATGCTGGAGGACGTTTCCAGAATGCTGCACCGTTCGTCCGCCAGCCTGCTCTCGCCACTGGACGAGGCCATCGTATCGGGAATCGTCGTCGCGGACGAATTACGGCTCTCGTTCTCGAACGAGTTCCTGCTCCAAGGAATTCTCGAATCAATTCCCGCTCCGGCGCGCGGTGCTTTGCGACGCGAGGCGTCGGAACACCTCAGAAGCCATTCAGCAGCCTCCGAACAGCTTTTTCCGAGCACCGACGAGGTCTGCTCGCCCGCCCATTCCCTGATCATGGACGGACGGGCCACAGCCGGAATCCGGACGGCGGAGCGCGTCCTCGCGGACCCTCATGTCTCCACCGCCACAAGACTCGATGCCGAGGCATCGATAGTCCTCGGCCACTCGCTGCTGGGCACGGAAGAGCACGAAAGGCACGCACGGGGAATTCTCCGGGAACGCGGCGCCGGGCAGGGCGACGTCGTCACCCTGATGGCGTCCACGGCGCTCTCCAGCGCGCTGTGGCGTTCCGGAGCCCTGGACGAAGCGCTCGGTCTGGGACGTGCCGCGGTGCGGTACAGCGACGGTGCCGATCCGGTCTGGCGCATGCACGCCCTGCTGGCGCTCGCCGGGAAGCTCACGGATCTGCGCGCGTTCGAGCAGGCCGAGTCGCTGATCGACGACGCCGAGGCCGGCCTGCGCGCGCTGCCCACCCAGGTCTGGAACGCCGCGCCCGCCGTCGTCCGGGCCCGGCTGTTCCTCCAGGCCGGACGATTCGGCGACGCCCGCCGGGAGGCGGAGCTGGCCGTCGCCGCGGAGAGGCCGGACGCCGTCCCCGTGCTCCGGCCGCTCGCGCACTGCGTGCTCAGCACCGTCGCCCTCTATGTGGGGGACCTGCCCACGGCGGTGGAGAGCCTGGGCCGGGCGCGGAGCGAGCTTGCGAGCGACCGGACAGTACTCCCCTCCGCGCAGTACGCCTGGACGGAACTGCGTATCGCGGTGAAACGGGACGGCCCGCAGGCCGCTGTCGACCTGTTCGCCGGCAAGTACAGGGACCTTCCCACTCAGCGGAGTCTGTACGTGGAGGACCCGGTCGCCGCCCCGTTCCTGGTCCGCCTCGCGCTCGACGTGGGCGACACCGGCCTTGAGCGAAGCGTCCTCGAGACCGTGGACGCTCTGGCCGCCGACAACCCGGGGATCTCCGTCGTCGGGCTCGGCGCCCTGCACGCCAACGCGGTGGCGGCCGGGGACGCGGCCGCGTTGTCGCACATCATCGCCCGGTCACCGGATCCCATCGCCGTCGCCCTGGCGACCGAGGAACTCGCCAAGATCTACCGGTCCAGGACTCCGGGCGGGCGGAGAAGCACGGCCTCCCTCCCCTCGAGTCCGTCGCAGGCGAGGGCGGAGGAGGCCATCGCCTCCCAGCTGAACCCCGTGTGCTGGGCCGGCCTGTCCGACATGGAGCGGCGGATCGCGTATCTGGTGAGTGTGGGGATGACGAACCGTCTGATCGCCAAGGAGGTCCACCTCTCGGCGCACACGGTGAACTATCACCTCCGGAAGATCTACCGGAAGCTGGGCATCAACACCCGCGTCGAACTGGCGAGCGGAGCCGCCACCTATTCGAGCAGAGCGGCGATCTACTCCACCGGGACCGACGGGCGCCCGGGCTTCGGACGGGCCGGCGGTACGGCCGTCTGACCTGTCGCGCGCCGCGGAGTCCAGCCCGAACAGGGCGGGGCCCCTCGGCGGCCGGGCCGGGACTTCCCGGCCCGCCACCGAGGGGGCCCGCCGCTTCGTTCAGCCCGCCGATCCGTTCATCCCGCCGATCCGGGCCGGCCGCAGGCCGCGGCACCGGAGGGGACGGCCTCGTGCGTGAGGAACCGCTTGGTCAGTTCGACCCGGCTGTTGATGTCGAGCTTGGAGAACACGCGCCGCAGGTGACTGTCGACCGTGTGGGGCGACAGGAACAGGCTGCTCGCGGCTTCCCTGTTGGTCATGCCGTCCACGATCGCCCGTACGACGCGCAGTTCCGCGCTCGTGAGGCTCTCCCAGCCCGTCTTGGGCCGTTCGGCGCCCTGCCCGCGCTCGTGGTGCACACCGAGGCGCAGCAGCTTCTTCTGCGCCCGGGCCGTGTCCCGCTGCGCACCGCAGTGCAGATACAGGTCCGCGGCCGACTCCAGCAGGCGGACGGTGCGGGTCCTGTCGCCCATCGACTGCTCGACCAGGGCCGCGTCCTCCAGCGCGCTGCCCGCCGCCAGCGGGCGGGCGGCGTTCCGGTGGAGTTCCACGGCGCGGTGCAACGCCACCATGTCGTTGCGCAGGACGCCCTCGGCGTGTTCGGCGCCTCCCACGAGCGACCGGACCGTCGGATTGCGGTCGGCTATGTGCCGGGCGAACGCGGCCGCCCGTTCGGCCTCGGCGCCGAGGCCCGCCTGTCCGGCCACCCGTACCAGCGCGGCCGCCGCCGTCGGAACCTCGGAGAAGAGCAGGAGGTCCGGTTCCACTCCGCCCTCGGCGTCGATCAGGGTCCGGACCATCGCCGCCGGCCGGCCGCTCGCCGCGTGGAACTGCGCGAGCGCCCAGTCCAGGCGGGCCCGGTCGGCACCGCCGTACGGCACCGGCAGTCGTTCGGCCAGGCGCAACTGGTCGCCGGCGGTGGCGAGATCACCGCGGTGCAGGCTGAGCCGTGCCAGCACGAGACGCGCGGGGACGGAGTCCTCGGGCGCCGACCGGTCCGCCAGCCGCAGCGCCGTCTCGGCCTCGCCCCGGGCCTCGTCGAGCCGGCCGGCCGCGGTGAGGAGTTCGGCGTGATGGCCGTGCCACAGGGTCTCCGGCCAGGCCGCACCGTGTCTCTCCGCCTCACGCCGCACGGCCTCGCAGACGGCCGTCGCCTCGTCGAACAGGTCGGCCGCGGCGAGGGCCCGGACCAGCCAGGTCCACAGCGGGCGTTCGCACGCGTCGCAGTGGGCCGGTGCCGGCGCCTGCCGGGGTGCGCTGGCGCGGAGCCCGACAGGCGCGGTACGAGGGCCGTGGCCGGTCTCGGCCCCCCGTCGCACGGGTGACGGCGTGCGGCCGGCGGGCCGGCTCCCCCGCGCCTCCGCGACGGTGTCGGGCGTACCGGCCGAGCGCCGCGAGACGTCGGCGTGTGCCTCGTTCAAGGCGGCGCGCTCCGCCTCGCCGATGTCCTGCCGCGTCAAGGTCCGCCGCAGGAGGTCCGAGGCCGGGCCGGGGTGGCCGGCGTCCCGCAGCCCCCGGCTCAGACCGAGCACCAACCGCGTCTCGGCCGCCGCCTCCACGCCGGGGCGCAGAGCGACTCGCGCGAGACGGGCGGCCTCGGTGCACCGGCCCGCTCCGGCGAGCAGGCGCAGCGGGGCGGCCAGCGTCCGCGGCACCTCGTCGAACACGTCTCCCAGGGACGCCATGACCCGGGCCGCCAGGTCCTCGCAGTCGCACTCGGGCGACCGGGGTGCCGGGACGGCCGGCGAGCGGGCGGGGGCGGTGGCGCCGAAGGCCGGCGGCGGCACAAGGGCGTCCGCCTCCCCGGCCGGGAGCCGGTGATCCCCGGTGACCGGCCAGGGCGGGGTCACGGGTTCCGGCTCGCCCGTGGGCCACGCGCCGAACGCCACCGCGGCGGACGGCCGGGCTCCGGCGGGCTCCGGCTCCCGCGGCGACGGCAGCAGACGCAGCGCTTCCTCGATCACCTCGTGCTCGAAGGCCAGACCGGTGCCGTCACCGCGGAGCAGGCCCGCGTACACCGCCTCCTCGACGGACGCGGACAGCTCCGCCACCGGCAGGCCGAGCTCGGCCGCCACCTCCTCGGCCGTGAACACCCGACCGCTCCTGCTGCCGGACACGAGCAGGCGCCGCAGCGCCGGGGTCATCCCGTCCAGCAGACGGCCGACGGCCCCGAGGACGCCTTCGGGCAGCCGCTCGGACACCACCGAGGCCGTGCCGTCGACGACCACCACCTGGCCCTCCTCGCGGAAGGCGTCGAGCAGGTTCTCCAGCAGCCAGGGGTTGCCGCCGCAGCGGTGCGCCCAGCGCAGCACCGACGTGTCCGGTTCGGCGCCGAGAACCTCGGTGCACAGCGCGGCCGAGGCGTCGCCGTCCAGCGCCCCCAGCGCGAGCCGCAGCGCGGTGTGGTCGGTGAGCGAGCCGAGGGCGTGCTGGGCGAGCGACCGGGCCGGCGTCGGCCGCCGGGCGAGCAGCCACAGCACCGGTGACGAGGTGAGCGTCTGCACCAGGCCACGCAGTGCCAGGGCGCCGGCGTCGTCGATCCGCTGGACCTCGTCCAGGGCGATCACGAGAGGCCGCCCGCGTGCCGCGCTCTCGGCCAGTTCACCGACGCGGTCCGTCAGCCGGAACGGGTTGCCGTCCGGGCGTGCCAGGGCGTCGAAGTCGGCCGCCTCGGGCATCAGATGCCGCAACCCGCCGATCAGCAGCCGGAGGGGGGCCGGCTGGTCGGCTCCGCCCGCCTGCCCGGCGACCACCGTGAAGCCGCGCTCCGCCGCCCCGGAGGTCACGGCGCGCAGCAGCCGCGTCTTGCCCGTCCCGAACGGTCCCTCGAAGAGGAGACAGCCCCCGGAGCCCCGCGAGAGGGCCTCCATCCGGCTGTCCACCACGGACAGCACGTGTTCACGCCCGATCAAAGGATTCACGATTACCCCCGTGTCACTCCGGACGATCTTCCGACGCGTGCTGTGGCCCGCGGACGCGGTGTGCAACAACCCGTTCCGGCGGTCGAACACCTCCGGGCGACCCCGGCCACAGCGGTAATACGCGGGTAATCTACGGCCGGCCGCCTCCAGAATCCCGTGTTCGGGCGAGTGGTCCGGCACTACTCGTGCGAGTAGTGGGCACGGCATCGCACCGTGGCTAATATCGGGCCGTGCCGATTCCCGGTCGAGTGACGCAAGGCCGTGAATTCGCTTCTCCGGGGATCGGCGTCGTTTTTCGCAGGCACACGGCGGAGTTCATCGCGAACTCGGCGAGTTCCCGGTAGTAGTCGATGCGCGCCCTCCAGAGTGATCGTCGTCCCGATCGGGAGTTGAGAGCATGACCGTCAGCCATCTCGAAGCAGCCACGGACGCGTACGCCGTCGACGCCGCGCTCGGCGACTTCCTCGCCGAGCGGCGTGCCGAGGCGGAGGCGCTCGGCAGTGACGTCGTGGCGATGGTCGCCGAGCTGGAGAGCTATGTGCTCGGCGGCGGCAAGCGGATGCGGCCGGCCTTCGCCCTGCTGGGCTGGATCGGTGCCGGCGGCGACCCGGACGGGCCCGCCGCGGCGGCGGTGGTGCGGGCCTGCGCGGGGCTGGAACTGCTGCACGCCGCGGCCCTGATGCACGACGACATCATCGACGCCTCCCGCACCCGCCGCGGCCGTCCCGCCGCGCATGTCGCACTCGCCGGACAGCACCGGACGCGGCGCTTCTCCGGCGACGCGGACGCCTTCGGCACCGGCACGGCCCTGCTGCTCGGGGACCTCGCCCAGAGCTGGGCCGACGCCCTGATCCGGGCGTCCGGGCTGCCCGCGGACGCGCAGGCCCGGATCGGACCGGTCTGGTCCGCCGTGCGCTCGGAAGTCCTCTACGGTCAGCTGCTCGACCTGATCAACCAGGCGAGCCGCGCCGAGGACGTCGACTCGGCGCTGCGCGTCAACCGGTACAAGACCGCCTCCTACACGGTGGAACGCCCCCTTCAGTTCGGTGCCGCCATCGCCGACGCGCCGGCCGAACTCGTGGCGGCCTACCGGGCCTTCGGCGCCGACGTCGGGATCGCCTTCCAGCTCCGGGACGACCTGTTGGGCGTGTTCGGCGACCCGGAGGTGACCGGCAAGCCGTCGGGCGACGACCTCCGTGAGGCCAAGCGGACGGTACTGCTCGCGACGGCGCTCCAGCGGGCGGACGAACACGATCCGGACGCCGCCCTGTTCCTGCGGAGCGTGATCGGCACCGACCTCTCCGACGACGAACTCGCCACCGTCCGGCGCGTTCTCGTCGACGTCGGCGCGGTGGCCCGCGTCGAACGGCAGATCTCGCTGCGCACCGAACGGGCCGTCGCCGTGCTGGAGGCGAGCGGGGCCGGCCGGCCCGCGAAGCAACGGCTCGCCGACATGGCGGTCCACGCGACGCAGCGGACCCGATGACGGCGGCGGCCGGCCCGGGAACCTCCGCCGTCCAAGGCGTCCTGCTCGGCACCGTCGTCTCGGGCCGCACGCGTACGCCCGCGGACGGGCGCGTGCCGCCATCAACTCTCCCCCGCCGGGGGATGATTGGAGGAGACATGTCCGAAACCGCTGGAGCCGCGGAACTTCACTCGGCCCTCGAGGACGCGGCCCGCCTGCTGGGCGTGGCCTGCTCGCGCGACACGGTCGCGCCCGTCCTGTCCACGTACGCGGACACCTTCGAGCACGACGGCACCGTGGTCGCCTTCCGGGTCGCGACGGGCAAGCGGCACATCGGCGAACTCGACTGCCGGTTCACGACCCACCCCGCGCACCGCGATCCCTACGCGCTCGCCCTGTCGAACGGCATCACGCCGAGGACCGACCATCCCGTCGGCTCCCTGCTCTCCGCCATTCAGGGACGGCTGCCCGTGGACAGCCACGGGATCGACTTCGGAGTGGTGGGCGGCTTCAAGAAGATCTACACGTTCTTCGCCCCCGACGCCCTTCAGGAGCTGTCGACGCTCGTCGGCCTTCCGTCCATGCCGCGCAGCGTCGCCGGGAACGGGGACTTCTTCACCCGGTACGGACTGGACGACCGGGTCGGCGTGGTCGGCATCGACTACCCGCACCGCACCGTCAACGTGTACTTCAACGACGTGCCCGCGGAGTGCTTCGAGGAGGGGACGATCCGCGCGATGCTCCGTGAGTCCGGGTTCGCCGAGCCGAGCGAGCAGATGCTCGGGCTCGGCCGGGCGGCGTTCGGGCTGTACGTCACGCTGAGTTGGGACTCCCCGAAGATCGAGCGCATCTGCTATGCCGTGACCACGACGGACCTGGGGACCCTTCCGGTGCGCCTGGCACCGGAGATCGATAAGTTCGTGAGCAGCGTTCCGTACAGCGGAGCCGACCGGAAGTTCGTCTACGGCGTCGCGCTCGCGCCCGAAGGGGAGTACTACAAGCTGGAGTCGCACTACAGGTGGAAGCCCGGAGCGATGGACTTCATCTAGTCGTCCCACGGAGCCGGCGGACCCGGGGCACCGGCCCCGGGTCCGCCGGCGTGCTCAGCGCCCTCGGGGGACGACCAGGCCGGCCTCGTAGGCGAACACGACGAGTTGGGCGCGGTCGCGGGCCTGAAGCTTGATCATGGCTCGGTTGATGTGGGTCTTCGCGGTGAGGGGGCTGATCACCATGCGGTCGGCGATCTCGTCGTTGGACAGGCCCTGCGCGGCCAGCGCGACGGCCTCGCGCTCGCGGTTGGTCAGCTCCGCCAGCCCGGGTCCGACCTCCACGCTGGGCTGCTGGGCGATGTACCGGCCGATCAGCATCCTGGTGATCGTGGGCGCGAGCAGCGCGTCACCGCGGGCGGCGACGCGTACGGAGTGCAGCAGGTCCTCGGGCTCGATGTCCTTGACGAGGAACCCCGCCGCGCCGGCGCGCAGTGCGTTGAACACGTACTCGTCGACGCCGTAGTTGGTCAGGATGACCACCCGTACGCCGGACAGGGACGGGTCGGCGGCGATCTGCCGGGTCGTCTCGATGCCGTCCATGACCGGCATCTGGACGTCGACGAGCGCGATGTCGGGCAGATGCTTCCTGGCGAGCGCGAGGCCCTCCTTCCCGTCGGCGGCCTCGGCCACCACCTCGATGTCGTCCTCGGCGTCGAGCAGCGCGCGAAAGCCGCTGCGCAGGAGTGGCTGGTCGTCCAGCAGCAGTACACGGATCATGAGATGCGGGCCACCGGGATCTCGGCCTGGACGGTGAAGCCGCCCTCGACGCGCGGTTCCGCCAGCAGGCGGCCGCCCAGAGCGGTGACGCGCTCGCGCATCCCCAGCAGGCCGACGCCGGCCACGGGGGTGGAGCCCGGCTCGGCCCTGCCGTCGTCGTCGACGCGGATGGCGAGTGCGTCCGGACGGTAGTCGATGCGGATGGACGCGGTGGCGGCCGCGGCGTGGCGGGCGACGTTGGTGAGCGACTCCTGCACGATCCGGTAGGCGGTGCGGTCGACGGCGTCCGGCACGTCCTGGCGTTCCCCCTCGATCGTCAGCGTGGTCTTCAGGCCTATCCCATGGGCACGCTGCACCAGTTCGGGCACGCGGTCGAGCCCGTACGACGGCGACTTGGTCTCGTCCCGCAGCGTCTCCAGGGTCGCGCGCAGCTCGCGGGTCGCCTCGCGGCCGGCCCCCTGGATCGCGAGCAGCGACTCGGGGATCTCCTCGCCGCGCTTGCGCGCCAGGTGGACGGCGACCTCCGCCTGCACCTTGACGATCGAGATCTGGTGGGTCAGCGAGTCGTGCAGCTCACGCGCGATGTGCAGCCGTTCCTCGGAGGCGCGCAGCCGCGCGGTCTCCTCCCGGGTGCGTTCGGCCTCGTCCGCCCGCTGCTCGGCCTGCCGCAGCGCCTCGCCCGCGGCGCCGGCGGCGATCAGCCAGGCCAGCTCCAGGACCCCCCGGGCCTGGGCGAACGCGTCGGCGGCGGGGCCCTCGCCCGGAGACGCCATGACCGCGAAGGGCAGACCGAGCAGCATCGCCACGCACACCAGCACGGTCACCGGGCCGCGCCCCGACCGTACGGAGGTGTAGACGGCGAACAGGAACGCCACGGCGGGGACCTCGAAGCCGACCGCGTTGTACCCCACCACGCACAGGCCCGTGACGATCAGGGCGGTGAGCGGGGCGCGGCGACGGGCGACCAGGGCCAGGCCGCTCGTCACCACCAGTACGTACCCGAGCGGCGCGAGGTCCGTGGCGGCGTGGTCGCCGGACAGTGCCGTGACCAGCAGTACCGCCGCCAGCCCGACCGCGATCACGTAGTCCCCGGCCTGGGCCCAGACGCGGGACAGTCCTGTGCTCATACGCGCACCCTAGCCGGGCCGTGCGGCCGGTGGGTCCTCCCTGTGGAGGAACGGCCGACTACCGCCGGCGCGGTACTCCTGCGGGGTGTCACCGCGGCCGAGCGGCGCCTGAGCGCCGGCTCAGGAATCGACGTCGCCCCTGATGTGCCGCCGCGCGTACTCGTAGCCGAGGTCACCGAACTGCGTGCCGAACACGATGGACTCCTCGACCGTCTTCTTGAAGTGCACGCCGCCCCGCACCCTGCTGACGGCGCACTCCCGGACGAAGTCGGACCACGTGGCGTAGTGCAGCTCGATGTCGCGGGCGGGTGTGGTCCCGGGTTCCACACGCGTCCCGCCGGCGGCGGTGGTGAAACCGAGGTCCAGGACGTCGTCGCCGAAGAAGCGCCGCACCGCCTGGGCCTGCGCGGCACAGAGCGTGGTGGAGCCCGACGGGTACTCGGGATGGTCCCCGACGTTCAGGTAGCTCGCCCACTCGTCGGCGGGGAGGTCGGTGACCCTTCCCCTGCCGGGCCCGCCCCAGGCGGTGACCGGGGAACTGCCGTACACGTGGCGGATCGCGCTGAAGGGCCGGACGGAGTCGTACTTGGCCTTCTGGTACCAGCAGGCGATCAGCGTGTCGTACAGCGACACGGTGTTCGTGAAGAACAGGTGGACCCAGCGGTCCAGGTCCATCCGGTCGGCGTGGGCCCAGCCCGCGGCACCGACCGATCTGCCGATGCCGAGGAGTTTGTCGTCGAAGAACTCGACCGCCACCTTCTGCGCGTCGGTGAGGGCGGCCGAGGCCTCCAGGATCTCGTCCACCGAGCGCTTGTACTCACGCGCCCGGGTGTGGTCGCTGTGCCGGGGCGGGGCGAGCTTGAAGCGGCCGGGGTCCCGGAAGGTGTGGGCCTTCGACCGTGCCATCTGCGGCGTGACGAAGTGCTGGACGACGAAGATGCCCTTGTCCCCCGCTCCCCCGCCCAGACGGCGGCCGTGCGGCCCCAGGCCCGGTTGCCAGCGCGAGGGGTCGTCCAGCTCGTAGGCCGTGTTCACCGGACGGTAGCCGGTGTAGTCGGCGTAGGGGCGGCCGTTGTACCGGCGCCCCACGTCGCCGAGCTGGTTCATGCCGTCCCGCTCGGCGGCCGCGACGACGGCCTTGCCGGCCAGGTTGCCGATGCCGACCGGGCTGGTCCGGTCCTGCGAGGTGTCGTCGGGGTTCAGGCCGATCGCGGTCATCAGGTCGCGGAAGGCCGCCTCCCGCCCCGTCTCGACTCCCTGCACCACTCGGAACGAGGCGTACATGCCGGCGATGTTCTTGTTCCTGTTGGTGGCGGCCTCGCCGGAGGGGCGGCGGCCGAGCCGGGAGTGCACGCCCACCGCGGTGGGGTGGTAGGGCGCCACCGCGTCGAACCAGGCGGTGGTGGAGAGGTGGACGAAGCGGTGCAGCACGGTCGCGTCCATGGGGGCGATGGCGCTCTCGAGCGGGCTGTACTTGTAGATCAGGTCCCAGATGAAGTTCCCGGTGTCGAAGTCGAAGTCCGCGGGCGTCGCCGCGGGAGAGCCGGTGGACGGGCCGGCGGCGGCCGTGCCGCCGAGCCCCACGGTGGCCAGCGTCACGGTCGAGGCGCCGCCGAGCAGCAGGGATCTGCGTCGCGGGGCCGCGGCCGTGAGCGGGGAACGTGCGGAGGTCGTCATGGACTGTGTCCTTCGTGTCGTCGTGGCAACGAGGAGGCTGGTACGGCCTCCTGCGCGGGGCCTCTCACCTGCCGTGCGCTCCCACGCGCACGCCGGCGGGCCCCGGAACGCCGGCGCTGTCCGCCTCCGCCAGCAGGGAGGTGAGCAGTTCGGCGAGAATCCGCGGACCGTGCTGGGTGAGTACGGATTCGAGGTGGAACTGCACGGAACGGAACCCCGGGCCGCGCAGCGCGTGCACTTCCCCGGTCCCGGGCTCACGGCTCACCTCCACGGGCCCGCGCCGCGCCGTGCCGGGAAGCGCGTCGTGTGCGGCGCGTGCCGCGTACGTGTTGTAGAAGCCGACGAGTTCGTCGCGGCCGAACAGGTTCACCCTCTTCTGCACGCCTTGGTTGGGCACCGGGCGCCGGACCACGTCCAGGCCCAGTTCACCGGCGAGTACCTGGTGGCCGAGGCAGATGGACAGGAACGGGACGCCGCCGGCGAGCAACTCGCGGGTGAGCGCGCGCAGCGAGCCGATGCGCGGGTCCGTCGGGTCGCGGGGGTCTCCGGGGCCGGGGCCGACGACGACGAGGTCGAACTCGTCGGCCGGCAGCGGGCGGTCGAAGCGGGTCAGCGTGGTCCTCAGGCCGAGGGCGCGCAGTTGATGGCCGAGCATGCCCGTGAAGGTGTCCTCGTGGTCGACGACGAGGACCTCTCGTCCGGTCAGCTCCGGGTCGGGTCTGCCGTGCCCGGGTCCGTCGAGCCAGAAGCGCGACAGTGTGCTGTTGCGGGCTCGCAGGGCCCGGCGCACCCGGGGGTCGTCGGCCGGTGAGGGGCGTGCGGCCGCCGGGGCGGACGCGGCGCTCCCGGTGCCGTCGCCGTCCGCGAGGCCGAGTGCCTGGAGCACTCCCGCGGCCTTGGCCCGGGTCTCGGCCACCTCGGACGCGGGTGCGGAGTCACGGACGAGGGTGGCGCCGACCCCGAGGCGCAGCCGGCCGCCGTTGTCGATCTCCGCGGTACGGATCATGATCGTGGAGTCCAGGGTGCGGCTGCCCGCCGCGTCCCGGCCGATCAGGGCGAGGACACCGCCGTAGTATCCGCGGCCCGTCGCCTCATGACGGCCGATGACCCGGAAGGCGTTCTCCAGGGGGCTGCCCGTGACGGTCGGCGCGAGAAGGGTCTCGCGGAGAATATCGCGCACGTCCATTTCGCTGTGCCCGGTCAGGATGTATTCGGAATGCGTGAGCCGCGCCATTTCCTTGAGGAACGGCCCGTGCATCCGGCCGCCGAACGTGCACATACGGGCCATCATTTTCAGTTCCTCATCGACGACCATGCAGAGTTCGCCGGCCTCTTTGCGGTCGTTGATGAACTCCAGTGTCCCGGCGATGTCAGGACCGGTCCGTGGATGCCGGTAGGTACCGCTGATCGGGTTCATGGAGACGACACCGCCGGCCATGCTGACGTGCCGTTCCGGCGACGCGCCGACGAACGTGCCCGCCCCGGTGTGGAACAAGAACGTCCAGTACGAACCGAGTTCGCCGGTGAGGAGCCGCCGGAAGACGGCCAGCGCCGTGCGCACCGAGTAGTCGTCCAGCCGTGCGACGAAGGACCGCCGGATGACGAAGTTGGAACCGGCGCCCTGCCCGATCTCGTCGCGCAGCACCCGCTCGACGATCGCCGCGTACTCCTCGTCGCCGATGTCGAAGCCCGCGCCGGACACCGCCACGTCCAGGTCGGGCAGGCCGGCCAGGGCCTGCTCACGGCTGACCCGGTCCTCTTCCCGTACGCGCAGGGCGAGCAGCGGCGCGTGGTCGTCCCGGCAGGCGAAGCCGCGTTCGGTGATCTGCCGGTAGGGAACCGCCACGAGCAGGTCGTGCCGCGCGTCGCCCGCCGGTCCGTCGGGCAGCGGCAGCTCCGCGAGAGCGGGCACCTCGCGGACGTCGCCGGTCAGGACCTCCACGCACGCGTCCTGGGCGGAGCCGGGCCGGTACAGCAGGGCGAAGGCACGCCCGTCCCGGCCGAGCCCGGCCAGGGCGTCCGGGCGGCCGGCCGTGCTCGAATCCGTCCCCTGCATAGTGCTCCCCTTCACGTGAGACCGGATGACCCCTCTCGATATTGCGGAGGCGAATGGCGCCGCACATGACGTGAAGCCGCCATCCCGCGTTTCAGCCAACGCAGTACCTGTATGGCGTGCCCCTATGGCGTGAACAACTGAAGGGCACAGCACTACTCGGGCGGGTAGTGGGCGGGGCCGTGAACCGCGCTTACTGTCGTGCCATGCCGGTTCGACGAGAGCGGTGAAATCGACTGTGGATGTGCTGGTCCAGAAATACGGCGGTACCTCTTTGGAGACGCTCGCCCGTGTTCGGCACGCCGCCCTCCGGGTCGCGGCGGCGCGGCGGCGCGGTGCCTCGGTGGCCGTGGTCGTCTCCGCGCGGGGCGGCAGGACCGACGACCTGCTGCGCCTGGCGGCGGACATCGGCGCCACGTCCGCGTCCCGTGAACTGGACCAGCTGCTGGCCGTGGGCGAACAGGAGTCGGCGGCCCTCATGGCCCTCACGCTGAACAGGCTGGGGGTGCCCGCGGTGTCGCTGACCGGTCAGCAGGCCGGGATCGAGACCACCGACCGGCACGGCGAGGCGCTCATCTCGCGCATCGGAGCCGCCCGGGTGCGGGACGCCCTGGGGGCCGGCCAGGTCGCCGTGGTCACCGGATTCCAGGGCGTCGACCGCGCCGGGGACGTCGCCACGCTCGGGCGGGGCGGTTCCGACACCACCGCGGTGGCGCTGGCCGCTCGGCTTCGCGCGACGGCGTGCGAGATCTACACCGACGTGGACGGCGTCTTCAGCGCCGACCCCCGGATCCTGCCCGCGGCGCGGTGTCTGCCGTGGATCGCGCCCGGTGTCATGGCGGAGATGGCGTTCGCCGGCGCGAAGGTGCTGCACACCCGCTGCATCGAACTGGCCGCAATGGAAGGGGTCGAAGTGCACGTGCGCAACGTGTCGTCGCAGGCGCCCGGAACCGTCGTCGCCGAGCGGCCGGAGGACCGGCCGCTGGAGACCCGGCGGGCGGTCGTGGCGGTGACCCACGACACCGACGTGGCCCGGGTGCTGGTGCACTGCCGCGACAGCCGCCGGGACCTGGCGGCCGACGTGCTGGGGGTGCTGGCCGCGCACGGGTTGGTGGTGGACCTGGTGGCCAGGTCCGGTGCCCATGAGAGCGAGTTCCGCATGGGGTTCACCGTCCGCCGCAGCCAGGCGGACGCCGTCCGGGCCCCGCTGCACGAGGTGACGGCCGCCTTCGGCGGCGGCGTGCACTTCGACGAGAACGTCGGCAAGGTCTCGGTCGTCGGGATGGGCCTGCTCAGCCGGCCCGAGTACACGGCCAGGCTCATGGCGGCACTCGCCGCCGCGGGGATCCCGACGAGCTGGATCTCCACCTCGCAGCTGCGGCTGTCCGTGATCGTGCCGCGCGAGCGCACCGCCGACGCCGTCGAGGTTCTGCACCGCGCCTTCCACCTCGACCGGCACGAGCCGTGCGACGTCACGTCCGCGGCCGGCTCTTCCGCCACCGTTTGAGAGGCAGGACCCAGTGGCAGTACACAACGCTTCGTTCGCCCGAAGTCTCCGGCTGCGACGGCTGTTCCGGCACGGCGACGGGCGCCTGCTCGTCGTCCCCCTCGATCACTCCGTCACCGACGGGCCGCTGCGGCCCGGGGATCTCGACTCCCTGCTCGGCGAGCTGACCGGCACCGGCGTCGACGCCGTGGTCCTGCCCAAGGGCAGTCTGCGCCATGTCGACCCC
>NZ_WWHX01000555.1 GCF_009862125.1 Streptomyces sp. SID5910
ACCGGCGTTCACGGGGCTCTCAGGCGGTCTCGACCTGTGTGTGGTCGTGCAGGGCGATCGCCCGCTGCATCGCCTTGCGGGCGCGCGGGGTGTCGCGGGCGTCCTGGTAGGCGACGGCGAGCCGGAACCAGCTCCGCCAGTCGTCCGGGGCGTCCTCCGTCTCGGCCTTGCGGCGGGCGAAGACCTCGTCGGCCGAGTCACGGTCGATGCGGCCGCTGGGGGTGCGCTTCAGCTCGTCGACGGGCAGTCCGCCCTCGGCGTCGAGTTCGGCGGCGAGCTGGTTGGCGCGGCGGACGAACTGCGTGTTCTTCCACAGGAACCACAGGCCGATCACCGGCAGCACCAGCACCGCCACACCGAGCGTGACGGTGAGGAGGGTGCCGGCTTCGATGAGCATCACACCGCGGCTGCCGACCAGGGCGAAGTAGAAGACCAGGACGGCGGCCGTGACGGCGTAGGAGATCTTGGCGCGCATGGGTCAGCCCAGGTCCAGGAAGTGTTCCAGGCCGAAGGTGAGGCCCGGAGCGGCCACCACTCGCCGGGCGCCGAGCAGGATGCCCGGCATGAAGCTGCTGTGGTGCAGGGAGTCGTGCCGGACGGTGAGGGTCTCGCCCTCGCCGCCGAGCAGGACCTCCTGGTGCGCGAGCAGGCCGCGCAGGCGGACCGCGTGCACCGGGACGCCGTCGACGTCGGCGCCGCGGGCACCGTCGAGGGCGGTGGCAGTGGCGTCGGGCGCCGGAGCGACGCCTGCCTTCTGCCGTGCCTCGGCGATGAGCTGCGCGGTGCGGGTGGCGGTGCCACTGGGCGCGTCGACCTTGTTCGGGTGGTGCAGCTCGACGACCTCGACGGACTCGAAGTACGGGGCGGCGATCTGCGCGAACCTCATGGTGAGCACGGCGCCGATGGAGAAGTTGGGCGCGATGAGCACGCCCGTCTCCGGGGAGGCGTCGAGCCAGCTCCGCAGCTGCGTGAGGCGCTCGTCGGTCCAGCCCGTGGTGCCGACGACGGCGTGGATGCCGTGGCCCACGCAGAACTCGAGGTTGTCCATGACCGACGCCGGGGTGGTCAGCTCGACCGCCACCTGTGCGCCGCTGTCGGTCAGCGCGTCCAGCGAGTCGCCGCGGCCCAGGGCGGCGACCAGTTCCATGTCGTCGGCGGCCTCGACCGCCCGCACCGCCTCGGCGCCGATCCGGCCCTTGGCGCCGAGGACGGCCACGCGCAGCTTGCTCATGTCTTCTGTCTTCCTTACCGAAGTGACCGGGGAGGGTTAGGCGACGGCGTCGTGCAGCCGGGACGCCTGCTTGTCCTTCAGCGGGCCGATGACCGACAGCGAGGGCCGCCGGCCCAGGACGTCGCGGGCGACGGCGCGGACGTCGTCCGGCGTGACCGAGGCTATCCGGGCCAGCATGTCGTCGACGGACATCTGCTCGCCCCAGCACAGTTCGCTCTTGCCGATACGGTTCATCAGCGCTCCGGTGTCCTCCAGGCCGAGGACCGTGGAGCCCCGCAGCTGGCCGATCGCGCGGTCGATCTCGTCGTCGGACAGGCCGTTCTCGGCGACGTGGTCGAGCTCGTCGCGGCAGATCTTCAGCACGTCGTGGACCTGGGAGGGCCGGCAGCCCGCGTACACGCCGAACAGGCCGCAGTCGGCGAAGCCCGAGGTGTACGAGTACACGCTGTAGGCCAGGCCGCGCTTCTCGCGGACCTCCTGGAACAGGCGCGAGGACATGCCGCCGCCGAGGGCGGTGTTGAGGACGCCCAGGGCCCAGCGACGCTCGTCGGTGCGGGCCAGGCCCGGCATGCCGAGGATGACGTGGGCCTGCTCGGTCTTGCGGCCGATCAGCTCGACGCGGCCCGCGGTGCGCAGGGTGCGCCGGCCCTCGCGCGGGGCGATGGGCGCGGCCGCCTGGTCCTTGAAGGCGCCGGCCTTCTCGAAGGCGGCGCGGACCTGGCGTACGACCTTGTTGTGGTCGACGTTGCCGGCGGCGGCGACGACCAGGTGGGTCGGGTCGTAGTGCTTCTTGTAGAAGCGGCGGATGCGGTCGGCGGTGAGGGCGTTGACCGTGTCGACGGTGCCGAGGACGGGGCGGCCGAGGGCGTTGTCGCCGAACATGGTGTGCGCGAACAGGTCGTGCACGCAGTCGCCGGGGTCGTCCTCGGTCATCGCGATCTCTTCGAGGATGGCGCCGCGCTCGACGTCGACGTCCTCCTCGCGGATCAGGGAGCCGGTCAGCATGTCGCAGACCACGTCGATGGCGAGCGGCAGGTCGGTGTCGAGCACGCGCGCGTAGTAGCACGTGTACTCCTTGGCCGTGAACGCGTTCATCTCGCCGCCGACCGCGTCGACGGCGGAGGAGATGTCCAGGGCGGACCTGCGGTTCGTGCCCTTGAAGAGCAGGTGCTCCAGGTAGTGGGTGGCGCCGTTCAGCGCGGGCGTCTCGTCGCGGGAGCCGACGTGCGCCCAGATGCCGAAGGTCGCGGAGCGGACCGAGGGCAGCGTCTCGGTGACGATGCGCAGGCCGCCCGGGAGGGTGGTCTTGCGGACCGTGCCGATGCCGTTCTCGCCCTTGATCAGGGTTTGGGTACGGGCGACGGCCCGCGCCTCCGGAGAGGTGCGGGCCGTCGCCTTGTTGCCACGGGACGTCACTGGTCGGCGTCGTCCTTCTTCGTCTCGTCGCCTTCCTCGCCCTCGATCACGGGGATCAGGGAGAGCTTGCCGCGGGAGTCGATCTCGGCGATCTCGACCTGGACCTTCTGGCCCACACCGAGGACGTCCTCGACGTTCTCCACGCGCTTGCCGCCGGCGAGCTTGCGGATCTGCGAGATGTGCAGCAGACCGTCCTTGCCGGGCAGCAGGGAGACGAACGCGCCGAAGGTGGTCGTCTTCACGACCGTGCCCAGGTAGCGCTCGCCGACCTCGGGCATCGTCGGGTTGGCGATGCCGTTGATCGTGGTGCGGGCGGCCTCGGCGGCCGGGCCGTCGGCGGCACCGATGTAGATCGTGCCGTCGTCCTCGATCGTGATCTCGGCGCCCGTGTCCTCCTGGATCTGGTTGATCATCTTGCCCTTGGGGCCGATGACCTCACCGATCTTGTCGACGGGGATCTTCACGGTGATGATCCGCGGCGCGTTCGGGGACATCTCGTCCGGCGTGTCGATCGCTTCCATCATCACGTCGAGGATGTGGAGGCGGGCGTCACGGGCCTGCTTGAGAGCGGCGGCCAGGACGGAGGCGGGGATGCCGTCCAGCTTGGTGTCGAGCTGGAGGGCGGTCACGAACTCCTTGGTGCCGGCGACCTTGAAGTCCATGTCGCCGAAGGCGTCCTCCGCACCGAGGATGTCGGTGAGGGCGACGTAGTGCGTCTCGCCGTTGATCTCCTGGGAGATCAGGCCCATGGCGATACCGGCGACGGGGGCCTTCAGCGGCACACCGGCGTTCAGCAGCGACATGGTGGAGGCGCAGACCGAGCCCATCGACGTCGAGCCGTTGGAGCCGAGGGCCTCGGACACCTGGCGGATCGCGTAGGGGAACTCCTCGCGCGTCGGCAGCACCGGCACGATGGCGCGCTCGGCGAGGGCGCCGTGGCCGATCTCGCGGCGCTTCGGGGAGCCGACGCGGCCGGTCTCGCCGACGGAGTACGGCGGGAAGTTGTAGTTGTGCATGTAGCGCTTGCGGGTCACCGGGGAGAGGGTGTCCAGCTGCTGCTCCATGCGGAGCATGTTGAGGGTGGTGACGCCCAGGATCTGGGTCTCGCCACGCTCGAACAGGGCGGAGCCGTGCACGCGCGGGATGGCCTCGACCTCGGCGGCCAGGGTGCGGATGTCGGTGACACCGCGGCCGTCGATGCGGGTCTTCTCCTTGATGACGCGCTCGCGGACCAGGGACTTGGTCAGCGCGCGGTACGCGGCGGAGATCTCCTTCTCGCGGCCCTCGAACTCCGGCAGGAGCTTCTCGGCGGCGAGCGCCTTGACGCGGTCCAGCTCGGCCTCGCGCTCCTGCTTGCCGGCGATGGTCAGCGCCTGGGCGAGCTCGGGGCGGACGGCGGCGGTCAGCGCCTCCAGCACGTCGTCCTGGTGGTCCAGGAAGATCGGGAACTCGCCGGTCGGCTTGGCGGCCTTCGCGGCGAGGTCGGCCTGGGCGCGGCACAGCACCTTGATGAAGGGCTTCGCGGCGTCGAGGCCGGCGGCGACGACCTCCTCGGTGGGCGCCTCGGCGCCGCCCTCGACCAGCTTGATGGTCTTCTCGGTGGCCTCGGCCTCGACCATCATGATCGCGACGTCGCCGTCCTCCAGGACGCGGCCCGCGACGACCATGTCGAAGACGGCGTCCTCGAGCTCGGTGTGCGTCGGGAAGGCCACCCACTGGCCGCGGATCAGCGCGACGCGGACGCCGCCGATCGGGCCGGAGAAGGGCAGGCCGGCCAGCTGCGTGGACGCGGAGGCGGCGTTGATCGCCACGACGTCGTACAGGTGGTCGGGGTTGAGCGCCATGATCGTGGCGACGACCTGGATCTCGTTGCGCAGGCCCTTCTTGAAGGACGGGCGCAGCGGGCGGTCGATCAGGCGGCAGGTGAGGACGGCGTCCTCGGAGGGGCGGCCCTCACGGCGGAAGAAGCTGCCGGGGATCTTGCCGGCGGCGTACATCCGCTCCTCGACGTCCACCGTGAGGGGGAAGAAGTCGAGCTGGTCCTTGGGGTTCTTGGAGGCGCTGGTGGCCGACAGCACCATGGTGTCGTCGTCCAGGTACGCCACGGCGGAGCCGGCGGCCTGCTTGGCCAGGCGGCCCGTCTCGAAGCGGATGGTGCGGGTGCCGAAAGCGCCGTTGTCGATCACGGCTTCGGCGTAGTGGGTCTCGTTCTCCACTAGTGTTTTCTCCTCGTCTTCGTCCCTCCTCGCCCGTGTGGCGGGGGGACGGTGGCGGAGAAGCGCTCCGTCCGGTGCGGGCCGGTCTTCGATCGAAGCACCCGGGATTTTCCTCTCCCGGGGGCCACTACCGAGGACCGGCGGCGGCGAGGCGCGCTTCTCCTCGTTTCGTTCGGTGCGCGTGGTGGGCGCCGCCTGTGCGGGTGCCCCTCACGCTGTGTCGTACGTCCTGCGTTGTGCTACCACACTACAAAGCGGCAGTGACACCTCGCACGTACAGCAAAGGGAGCGGCCCCCGAACGATGGGAACCGCTCCCTCCACGGCGTCCTAGCGGGCGCCCGCCGCACCGCGGCGGATGCCGAGGCGCTCGACCAGCGCACGGAAGCGCTGGATGTCCTTCTTGGCGAGGTACTGAAGCAGCCGGCGGCGCTGACCGACGAGGATCAGCAGGCCACGGCGGGAGTGGTGGTCGTGCTTGTGCGTCTTGAGGTGCTCGGTCAGGTCGGAGATCCGACGGGACAGCAGAGCGACCTGGACCTCGGGGGAGCCGGTGTCGCCCTCCTTGGTACCGAACTCGGAGATGATCTGCTTCTTGACGGCGGCGTCGAGCGACACGCGTACTCCTCTTTGGACTGTGACTGGCCTTCGAGTGCCCCCGGTCTGCGTCTCGGGGGATCTTCCGTGACTCGGAAGGCGGGGATCCGCTGGGCGCGGCCTCCGGGGCACCTGGCTCCGGGGTCGCGTACACAAACGGCCGTCACACAGCGTACCAGCCTGCGCGGACGTCCCTGTCCGCGGCCTCGCCGGGCCCCTTCACCCGTGCCGGTACGGACATCGGCAAACCGCTGAGCTGGGAGAACCCCGGAGCATAGGCTGGCCGCGCATCCGTTGGCACCGCAGGAAGGACCGAGCCCCGATGGCCGACGCCGAGAACCCCGAGAACGCCGAACTGAAGGCGCGCAAGGAGCGGGAGAGGGACGAGCTGTACGCCCTCGACATCTCCGGCGTCGAGTGGCACAGCGCGCCCGGCACCGAGGAGCACGAGGAGCGGGTCGAGATCGCCTACCTTCCGGCCGGCGCCGTGGCCATGCGGTCGTCGCTCGACCCGGACACCGTGCTGCGGTACACGGAGGCGGAGTGGCGGGCGTTCGTCCTCGGCGCGCGGGACGGGGAGTTCGACCTGGAGCCGGCGCCGGGCAACGGCGCCGGCTGAGGCGGGCGGGGCGGCAGGTGCGCGCCCCGTTCCTCCGGGCACTTCGGGTGGTCAGTCGCTCGTCATCGAGCGCGCCGAGGCGTAGACGTCGAAGACCGCCAGCGCGAGGGGGATCAGGGTCAGCAGGACGAAGGCCTCCGCGATCTCCGTGAACCGGCCCCAGAAGGGCGTGACCCCGCGCCGGGAGGTGATCAGGCCGATGGCCGTGACCAGGACGACCGCCGCGGCGACGGCCGCCGCGAGCCACACGCTGCGGATGTCGAGGGCGGCGGTGTCGCCCTGGAGCGCGTCACGCCAGTAGGCCACCGGCGGATTCATCGCGAGCCCGAGCCCCAGGAAGACGAGCGCGCCGAGTCCGGCGGCCAGCGTCGCGGCGACCTGCGCGGTGTAGCGGAACAGGTGGGCGCGCATCAGCATCGCGATGCCGGTGGCCAGGGCGAGGAGCTGGGCCCACACATCGGCGGAGAAGCTGAGGACGATCGCCGCGCCGACCGCGAGGAGCGCGCAGCCGCCGACCAGCCCCGCGAGGAGTTCGTGGCCGCGGCGGGCCTGCGCGGCGACGCGTTCGGCGTCGACGGGCTCCGGGGAGACCGTCTCGTCCGTCGTGTAGGAACCGCGCGAGCCGTTGGGCAGCTCGAAGCCGATGGGCAGCCGGGCGAAGCGCATGGACAGACCGGGCAGGAAGGCCAGGGCGCACACCGACAGGGGGGCGCAGATCGCGGCGGTCTCCATGGGCTTCAGGTGCGTCAGCATCGCGATGAAGGTCGTGAGCAGACCGATCGTGGCGGAGAAGACGAACGCCACGAAGGGGCTGTCGCCGCCCGGGGACACGAGCGTCAGCACGACGGAGGCGATGAGGACCGCCGCGCAGGCGAGCAGGAACTGGAGCCGTCCGATGCCCTCGCCGCCGGCGAGCGGCAGCAGTCCCGAGCCCGCCACGGCGATGTTCGGGAGGGCGCCGAGCCCCAGGGCGACCGCGGAGCCGCGGTCGTCGTACACCCGGGCGCGGACACACGCGAAGGTGACCAGCAGGACACCGGTGACGGCGGCGATGATCCCCTGGAGGCTGTGCATGTCGTGGCGGACCTGGGAACTCCACGCCACGAAGGCGAGCAGCACCGGCAGGACGCCCGCGCCGATCAGGCCGGCGGTGCGCGTGAGTTCGCCGTCCCACAGGGTGCGGTCGCGGGTGACGGCCGAGGCGACCGCCTCCGAGACGTCGTCGATGACGGCGGGGGGCAGCGACTCGGCGAAGGGCCGCAGCGTGAGCAGTTCGCCGTCCAGGATGCGCTGGGCCGCGAAGGACCGGGCGCTGTCGAGGACGGTGCCGTCACGGCGCACGAGGTGGTAGCCGACCGGTGCGCCCTCGGCGGGGCTCTGCTGGGAGAACCTGAGGATCTCCGGGTAGAGGTCGGCGACGGGTACGTCGTCGGGCAGTGCCACGTCGATGCGGCTGTCGGGAGCCACGATGGTGACCCGGCAGAAGCCGAGTCCCGTACCTGACCCCGCTGGGACTGTGCTGCCCGGTCCGCCGGCCGCGCCGGCCGGCGCGGAGGCCGTCATGCTCACCTGCTGTTCCCCCTCGTCGGTAATACAGGCTGTCGTAATGCGGGCTGTCGGTCATACGGATGTCGGCCGTACGGACTGTCGGTCGTGCGGGCTGGGCGCGGTAGCGTTGCGCCTCGCCCCCGGTGGCCATCGTGTCCGGCCGTTGCGCGCCGCCGCGATCCCCGGCCGATTCGCAACTGTTCACACGTCTCACGGGCACCCTATCGTCCGCCGTTGTCAGCGGCAGTCAGTAGGATCGCCCTTCGCGATCGACGTGCGCCGGACACGGGGCGGCGGGCGGAACGGATCAGCCGGGCAAGGGAATTGGTGCGAAGTGAGCCACATCGTCGTCAAGCGCCCACCACGGGCACTGCCGAAGGACGTGCCCACGCAGGAAGTCGTGCTACAGGCACCGCCCGAGCTCCCTCGCGGGCAGCAGGAAGGCGCCCTGATGCAACTCCTGCCCATGCTCGGCATGGGCGGGTCCGTGGTCTTCTTCTTCAACCCGCAGGCCCAGCCGTTCATGAAGATCATGGGCATGGTGATGGTGGCGTCGACGATCGCGATGGGCATCGCGATGCTGGTCCGCTACCGCCGGGGCAACCAGGGGCAGATGGCCGACATGCGCCGGGACTACCTGCGCTATCTGTCCCAGGCCCGCAAGTGCGCCCAGACGACCGCGCTGGTCCAGCGCGACGCCCAGTACTACCTGCATCCTTCACCGGAGCAACTGTGGGCGCTGGTCGCCGAGGGCAGCCGGGTGTGGGAGCGGCGCTCCGGTGACGAGGACTTCGGACAGGTGCGGGTGGGCCTCGGTCCGCAGGCTCTGGCCACTCCCCTGGTCCCGCCGGAGACGGCCCCCGTCGACCAGTTGGAGCCGCTGACCACGGGCGCCATGCAGCGCTTCCTGGCCACGCACAGCACCCTCGACGACCTGCCGATGGCGATCTCGCTGCGCGCCTTCTACCACGTGACGGTCAGCGGCGAACCGGGCACCGTGCGCGCCACCGCCCGCGCCGTCACGGCCTCGCTCGCCTCGCTGCACTCCCCCGACGACCTGGTCGTCGCCATCGCCACCGGCCGGGGGTCCACCGGGGAGTGGGAGTGGGCCAAGTGGCTGCCCCACGTGCAGTCCCGGGGCGCCGCGGACGGCGCGGGCAGCACCCGCCTGATCACGACCGACCCGATGGAGCTGGAGGACCTGCTCACCGACCGGCTCCAGGGGCGTCCCCGCTTCCACCCGGACGGTCAGCCCGTGCCCGACCAGCCGCATCTGGTCGTCGTGCTCGACGGGGTCTCGCTGCCGCCGACGTCGCTGCTGGCGAGCCCGGAGGGCATGCAGGGCGTCACGGTGCTGGAGGTCGTGCCCGGAAGCCTCACCAGCGGGCGCGGCGACCTCTCGATCGTCGTTCACCCCAAGGAGCTGAGCCTGGAGTCGGCCCACGGCATGGTCTACGAGGGCACGCCCGACGGCCTGTCGTACGAGGCCGCCGAGGCCCTGGCGCGGCAGCTCGCGCCGCTGCGCATGGCGTCGGGCGGGGACGACGACGAACCGCTCCTCGCCAACCTGGAGTTCACCGACCTGCTGAACCTGGGCGACGCGGCCTCCGTGGACACGCGGCGCACCTGGCGGCCCCGTTCGCAGTCGGAGCGGCTGCGGGTGCCGATCGGTGTCGGCGAGGACGGCCGGCCGGTGATGCTCGACCTGAAGGAGGCGGCGCAGGAGGGCATGGGCCCGCACGGCCTGTGCGTCGGCGCGACCGGTTCCGGCAAGTCCGAGCTGCTGCGCACGCTGGTGCTCGGCCTCGCCGTCACCCACTCCTCCGAGACCCTCAACTTCGTGCTGGCGGACTTCAAGGGCGGTGCCACCTTCGCGGGGATGGCGCAGATGCCCCACGTCGCGGCCGTCATCACCAACCTCGCGGACGACCTGACGCTCGTCGACCGGATGGGCGACTCGATCCGCGGTGAGCTCAACCGCCGCCAGGAGATGCTCCGCGACGCGGGCAACTACGCCAACATCCACGCGTACGAGAAGGCCCGCGCCGCCGGTGCCGCGCTGCAACCGATCCCGTCCCTCGTGCTGGTGATCGACGAGTTCAGCGAACTCCTCACGGCCAAGCCGGACTTCATCGAGATGTTCGTGCAGATCGGCCGCATCGGCCGTTCGCTGGGTGTGCACCTGCTGCTCGCCTCGCAGCGCCTGGAGGAGGGCCGCCTGCGCGGACTGGAGACCTATCTGTCGTACCGGATCGGTCTGCGTACCTTCTCGGCGGCCGAGTCGCGGGCCGCGCTCGGCGTCCCGGACGCCTACGAGCTGCCGAACGTGCCCGGCTCCGGCTTCCTGAAGTTCGGCACGGACGAGATGGTGCGCTTCAAGGCCGCGTACGTGTCGGGCGTGTACCGCACGAGCGCCCAGCAGACGGCGTCCTACGGGGGCCCGCGCCCGGTCGACCGCCGGCCCGTGCTGTTCACGGCCGCGCAGGTCCCGGTGCAGTACCTGGCGGTGCCCGCGCAGCGCGAGGAGACGCGGGAGGAGACGGACGAGGCGCTCGCCGACACGGTCCTCGACGTCATCGTGCGGCGCCTGGAGGCGCAGGGGCCGGCCGCCCACCAGGTGTGGCTGCCGCCGCTGGACAGCCCGCCGTCGCTCGACACGCTGCTGCCGGGTCTCGCGGAGGTGCCGGGCCGCGGCCTGACGCAGCCCGGTTATGAGGGCGCGGGCCGGCTGGTGGTGCCCGTGGGTCTCGTCGACAAGCCGTACGAGCAGCGCCGCGACCCGCTGTGGGTGGACTTCGGCGGCGCGGCCGGCCACATGCAGATCCTCGGCGGCCCGCAGTCCGGCAAGTCGACGCTGCTCCGCTCGATCATCGCGTCCTTCGGTCTCACCCACACCCCGCACGAGGTGCAGTTCTACGGTCTGGACTTCGGCGGTGGCGGTCTGTCGGCCCTGACGGGTCTGCCGCACGTGGGCGGTATGGCCTCGCGCCTCGACCCCGAGCAGGTGCGGCGCACGGCGGCCGAGGTGTACGGCGTCATGACCCGCCGCGAGGAGTACTTCCGCTCCGCCGGCATCTCCTCGATCGCGGAGTTCCGCAGCCGCCGCGCGCGGGGCGACATCTCCGTGACCGACCAGCCGTGGGGCGACGTCTTCCTGGTCATCGACGGCTGGGGCAACTTCCGCACGGACTACGAGGCCCTGGAGCCGTACGTCCTGGACATCGCGGCGCGCGGTCTCGGCTACGGCATCCACCTGATCCTGACGGCGGGCCGGTCCATGGAGGTGCGCAGCAACCTCAAGGACCAGCTGATGAACCGCCTCGAACTGCGGCTCGGCGACCCCATGGACTCCGAGTTCGACCGCAAGGTCGCCGCCAATGTGCCGACGGGCGTCCCCGGGCGGGGCCAGACGCCGCAGAAGCAGCACTTCATGGCGGCGGTGCCGCGCATCGACGGCCTGTCCTCCGACACGGACCTGGCGGAGGCGACGCAGGCGCTGGGCACCGAGGTCACCCGGCACTGGCAGCAGCCCGGCGCCCCCGCGGTGCGGCTGCTGCCCAGGGAGTTCCCGGCCCGGCAGCTGCCGCCCGGCGACCGGTTCCCCCGGCGCGGTGTCTCCTTCGCGCTCGACGAGGAGAACCTCGAGCCGGTGTTCGTGGACTTCGAGCAGGACCCGTTCCTGCTGATCTTCGGCGAGAGCGAGTCCGGCAAGTCGAACCTGCTGAAGCTCCTCATCCAGCGCATCACCGAGCGCTACGACGGGGACGGCTGCAAGCTGTTCGTCGTCGACAACCGGCGCTCCCTGCTCGGCGTGACCCCGTCCTCGCACCTGGCCGAGTACGTGCCGATGTCGAACCAGATGCAGCACCACATGGACGCGCTCGCCGAGCTGATGCAGCGCCGTACGCCGACGGCCGACGTCACGCCGGAGCAACTGCGCGACCGCAGCTGGTGGAACGGCCCGACGATCTACGTCATCGTCGACGACTACGACCTGGTGGCCACGTCGAGCGGCAACCCGCTGGCGGGCCTGACGGAGATGCTGCCCTTCGCCCGGGACGTCGGCGTGCGCTTCATCATCGCCCGCTCCACCGCGGGCGCGGGCCGGGCCGGTTACGAGGCCTTCATGCAGCGCATCAAGGAACTCGGCGCCCAGGGCGTCGTCCTCAGCGGCGACCCGTCCGAGGGCGACCTGCTCGGCGGAGTACGCCCCCGCCAGATGCCGCCGGGCCGGGGCGTGTTCGTGTCCCGACGCCGGGGGAAGCCGCTGGTTCAGGTGGGGTTGGTGGAGGACGGGAGCTGAGCGGAGACCGGGTCGTTCAGAAGCAGGTGAGGGCGTAGACCGCGCTGTCGCTCAGGTAGAAGACGCGGTTGCCGTCGGCGGCCATGCGCAGGCGGTACTGGAACAGGGGCGACACGATGTAACGCCACACCGATTTCCCCTCGGTGGCCGTGACGGTGGTGATGGCCAGCTCGTCCTCCGGGTCTTTCTCCGCCACGACCGACCAGACGCTGTTCGCCTGCACCAGCAGGGGGCTCGCGACGTAGGCGTCGCGGTCCCCCCGCCAGACCTCTGCACCGTTGCTCTTGTCCAGCCGCCTCGGATAGGCGTCCCCGACGGCGTACACGGCCCCATCGGTGACCACCGGCGGTCCCCACTGGTCCGCGGCGTCCACGCTCGGGCCGAGCTTCGTGCTCCAGAGCACCGTCCCGTCGCTGAGGCGGCACGCGTCCAGTGTTCTGCCGTTCAGGTACACGACGTCGTTCTCGATGGCGGGGCGTACCGAGACGCCGACACGGTCGGTACGGCGCCACATCGGGCGGCCGTCGCCCGTGCGCACGACGAGAACGTTGCCGTCCGTCGTCGGGAGGACCAGCCGGCCCCGCGCGACGACGGCGTACTCGTTGAGCTTCTTGCGGAAGTCGCCGGGCAGGTTGACCGTCCAGGCGACCTTGGCGTCCGTACGTCGCACGCTGCGCAGCCTGTCGTCCTGCGTGACGACGTACACCGCCTCGTCGTCGGCGGCGAGCAGCGATTTCGCCTCTGCCTCGGGGCAGGTCCATCGTGCTTCGCCGGTGGAGGGCACGTAGGTACGCAGCACGCCTTTCTCGTCGGCCCCCGCGACCAGCCGGTCCGAGAGCGACAGGTACCCGCTCTTCAGCCGGATGTCCGGCGCGCTCCAGCGTTGTGTGCCGTCCTTGACGTCGTAGGCCGCGATGCCACCGCTGGCGGCGCCGAAGACGACGACGTCGCGCACCGGCAGGAGCGTCGGTGAGAACGGGTCGGCTTCGTCGTGAAGCGACCAGATGGTCGCGGGTTTGCTCAGATCGGTGGCCTCCGGGTCGACCGTGAGGAGCGGTTCCTCGGGGGTCGGCACGGCGGGTGGGATGTCGAAGGGGTCGGTCGTGTCGACTCCCTCCCGGCTGCCGATCCACCAGGCCGTCGCACCACCCCCCGCGGCCAGCACCGCGCCCGTCGTGACGAGCCCCGTGAGCAGGCGGCGACGGGTGACGGGAGGCGTGGCGCCACTGCTCGTCAGTGCGGCCTGGCTCGTCAGCTCACGTGAATCGGCTTCGCGCTGCTTGATGGCGTCGGCGAGCTTGCCCTTGCGCCACACCCGGTCAGCACCCTTGGGCGCGGACATGGCTTGCACGATCTGCGGCGGGGTGGGACGCGCGGCCGGGTCCTTGGCCAGGCAGGGGGCGATCAGCTCCCGCAGGCGTGGTTCGATGCCGTCGAGCAGGGGCTCGCCGTGGACGACCTGGTACTGGAGTTCCGCCACGTGCCCGCCGTCGAAGGCCCGTCGCCCGGTGGCCGCGTACACGAGCACCGCGCCCAGCGAGAACACGTCGGCCGACGGGGCGACGCGCCGTCCGAGCACCTGCTCCGGCGCTCCGTATCCGGGGGTGACGGGCACCTGGCCGGTGCTGGTGAGGGTGAGTCCGTGCTCGGGCCGGGCGATACCGAAGTCGATGACGCGTGGTCCGGCCGACGTGAGGACGATGTTCGGGGGTTTCAGGTCACGGTGGATGAAGCCGGCCGCGTGGATGTCGCCGAGGGTACGGGCGAGGGAGGCCGCGAGCGCTCTGAGTGCGGGTTCGTCGAGGGGGCCGTACGTGTCGACGGCATGGTCGAGTGTGACGCCCGCGAGGAACTCGGTGGCGATCCACGGCCGTGCCGCCTCGGTCAGGGCACCCAGGACCGCAGCGACACCCGAGCTGCGCACCGCCTGCGCGGCCTGGGCCTCGCGGACGAAGCGCTGGGCGAGGTCGGTGTCGTGGGCGAGTTCGGGGCGCAGGACCTTGACGGCGGCCAGGCCTCCGGCGGAGTCCTGGCCCATGTACACCTTGCCCATACCGCCTGCTCCGAGGACGCCGAGGAGGCGGTAGGGACCGAGACGGATCGGATCTCCGGTACCGAGGGGGTCCATGCGAGGTCTTTCTGCTGAGGGAGGTGGGAGGTGTCTGTGTGGGGCGTGGCCGGCTAGACGAGCCGGTAGGCGGTCAGGTGATCGGCGTCCACGGCGAGGATCAGCCCCAGGCCAGCGTCCACGTGGAACTGCTCGCCGGTCGTCTTGTAGGTCCGCTCCGTGGTGTGGGACGACAGGCCCACGGCCCGCAGGTGGACGCCGTTGCGGTAGTACGCCCGCTGGTCGCCGATCAGGGGACGCCAGGCGGTGTACGCGCCTTGTGCCTGGTCCGTCTTCTCGGTCCAGAGCGACGTGCCTCGGACGGCGTCCACCGCTTCGATCCCGCCCTCCTCGGCGACGGCGTACACCACGCCTTCCTTCACCGCCGGCGGGCTGTACCGACGCCCCTGACCGCTCGCCCACGCCTGCGCCCCGTCGGTCAGCCGGAACGCCCTGAGCCCCGTGCCTCCGACGTAGACACGCTCCTGGTCGACGGCGATCGGACTGCGCAGGGGCTCGGGATCGTCGGCGTCGTGGGGTTTGTCCCAGAGGACGGCTCCGGTACGGGTGTCACGGACCACGAGACGCACCTTCTTGTCGTCCGCTTCCTGGAACGTCACGAGGCGGGTGCCGACGACCGCCGCGGAGAGGACGTACAGGCGGGTGCTCTTGTCCGGCCTCTTCGGCAGGGGCTGCTTCCACAGGGTCCGGCCGGTGGCGAGGTCCGCGGCGCGCAGCGTCCAGGTCTGCGATGCGAGGAAGGTTCCGTCGCGGTTCGAGGGCCCTTGCCCCAGCACCACGTACGCGGTGGTCCAGGTCACGCTGAGGAGCTGGTGGCCGCGTAGATCGTAATTCGTGTCCGCGAAGTAGGTCCCGGTGGGTTTCACGTACTGCTGTTCCGTGTCATAGGTGGCGATCTCGACCGGGCGCCTCTCGCCCTGGTAGTGGTCGAAGTCGTCCGAGAGCCGGTAGTCGGTGTTCCCGACGGCTACCAACTGCCACCATGCCGCCGAGACCGCGATCGCTTCCTGCTGCCGACCGGTGTTGGAGTTGATACGCACGGTCTTGCCGCCCGTGGCAAGGTCGATGTGACCGCTGGCCGACTGCGGGATGACCAGGCCCCACTTTTCGACCACCATCCGGCCCGACTCTTCGTACTGCCACAACGGGTCGAGGTTGCGGGTCGGCGCGGGGACGACCGCATCCTGGCGCCGGTGGGTGCCCCGACTCTCCCACCACACCCCTCCGGCGACGGCCGCGCCGCTCGCCGCCACCGCTCCGCCCCACATCAGGAACCGACGACGGGACGGTGCACGCCGTGCCTCTTCGGAAGCCGCCTCGTACGTGTCCGGGACCGCCGGTGGAGCCGCACGCTGCGGCATCGGCTGCCACACGTCGGCCGCGCGCCGTCCGATGTCCGCGAGCAGCGCGTCCGGCAGGTGGTCGGCGAACTCCCCCGACCCGTCGTGGAGTCGGACGGCCAGGTCTTCGGTGCGGGGACGCTCCCGCGGGGCCTTGGACAGACAGGGGGCGAGCACCTGCGCCAGCGAAGCCGGCACTCCGTCCAGGTCTGCTTCCGCGTACCGGACCCGATACAGAAGGTCCGCGGCCTGCCCGTGCCCGAACGGGGCGCGGCCGGTCGCCGCGAACACCAGCACCCCGGCGAGCGCGAACACGTCACCGGCCGCTTCGTGGTCCTGCCCCGTGGCCTGTTCCGGCGACATGAACGCGGGTGTACCCACGGCCGCACCGGCGCGCGTCAGGCGGTCGTCGCCGATGGCCCTCGCGATGCCGAAGTCGATGAGCTTGGGGCCGTAGCCGGCGACGAGGATGTTGGACGGCTTGAGGTCGCGATGGACCACGTCGCTGCGGTGCAACTGGCCGAGCGCACCGCACAGCGCGGCACCCAGCGCCCGCACGGAGGCCTCCGGCAAGGGCCCGGCGATCCCGACGGCCTCGTCGAGCGACGGTCCGAGCACGTACTCGGTGGCCATCCACGGTGTCTCCGCGAGCGGGTCCGCGTCCATCACCCGGGCGCCGAAACGGTCACCGATGACCCGGGCGGCGTCGACCTCCAGCCGGAAGCGGGTGCGGGCGGCCGGGTCCGCGGCGATGGCCGCGTGCATGGTCTTGAGCGCGACGGTACGTCCGCCGGCCGATCGGGCGACGAACACCGTGCCCATGCCTCCGCTGCCCAGCCGGGCGATGAGGCGGTAGGGGCCGAGGGCGACGGGGTCGTCGTGAGTGAGGGGGATCGGCATGGATTTCTCGTCGTCGAAGTCGTGCGAGGCACTGGGCAGTTGTGTCGGTTGGGGCGGCTCGTGGTCTTATGTCGCCGCCGTCACCTCTGCCGCCAGGACGGACGCCGACTGATGGGCGATGGCGGCTATGACGCCAGGGGGCAGCCAGCCCGGACCGAGAAGGGCCTCGGCACGCGTGACGGGACCGAACCCGGTAGGGCTCGGAAGCGCGGGGTCGTCGGCCAGCGCGCGCATCATCTCGGCGATCGACGGGCGGCGTGCCGGGTCCTTGGACAGGCTCCGGCCGACGAGTGACCGCAGGAAGGGCGGCAGTTCGTCCTGCTCGGGCGCCGTGTACCCGGTGGCCGCGTAGGCCAGGGTCGCGCCCAGCGCGTAGACGTCACCCAACGGCCGGGGCCGGCCGCCCGCCGCCTGCTCGGGCGGCAGACTTCCGGCATCCAGTCCCGGGGCCTCGTGCCGCGGAACACCGTCCGGCGCTGCGGCACGCACAGCTCCGAAGCAGGAGAGCCGGGGGCCGTCGGCGGCGATCAGTACCGCCGCGGGGGACAGTCCCGCGTGCGTGACGTTCTGCCCGTGCAGCACGGCGAGGGTCTCGGCCAGGGCGACGGCGAGGGCCCTGACGGTGCGCTCGGGCAGGGGACCGCCGTGGAGGGCCAGCACTGCGGGGAGGGGGAGCGCGGGCACGTAGGTGTGGGCGGCCCATGCCTCAGGTCCAGGGGTGGCCACTTCGACGACTGGCAGAATCCAGGGGCCCAGCAGATAGCGAGAGAATTCGGCCTCGGCCAGAAAAGCCGCCGGCTGGACGGCCGCCAGGGGCTTGCTGAGGAAGACGGTGCGTTCGCCGTCGGCGCTGCGTGCGATGAAGCGCGTCATGGGAACGGGGCAGGATGGTGTGGTGCCCGCGGCGGAATCGCGCGCGTCGAGCCGAGTGAGAGGCGTGTAGGGGCAATGGGGCGCCCGTGCGCCGCTCTTGGCCCCCGTCATGCGTGCCCCCGCATCGTCCGTCGTTGTGTCAGGCGGCGGCACAGCAGCAGGGTGGGCGTCTCCCGCGCACGCCCACCCTCGTTCCTGCCGCGGCCTCGGCCGCAGGTGACTACTGCAGGTACCTGGACGCGGCCAGGTCACCCTCCATGTACGTACCGCCCGACTGGCCGACGACGTGGCCGATGCCCATCAGGGCCTGGTGGATGTCCTGGGTCTCCGTCTCCCACTCCTTCAGCTTGCGGTCGTAGGTCTCCTGGGCCTTACCCGCCCAGTACTGCTTGCTGTGCTCCACCATCTTCCCGAGCGCCCGGATGTCTTCGTCGAGCTGCTTCGCCTGGTTGGCGATGGTCGTCGCCGCGATGTCGAGCCCGTCGTACGTTACCTGCAGGCCGTCCGCGTTATTGGCACCCATGTCCGCCTACCTCGTCTCTTTCCGCTGGTGAATGTTGTCCGCGCCTTGACTGTCGTCACATCGACGTGAACGGCGACACGCCGTCCCTCACGTTGATCTTGTTCACGGCCGCGCGGACTTCGTCTTCCTTGGTGTCCTTGATGTTGCGCGTCGTGGTCATCGCCTCGATGACGTCGGCGAGGATGCGACCCATGTTCTTCAGCGACGTGTTGATCTCGTGCTGCTTGGTGTCGAACGCGGCGCGGCCGATGCCCTGCCACTGGCCTTCGAGGCTGTCGATGACACCCTGAAGGCTGTGCACCCGCGCGCGGATGCTGTCGAACTTCTCGTACATGTCCTTCTGCAGCTTGACTACCGCTGCATCTTCGAGTTTCTGGTCGGCCATGTTCCGCCTGCCCTCCCTGTATCCGTTTCGGGGTCCAACTGTGCGGCTCAACGCCCTGCGGCGATGAGCACGTTCTCCATGTCCTGGCCTGGCGGCTCAGGGGCCCGGGCGGCCGACGTCACGTGGCGCGACGCGATCGCAGGACGACGAAGGCTCCGCCTCCGATCACGACGACGGCTGCGGCGGCGCCGAGCGCGATCCACAGCGTGCTGTTGTCGTCGTTCGAGGAGCTCTCGGCCGCCACGTTCTCCGTCTTGTCCGGCTTCGATCCTGCTGCGGCCTTGTCGGCACCTGAAGAGGCTTCCGGTGCTTGTGACGAGCCTGTTGCGGAGGGGGAAGCGGCGGAGGCGGGCGGGATCTCCGTCACCAGCTTCTTCCCCTTCTCCTGGTTCCACTTGGCGAGGGGGTCGGAGTAGGGCGCGCCGGCGTCGTAGTTCGGATTTGCAAGCACCACGCGGGGACGGATGGTTCCGTACCCGGCGTTCTGGGTCGGGTCGTCCTTCGGCCACTTGCGGCCCGCGGTGTCGATGAGTGCTCGAGTGACCTGGTTCGCCGTCCAGTCGGGGTGAGCGGACCAGATGAGGGCGGCTGCCGCCGAGGCGATGGCGGTGGAGGCGCTGGTTCCCTTCATGTCATGGCAGTACGACTCGAAGCTGGGTCGGCAGTAGCCGGGCATACCCTCACCCGGTGCTGCGAGGTCCACATAGTTCCCGCGCGAGGAGAACTCCGAGATTTTGTTGTCTTTGTTCATCGACGAGATACCCAGCACATACGGAGCCGCGGCCGGGTAGCCAATGTTGTCCTCGCCGGTGGTGCCGTCGTTTCCCACGCCGGCGATCAGCATCTTGCCTCTCGAAGCAGCGTAGGCAACCGCTTCCTCCACTTCCTGATCGAGGTAGGGGAGGCTAAAAGACATACTGATGATCTTCGCATCAGTATCAGCCGCCGCTCTGATCGCCTCGGCAGGCAGGGCGGTCTTCTTCTTCTCCTCGACCCCAGTCAGGCCCTTCAGGTGAATGCGGTACGGAACGATCTTCGCGCCCGGAGCGAGACCCTTGATGCCACCGTCGGCACCCGTGCCTGCGATGAGTTCCGCCATGCTCGTGCCGTGACCCGTGTAGTCGTCGGCCGCACCGTACGCGACGGCCTCAGGGACGTCGTCCACCAAGACCTGCCCCTCAAGCGCATCGGTATGAGGGTTCACACCCGTGTCAATGACAGCTACCTTGACGCCCTTGCCCGTACTGTCCTTCCACATCTGCTCTGCCTGCATCGGCTGCAAATACCACTGTTCCGACTGAACGTCGGACGCCATGGCGTGCGGAGCGAATCCCACGCTCGCGACCGCCAAGGCGCCGACCACTGCGCTCACGGCACGCACACGTCGATTGCAATGGCTCCCGCGGAGGCCATTCCGCTCGGCCAGTCGGCTGATCCCCGGCTTCATGACGTTGTGAGTCCTCGCTAGCACTTAGTTGACGACCGGCGGCACGCCGCGCCGTTGCTGATCGGGCAGGTGGGTCTCTGGATCTTCCGTGACATGGGTGGTCTGCGGCGTCTCTTGCTCGTCCTTGCTCGCGTCCCTGTCGTCCGACTTTGTGCGGCCGACCGGCCCACGCACGAGGCCAGCGCCTCCGCGAGTCATACCGTTGCGCTCGGCACGGGCTGCGGAACTGCGTGCAGCAGGACTGCCGGTGATTGACTGGGACGCCGACGGGCTGACTCGGGACCTGCTCACGCCGGCGGCGCCAGCCTTCCCGGCAGAGGTCGACCCGCCGAAGACACCGCCCTGCCCGGGACGCCGCTCGGCTGAACGGGAGCCTGACGCCGCCTCAGCACCGATCACCGTGCCCCGCGGAACCTTCGGCCCGTTCTTCGCTGCTGATGCTGCTCCGGTCACAGGCCGTCCTCCAACCACGCCGTTCGCATGGCCTGCACCAGTGACCCTGCCGGCCTGCGGCCTGGGAGTGGACGTGCCAGCCAGCTTCGCTGTACCACCGGTCACTCCCGGGCCCATGGGCAGGGTCTTCGCCCCTGGAGGAGCGCCCTTGGCAATCGGCTGGCCGGTCGATGCCGTGCGGCCCATCTGACTGAGAGGACCGTTGCCTGTGCGGCCCGTCTGACTGAGGGGACCATTGCCTGTGCGGCCCGGTCCCACGTTGGGCATGCCGGTCGTACCGGTTCGCCCGTTTGCGGTGATCGGGCCCCGGAGACCGGTTGGCCCGCTCGTGCCCTTCCCCGGGAGCAGATTATTGATCGGCCCATACGGGTTACTGGGTCCGTTGTTCGCATTGCTGCTCCCGCCGGGGACCCCGACGGTCGGGCCGATATCCCCGTGGGCAGTGGGCGTTACGGGAGGCAGAATCCCGACGCTGTCGATAGCGGTTCCGACGGCGATGTCAGGATCCACGGGGGGCCGTGCCAGGTCAGTCGGGCGCAGAGGTACGTCAGTTGAGCCGCCCGTCGCGGCGTGGTGGCCCCCTGTGGCGATCGACGGTGGGTGACTAGTGCCGACCGTCCCCGCACTCGACTGGTGTGTCGCCGGCGCACCACCGTCCCCGACGTAGACCCTGTCGCCGGAGCCGGGTGCCGGCTTCGGGACGCCCACGTCCGGCATGGACTCGAAAGTGGGAGTCTCCTGCTGCAACACGACCAGTTGCTCGCTGGCCACGGCATAGTAGGACGACAACCGGTTCATCTGGTTGATCGCCTCTTGCCGGTCCTTCTCCACGCGGACCGCTTCGACGTAATCGGGATTGCTCTCGATCTGCGACAGCAACGGCATGCCCTCGGGGCGCACACCCACCTTGTCGAACGACCTCGGGTCGCGGGGCGGCATGGCCTTGCGTACCGCCGCCAGGCCGACGGCGGCAGCCGTGATCTGGTCCCCTGCCCCGCCTGCGAAGTCGCTGAGCCCGTGCGTGCTGGTGACGAGCGAGCGCCCCCACTTACGGAAGGCCTCGCCCGACTCGCCGACCCAGTGGACGTTCTCGATGTGGCCGTCCAGCTCCTTGGCCGCCTCGGTGATGGCGTCCCGAGCGTCCCAGAGAGCCTTGCCCGAAGACTCGAGGTCCTCCGGGTTGGTCTGCTCCACCAAGTCGATCATGACGTTGAGGGCGTGCTCGTCGAAGTTGGTGCGGCCGTGCACGGCATTCGCGTACGGCCCCTTCCTCGCCACCTCACGCACCATGCCGTCGATCGCCCGGCGGAGGAAGCCGCCCCCCTCACTCGAGGGCTCTTCGGCATACCGCGTGAAGTCCGTGAACGTGTTCTGCGCGGAGACCCGCTCCAGATCCTGCTCGTGCTGCTCGTCGGTCATCACATGCTCCCGGCGTTGTCGTCGCCCTCAGTGCGCTTCCTGTCGTCCGCCAGGCCCTTGATCTGCAACTGAATCGCCCAGAAGCGGCGACGCTGCTCCTCTTCAAGGTTGTCGAAGCCCACATGCGCACCCCGCACAGCGATACCGATCGCCTCGATCTGAAGGTGCAGGGTCTTGGACAGGGAGGTGAGCTTCTCGTGCACCTGGTTGTACTGCAGGTACAGGTTGTGCGCCTCGGGAAAACCAGCCGGGTTCGTCGCAAGCGACGCCGGCTTGATCGTCTGGGCGCCGACTCGTGTCGGGTTGCCGGGCGATCCCTCAAGGTTGGTCAGTACCGCGTCCACCCGCTTCACGAACGTGCTCAGCGCCTCGCCGGTGACCTCCAGGTTCGCCGCCCTGGCTGCCGACACGCCCCCCACCATGTCCGCTGGAAGCACGTCGCTCCCTCCCCGTTCCCCGTAGCTTCATCACTGTGGCCGGTCGGCCACTCGCCCCCGCGATCGCAAAGCGAGCCGCGCGCGTCTTGCGATCACCACTCTAGTCAACGGGTACGACAGGGCCAACCGTGATGTGTGCTAGTCCAGTTACAAAAGTGCCCCGGACATGACACGTCGACGAGTCCCAGGTCAGCGCCGTCAGCCGAGCGGTTCGGCCCTGCGGCCGTGTGGTTAAAAGGTGAACGATTAGCGACTGTGCCGGGCGGACAGCCGCGCATCACTCGGAGTGGCACACCCGCGCGATGTTGTCCGCCCTCCCCCTCCCACACCGCCCGAGCGAGCGCGGTCGATATGCGTCCGTCGGCCCCGCACTCCTCACCGATCGGCAGATCCCCCCAAAACCTTCACCTACGCAATCACCCCACCTCGGACGCACCCGGCCGGCCGGCGGGCGCCAGTTGCTAACTTGAGGCGGAGTCCGGACACCGCAGGACGCCCACCGGCCGGCACAGGCGGCAGGCAGCCCTGCACACGGGGAGGTTGCCGTCCATGGCATGGAACGAGTGGGAACAGCTCAAGGCCGACGCGCTGCAACGTCAGCAGGGTTCTGCGCACATGCAGTTGAACCAGGTGGACGGCGGGGCGCCTCCCAAGCCGAGTTCGTACGGGGACCTCAAGGTCGCGAACGACGGTCTCACCAAGATCGGCACAGCCGCGTTCGAGCTCTACAACGGCCTGTGGGACAAGGCGCGGGTCGCCGTACCCACCAGTGACTCCGCGGCCGCCGACCTGTCCAAGCAGGGTTTCGCTCTCGGCGCCGGGCTCAAGCATGTGTCGAACCGCTGGGACGAGCAGCTGAAGTCCCTGATGGACGCCTGCGCCCACATCTCGAACCACATGCGGGTGACGAAGAAGGTGCATGACGGGGACGAGGGCTACATCCAGCGGCAGATGAGCAGCATCGCCACGCTGGACGCCGGTTTCGACGAGCGGGTCGGGGCGCCGGGTGAGAAGAACAAGATCTACGGAGAGCCGAGCAAGAAGAAGGACGACTGAGGGACCGGGCCCGACCGCCCGAAGCAGCTCACCTTCCGCTCACTTCAAGGACAGCCATGGAACTCGACACTCTCCGCGACGCCAACTTCAAGCTGCTCGACGACGCCGTCAAGGACTGGTCCACCCTCGTCAAGAACCTCGAAACGCTGAAGAAGGACGCCGAGGACAATCTGCACAAGGGCGCCAACAAGGCCGACTGGGCCGGTGTGAACGCCAAGGTGTCCAAGGAGTTCATTGGCAAGACCGCCGGTGAGTTCGCTGACGCCCACACCCAGGCCGACACCATCCACAAGATCCTCAGCGACACGGTGGGTGAGTTGAAGGGGTACCACGGGCAGCTGGTCGAAGCCATCGACGGGGGCCGGAAGAAGGGCCTGAAGGTCATCGGGTACGAGGGGGGCTTCACCGTCACCACGGACGCTCCCCCGGAAGCGCGCGGCAAGATGGACCAGGACAACCAGAAGGACATCACCGCGCTCCGGGACGAGCTGCAAGGGATCCTCAACAAGGCCAGCGAGAGCGACAACTCCGCGAAAACCGTTCTTCAGGCCATCGCCGACCAGAGCAAGATGGGGTTCTCCGACGCCAGTTACAAGGACCGGGACTCCGCGGCCGACGCCATCAAGAAGGCCGACGAGCTCGCCGCCCTCGCGAAGAAGGACCCGGGCGATCTGAGCGTCGCGGACTTCGACAAGCTCAACGAGGGGCTGAAGAAGTACAGCGGCGACGAGTTGTTCGCCGAGCGGTTCGCCACGGCGCTCGGGCCGCAGAAGACGCTGGAGTTCTGGGCCGGGGTGAGTGACCCGCAGCGCGGGAACTGGGAACTGGGCCGTGAGCGTCTGGACAAGTTCGACGATCTGCAACGCAGTCTGGGGATGACGCTCGCCAACGCCACGCAGAGCGACTCGGCGGCGATGGCCGACTGGAAGCGCACGATGATCGACATCGGCGACAAGCCGCTGTACGGCGAGCACCGCGGCGGGCCGATGGGCTTCCAGGTCATGAGCAACCTCATGCGGACCGGTGACTACGACGACCGGTTCCTCACGGACTACGGCACGAAGCTCATGGCCACCGAGCGCAAGCTCACCGGCAACGGGGAGCACGCCAACATCGCGTGGCAGCGGCTGGGGATGGACCCGGTGCTGAACCGGATCGGCGACGACAGCGGCTCGGACCCCCTGGCGGGCTATCTGAAGGGCCTGTCCAACAGCCCGGACGCCGCCACCGACTTCCTCAACCAGCAGTTCATCTCGAAGGACGACCCGGACAACCCGTTCGAGCGCGACACCGACGACAACGGGAAGAAGGGCAAGGTCTCGCTGTCCAACTTCCAGTACCTGTTCGAGGAGCGGGACTGGCCGCAGGAGTCGAATCTCAAGGGGGACGAACTCCACACCGGGCAGAACAACCTGGCGCTGGCCCTCGAAGCCGCCACCACCGGCCACCCGGCGGGTGAGATGCCGACGGTGGACACTCCCGCGCACAACGCCGGCCAGACGAAGCTCGTGGAGGATCTGGTCGCCTCCGTCGCGGACGACCCGGGCCGCCTGACGAAGAACAGCTACATGTCCGACAGCATGGGGCAGATAGCCGCCGAATACATGCCGGACATCCACCGTGGTCTGCACCCCGGCACGGAGGGCGAGGACAAGCTCTTCCCCGTCGCGGGTTCGGCGGCCAAGCTCGGCGAGACCGACATCACCCGCTTCCTGTACGCCGTGGGCCGGAACCCGGAGGGGTACACGGCGGTCAATCTGGGCCAGCACAGCTACACCACGAGCCTCATGCAGTACCACTTCCAGCACCCTGACGCGTATCTGAACGATCCGAACTTCTCCCAGGACGAGAACCTGAAGAAGACCATCGAGGACGTCTCCCGGGTGGCCGGCGAGGTGGAGGGCACCATCGGGGCGGGCCGGGCCTACGAGGGCGAGATCGAGGGCGGAAAGAAGGACGCGGACTACAACGGCGCCATCGAGAAGGTCGGCACCTGGGGAGGAACCGCGGTCGGTATCGGTGTCGGGCTCGGCACCGCCCCGTTCACCGGCCCGGGTGGTGTCGTCGCCGGTGGTGTGGCGGGCACGGCCGCGGACGAGATCATCGGCGCGATCACCGACGGTGCCATGAAGGACAGCTCCGGCGAGGTCATCTACCGCAACGGACAGGACCTGGACGGCACCAAGGACTCGACGTACACCCTCGTCGAGAGCGCGGCGAAGAAGGCCGGGGAGAACGCTGGCAACCCCTCTCCCGCGATCGTCTCGGCCGCCGCTACGGCGGCGGAGCAGGGCTTTAACAACGCGGGCAAGAACGTCCACGACGCACTCGACGGCGAGGGCGTCCCCCGGCAGCTGGAAAAGGAAGACTGAACCGTGAATGCCAGGCGGAGCGGATACGCGATCGCTGTCGTCGCCGTCGTCGTCGTGGGCGTGCTCGGTGCCTTGTATCTCCTCAAGGCACCGCCGTTCGGCGAGGACACGGGGGACATCGAGGCCGGTGCCGTGTGCGACTCACTGGGCCCGGGGCCCCGGGCCGCCGGTGCGCTCAGGACCGTGCTTCCGGAGAAGTCGTCGTACGCGTTCGACGACGACGTGAACCTTCGCGTGGACGAGCGGGACAGCGGCTACGGCTCGGACTGCTTCGTCTCGGGGGGCGGTGACCAGCTTCTGCGTGCCCGGACGCAGATGGTGCGGGACGAGCCGTTCGAGAGCTGGGCCGACGGCGAGGTCGCGCAGTACGCGGACGGGAAGGGCCGGCTCACGCCCTTCACCACGGGCCTCAAGGGCACTGCCTCGCCCTCCGTCGCCGCTGTCCTCGTGCCCTGTACGTCGGCGGGGAAGATTCCCGGTGGCCAGTACGACCTCAGCGTCGTCGTCCATCTCGAGAAGGCGGGAAAGGCGAGTGACGCCGGCACGCGGGCGGGCCTGATCGAGCTGGCGAAGAACGCCGCGGCCTACGCGCACGACAAGGCGAAGTGTGACATCGCCCTGCCGGCATAGGTGGCCTCTGAGCCGCCCTCACCGCCCCCCGCGCCTCCTCCGGGCGTCCCTCATCGCCACCGCTGTGCCGGTCAGGCCCGCTGCCAGGACCAGGCCGCCGACTACCACGTACGTGCCCATGCGGGTGTTGCGTTCCTCGGCCGTTTCGCCGAAGTGGACCGGGGGGACCGCGGGGGCCTCGGCGGGGAGGGCGCCCTTGTCGGGGGCCGGGGACTCCGGGGGGTTGGCCGGGTCGACGTTCGTGAGGGCCTTGACCGGGTCGATGACGCCCCAGCCGACCAGGCGGTCGTGGCCGGGGATGGAGCGTTCGGCGGTCTGCTCGATCTGGGCGACGATCTGGGCCGCCGTCCACTTGGGGTACTTGGCCTTCAGGAGCGCGGCCACGCCGGCCACGTACGGGGCGGAGAAGCTCGTGCCGTTGTCCGAGCAGTGGCCGCCGCCGGGGACCGTGGAGATCATGTCGACGCCGGGGGCCGCCACGCCGATGAACTCGTTCGACTGGGAGAAGGGGGCGCGTTCGTTGTTGCGGTCGGAGGAGGCCACGGCGAGGACGCCGGCGTAGGACGCCGGGTAGGTGACCTTGATGTTGCCGCCGAGGCCGTCGTTGCCGGCGGAGGCGACGACCACGACCTGCTTGGCCAGGGCGTAGTCCACCGCCGACTCCAGCGTCTCGCCGGGCGCGACGGCGTTGGCCGTGTCCTGGGAGATGTTGATGACGTCGGCGCCCGCGTCGACGGCGTACCGGATGGACTGGGCGAGGGTCTTCGCGGTGCCGTTGCCGTCCGCGTCGTTCTGCTTGACGGGGATGATCGTGGCCTCGGGGGCCAGGCCGACGAAGCCGGTGCCCTGGGCGGGGCGGGCGGCGATGATGCCGGCCACCCGGGTGCCGTGGCCGACGGTGTCGGTGGTGCCCTGGGCGTTGCCCCGGTCGATCTCCTCGCCCTTGGAGTTCTTGGCGGGCAGGTAGTTCTTGCCCTTGGAGGCGTCGACGGCGCCGGTGAGTTGCGGGTTCTTGACGTCGACGCCCGTGTCGATGACGGCGACCTTCACGCCGGTGCCCTTGGACTGCTCCCACAGCGCGTCGAGGTTGACGCGTTGCAGCGACCACGGCCGGCCCTCGTACTTCTTCGACGGGAACGTGCACTGTCCGCCGTCGTCGGCCCGGGCCTCGGGCGCCGGGAGGGCGCACACCGCCGTCCCCGCGAGGAGTGCCGCCGCGAGGACGGACGCGGCGGTACGGGGGGTGCTGGTGAAGCGGCTTTCGTGCAGCATGTCTTCGTCGTTCTCCTGGGGAGCCACCGTCACGAGCCCTGCGGCTGCCGGGCCGCCGCTTCCGACAGGCGGGGGCCGGTGGGCAGGAACGTCGACCAGTTCACCGGTACGGGGGACGGCTTGACCTTCTCGTAGCCGAGGCGGGTCTGGGCGATCTGCGCCTCGTTGAGCTGCTGTTCGCGTTCCTTGGCGGAGGTGCCGATGCCCTTGTCGTCCGTGGCGCTGTCGTTGTTGGACTGGAGGGCGTACCGCAGCCCCGTGTCGGTGACCAGGAAGACGCCGCCCGCGCCGGTCTCGGTGCCCTGGAACTGCCGGTAGAGCTGGCCCGAGCCCGGGGTGACGTAGGCGCTGGAGGAACCGGTGGGCAGCTGGGCGGGGAAGTCCGTGCCCGACCAGGTGGACAGGGTCGTCGTGCCGCTCTTGCCGTCCACCGAGCGCAGCACGTTGCAGACGGTGTTGCGGCCGGCGGTGGCGGAGGAGCCGTCGTTGACGGTCTGGGGCCGGTACGACGGCCAGGTGCGCTGTCCGTCGAAGTCGGTGCTGTCGACGACCGCGCCGGGGCTGACCTGCTGCGCCTCACCGGCCTGTCCGACGCCGACGAGGTCGCCGCTGTTGAGCAGCAGGGTCGCGGTGAACTCGGAGATGCGCGCCACGGCGCCCTGGAGGACCACGTAGTACTGCATGCGCCGGCCGTCGTAGGCCTTGATGACCATGCCGACCTTGTCGTACTCCCGGAGCATGTCGGAGGCTCCCGCGTCCGTGCCCGGGGTGCCCTTGACGGCGGGGATGGCGATGGGGTCGCCCTTGTGGAGGGTGTCGAGCCAGTCCTGGGTGACGCGCTGCGGGGCGCGGCCCTGGGTGTCGAGGGCCTTGAGGACCTCCTTGTCGGACGGGTCCGCCAGCGGGTAGGCGTAGCCGCGCGAGTCGACCACGTACTGGCTCTTGCCGTCCGGGCCGACGACGTACATCAGCTCGCCGCCGGTGAGCCTGCCCGCGCCCTCCGTCTTGGACCAGTCCTTCCCGCCGAGGACGAACGCCGCCTTCTGGATGGCCCGGCCGCCCGGTCCGGGGCGTTCGCAGACCGCCCACCGCATGGCCTTCTCGGCCTCTTCGGGCGAGGGAAGGCGGTCGGGGGCGTAGGGGATGCCGATCGTGGCTCCGTGCGGGGGTTCGCCCCTGTCGAGCACGTCCTCGGCGACGGTGATGACGCTGTCCTTGCTCGGGTCCAGGAGGAGCTTGGCGGACGCCATGTTGAGGACCGGGTGCAGCTGCGTCTCCCCGCCCGTCTTCAGGACGACGTACCGGGTGGTGGACTCGCTGGCCACGATCACGTGCGCGCCCGGCTCGTCCCACCCCTTCGGCGCGGTCGGGCTGAACATGCCGATCGCGCCGAACACGGCGAGGACGACCACCCCGACGACGAGGCTCGGCACGACCGCTCTGAGCGGCTTGGGAGCCCCCTCTTCCGAGCCCGAGGGCGACGGTTGCAGGAAGGACGCGAGAGTGCGGCGCTTCGCGAAGGTGTAGGCGTTCAGTTCATCGCGCCGTGATGCCATCTGTGTTCGTTCTCTCCCCGTACGAAGCCATGGAGACCGGCGGAGCAGCAGTGCGGAGCACTGGCGGCCGCCCCGTCCCGGTCGCCTCTGGAACCTCGGCTGTCAGACCCGGCACCTACTATGCCTGTTGCACAGTGGTGCGCGTGGCACGGGTAGGGTGCTGAAGCCTCGCCGCCTGCTGAGTGCGGTGATTTTCGGGATAGTTCGGGGGTTTTGCAGTGATGGCTTCCGCACCGCGAACCCGGTCGCGATCGCAATCCGCGGCGCGGCGGGCCAGCGCGGCGCCGACCACCGGTGGTTCCGCGGCGCCTCGCGGTGCCGCGCCCGCACGCGGCTCCTCGGCCGCCCGTGGTGCGTCGGCCGCTCGGGGGTCCGTCACGCCGCATCTCCAGGCGCGTTCGGGTCGTGGTGGCTCGTTCGCGTTGCAGCGGCTGGTGATGCTGGAGCTGGCCGCCGCGCTGGTGGTGTGCGGCTGGCTCGTCGGCCCCGCCGCCCTCGTGCCGGCGGGTGTGGTCGCCGGCATCCTGGCGCTGCTCGCGGTCGTACGCCGGCGGGGGCGCTCCCTGCCGGAGTGGCTGGGCAGTCAGCTGGCGCTGCGGGCCAGACTCCGCAAGGCCCCGGGGACTCCCCTGCCGGCCGGGGTGGACTCCAGCCTCGTCCCCGCCGTGGAGTGCGAGCCGAATCTGCGGACGTACCAGTACAGCCACCGCGACGACCACGACCGGCGCCCGGTGGGCATGGTGGGCGACGGCGGCTTCCTCACCGCCGTCCTCCAGGTCGAGGCCCACGCCGGTGCGCTGCGCGCCGAGCGCGGGCGTACGCCGCTGCCGCTCGCGCTGGTGCGGGACGTCCTCGACGTGGACGGCATCCGGCTGGAGTCGGCGCAGGTCGTGGTGCACACGCAGCCCGCGCCCGCGCCCCATCTGCCGCAGCAGTCGGTCGTGGTGACGAACTACGCGCAGCTCCAGGCGGAGACGGTGTCCCCCGCGGTCCGCATCATGTGGATCGCGCTGAAGCTGGACCCCGAGCTGTGCCCGGAGGCGGTGGCCGCGCGCGGCGGCGGGCTCCTCGGCGCGCAGAAGTGCCTGGTGCGCTCGGCGGAGCACCTGTCCAGCAGACTGACCGGCGCCGGTTTCCGGGCGAACGTGCTGACGGAGGAGGAGCTGGCCTCCGCGATCGCCACCTCGGCGTGCGCCAACCCGATGGTGACCTCCCAGCCCGGCCAGGGCGACACGCCCCGGCGCCGCACCGAGGAGTCCAGCCGCAGCTGGCGCTGCGACAACCGGCGGCACACCACCTACTGGGTGCGGCGCTGGCCCCAGCTCGGCGGCTCCGGTGTCTCGCTGCCGCAGTTGGTGGCGCGGTTGACGGCGGTTCCCGCGCTGGCGACGACGTTCAGTCTGACGCTGGCCCGCAGCGGGCAGCAGGACGTCGCGGTCACCGGGCATCTGCGGGTCACCGGGCGCAGCAGCACCGAGCTGTCCGACGCGCGCCGGGCCCTGGAGCGTGCCGCGCGTCAGGCGCGGACCGGGATCGTCCGTCTCGACCGTGAGCAACTGCCCGGTGTGCTCGCCACGCTGCCGCTCGGAGGTGCCCGCTGATGGCCATGACCACGTCGACGACACCCTCCGCCCCCGCCGACGGCGGCCGTCCGGACGGCGGCCTGCGGGAGCGGCTGCGCACCGGGTTCGGGCTGCTGGGGCCGCGGCATCCGCGGCACACCCTGTCCCTCTCCCAGATCGACACGCTCGCCCTGCCCGTCGGGGACGACGGTGTCGTGGTGGGCGTGGACGCCGAGGGACAGCCCGCCGTCCTCGGGGTGAACCGGCCGACGCCGTTCGACATTCTCTTCATCGGCGGTCTGTGGACGGCTCAGGTGCTGGCGCTGCGCGCGGCGGCGACGGGCGCGCGGGTCACGGTGGAGACCGGCAGACCCGGGCACTGGGCGCAGGTCGTCCAGGCGGTCGGCGGTGGCCAGTCGGGGATGACGGTGCACGACGTGGGCCGGGTGCCCCCGCAGGGCGCTTCGGCGATGGGGCCGGTCCTGGTGATCCGGGACTGCGGCATGCGGCCTCCGCGCGGGCGGGTGGCGTCGGCGCCGTGGCAGTCGGTGCTCACGCTGCTGCCGTATCTGAGCCCGGTGGCACCGCGGTTGATGCGTCAGGCGCGGCTGGTGGGTGTCCAGCGGGTCTCGCCGGACGAGGCGGTGGAGATCGGGCGTGCCGCGCGGCTGCCCCGCGCGGAGTACGAGGCCCTGCCCACGCTCGCCGACGGTGTCACCCTGTGGTGTACGGAGCGGGACCGGCAGTACGTGATGACGCAGCCGACGGACGCCGAGGTCGGGCTGCTGGGTACGCCGCGACGGATGGACTGACCGACCGCCTTTCGACCGTTTTGGTGTGTCATATCGCCTGTTCCTGCCCGCCGTCGCGACGCGGGATGTCCGGGTCGGCGCCCATCGAGTGCCGGGCGGGGCTGCCGGGGTGGTGCCTGTGGTGATTAGGCTGGGTCCCGGCGCGACGCCAGAACCCGTGGACGGGGCGTCGGCGTCCCAGGGGGAGAGCCGGTGGATCGGACGACCTCGTACGGCCTCGGACAACTGCGAATGACAAGCAAGGGTCGCCCCAGCACGGCGTGAGGGTGCTCGACCACACCAGGAGGAACTGTGAGCAGCGACCGGGACGGGATCCGCGGGGGCTGGGCGACACCCGGCGATGACCAGCCCGACGCGGAGTCCGCCATCGAGACGACGGGCGAGTTCACCATCGACTACGCCCCGCCCGCCTGGTACACGCAGAACGCGTCCGGGGACACCGGACAGGGGCAGGGCGCCGGTACGTCGGGGGGCGCCGCGTCTCCTTCTGCTCCGCCCGCTCCGCCCGCTCCTCCTGCTGCTCAGCCCCCGGCCCAGCCGGCCTCGCCCTACGCGCCTCCCGCGCCGCCCGCGCCGCCCGCCGCCGGGTCGGCTGGGGTGCCCGGACTTCCGGTGGGGAGCGGTTTCGAGCCTCAGCAGCCGCCGGTCCAGGCGGCGTCCCACCCGGAGCCGGATCCGGAGCCCGAAGCCCAGCAGCCGGTGCCGGCGGAGCCGCGGGTCGAGCCCGAGCCCGGCAACGGTGACCTCGAGAGCGGCGCCACCATGCGGTTCTCGGCGGCCGCGCTGAAGCGGGAGTTCGCGGAGCTCGCCGCCGCGGACGAGGCGCGGCAGGAGGAGGCGCGGCAGCGCGAGGAGCGGGAGAGCGCTGCCGACGAGGCGGTGAGCGCGGGTGAGGCGGCCGACGGTGAGCCGGTCGCGTCCGAGGCGCCCGCCTCCGACGAGGCCGTATCCGATGCGTCCGCTTCCGACGAGGCCGACGACAGTGCCGGTGAGGACGACGCCACGGCCGGGTCCGCCGCGGTGGACGAGGACGCCGTGGAGTCCGAGCACACCGAGGGTGCGGACGTCGCGGCCGAGGGGGACGGTTCGGTCGACGACAACGCATCCGCCGGTGTCCCCGACGCCCCGGACGCACAGGGCGACGTCGAGCCGACCGCGGAGCCCGGTCCGCAGGCCACCGCCCCGCAGGACCCCGCTCCCGCCGACGTACCTCCCCCCGCGCCGGACGGTGTGCCGCCGCTGCCTCCGTCGTACCCCCCGGCCGCGCCCGCACCGGCGCACCAGTGGCCCGCGCAGCCGGCGCCCGCCGCCCCGGGACAGCCGGACGTGCCGGCGCAGCAGCCCTCCTTCCAGCCTCAGGCCCCGCAGCCGGCGCCCGCCGCATGGCACGCGCAGGCCGGTGCGCCGACGCCGCCCGACCAGGTGCCGGGTCAGCCCGCGGCCCCGGCGGGGTACGGCTTCCCGCAGCAGGGGGCCACTCCCCCGGCGGCGGCCCAGCCCCCGGCGCCGCAGCAGGGTGCCCCCGCGCCCCAGCAGGGCGGTCCGGGCGCCATGCCCGCCGCCGCCGCCGGTTACGGCTTCCCGCAGCCGGGTGGCTCGGCCCCGCAGCCCCAGCCCGGTGGTTACGGCTTCCCGCAGACCGGAACCCCCGGTGCCACGCCCCCCGCCGGCTACGGCTTCCCCAACCCGGCCGCGCCGCAGGGCCAGCAGCCTCCGCAGGGCCAGTCGCAGGGGCAGCCGCAGCAGCCCGGCGTCCCGCACCAGGCGCACCCGATGCCGCCGCAGGCACAGCCCGGCCAGGTCCCGCAGGCACCACAGCCGCCGCAGGCATCGCAGGCGCCCCAGATCCCGCAGCAGTCGGCGGCCCAGCCCGACCAGCAGCAGCATCAGCACCACCAGCCGCAGCCCCAGCCCCAGCCGCCGCACCAGGCCGCGCCCCAGCCGCACGCCCAGCAGCCGGCCGATCCTCGGCTCGGTACCGCCTGGCCGCAGCCCATACAGCACGACCAGCGGCAGCCCACCAACCCCGGTGCGGCGCCGCTCGGTTACACCGCGGCCGTGGAGCTGTCGTCGGACCGGCTGCTCAACAACAAGCGGCAGAAGGCGAAGAGCAGCCGCCCCGCGGCCGGCGGTTCGCGGTTCAAGCTGGGCGGGAAGAAGGAGGAGGCCGAGCGGCAGCGGAAGCTGGAGCTGATCCGCACGCCGGTGCTGTCCTGCTACCGCATCGCCGTCATCAGCCTCAAGGGCGGTGTCGGCAAGACGACCACGACGACCGCGCTGGGGTCCACGCTCGCCACCGAGCGGCAGGACAAGATCCTCGCGATCGACGCGAACCCGGACGCCGGTACGCTCGGCCGCCGGGTGCGCCGGGAGACCGGGGCCACCATCCGTGACCTCGTCCAGGCGATCCCGTACCTCAACTCGTACATGGACATCCGGCGGTTCACCTCCCAGGCGTCGTCCGGGCTGGAGATCATCGCCAACGACGTCGACCCGGCCGTGTCCACGACCTTCAACGACGAGGACTACCGGCGCGCGATCGATGTCCTGGGCCGGCAGTACCCGGTCATCCTGACCGACTCCGGTACGGGTCTGCTCTACAGCGCCATGCGCGGGGTGCTCGACCTCGCCGACCAGTTGATCATCATCTCGACGCCGTCCGTGGACGGTGCCAGCAGCGCCAGTACGACGCTGGACTGGCTGTCCGCGCACGGGTACGCCGACCTGGTGTCCCGGTCCATCACCGTGATCTCCGGAGTCCGTGAGACCGGCAAGATGATCAAGGTGGACGACATCGTCGGGCACTTCCAGACCCGGTGCCGGGGTGTCGTCGTGGTCCCCTTCGACGAGCACCTCGCCGCCGGTGCCGAGGTCGACCTCGACATGATGCGGCCGAAGGTGCGGGAGGCGTACTTCAACCTCGCGGCGATGGTCGCCGAGGACTTCGTCCGCCACCAGCAGTCGCACGGTCTGTGGACGTCCGACGGCAATCCGCCGCCGGTCGCCGCGCCGCCCATGCCGGGTTACGAATACCCCGGCCAGGCGATGCCCGGCCAGTCGGCCTACCCGGGCCAGCCGCAGCCAGGCCAGCCGCAGCCGGGCCAGCCCTACCCGGGGCAGCAGGGCCAGCCGTATCCCGGGCAGCCGCAGCCGTACGGACAGCCTGGGCAGCAGCCGGGCCAGCCGTACCCCCCGCAGACCGGCCACGCCCAGCAGCCCGGACAGCCGTACCCGCAGCAGCCCGGCCACCCCCAGCAGCCC
>NZ_WWHX01000556.1 GCF_009862125.1 Streptomyces sp. SID5910
GCGCAGGCCGCCGCGGCACCGGCGAGCAGGGCGCGGCGCCGTGTGAGCAACTGATCCTTCTTCATGACTCATCACTCGCCCGGACAGGGGCCGACGCCCCTGAACGACACCGGTGCGGCGGCACGGAACCACCCGGCCGGCCCAGTGGGAGCCTGTCGGCGCACCCCCGAGCGGTGGGGGCGGGCGGCCGGGGCCGGGCGGATCCGGGGGTTCCGATAGCCTCGCCGCGTGACGCAACAGCACTCCCATCAGTTCGAACGGGGCACGGACGGACCGAAGGTCATCGTGGTCGGGGTGGACGGCTCCGACTCCTCGCTGCGCGCGGCGGCCTACGCCGGCGGTCTGGCCCGGCGGCAGCGGGCGCTGCTCGCCGTGGTGTACGTGCAGCCGGTGCTGGCGGCGGGGGCGGCGCTGGGCGCGCCGGTGGCGGACACGACCGACGAGATCGCCGAGGACCTGGTGGCGCAGATCCGGGCGGCGACGGAGCGGTCCAAGGGGATATTCGACGTGCGCTGGGAGTTCCACACCTTCCGCGGCGACCCCTACAACGGCCTGGTGAAGGCGGCCGACGAGCTGCGGGCGGACGCCGTGGTCGTGGGGGCGTCCGAGCAGGCCGGGCACCGGATCGTCGGCTCGGTCGCGGTGCGGCTGGTGAAGGCGGGGCGCTGGCCGGTGACCGTGGTGCCGTGAGACCGGTCGCTCCGGTGCGTGCGTCGTGCCTTCCGTCGGGGACGTGAGTGAGTCATCATGATCCACCGTCAGCCGTTTGCCGGTCACGAAGAGGTGAGGCGCATGGCCGGGTTCCGCATGGGCGAGGGTGTTCTCCGCCGCAAACCCATCGAGCACATCGAGGATACGGAGGCCGGGGAAGGCACCGGTCTGGTGCGGTCGCTGGGGTTGTGGCAGCTGACGGCGATCGGCGTGGGCGGCATCATCGGTGCCGGCATCTTCACGCTGGCCGGCACGGTGGCCAACGGCACGGCGGGACCGGCGGTGCTGATCTCCTTCCTCATCGCGGGCGTCGCGAGCGCCGCGGCGGCTCTGTCGTACGCGGAGTTCGCCGGGCTGATCCCGAAGGCGGGCTCGGCGTACACCTACGGCTACGCGGTCCTCGGTGAGCTGGTCGGCTGGTTCATCGGCTGGGACCTGCTCCTCGAGTACACGGCGATCGTGGCGGTGGTCGCGATCGGCATCTCCGGCTACTTCAGCTTCCTGGTCGGCGAGATGGGCGCGGATCTGCCGAACTGGATGCTGGGCGCGCCGGGTACCGGCGACGGGCACAAGGTGGACCTGTTCGCGGCGGTGCTGTGTCTGCTGATCGCCTATCTGCTGACGCTCGGCATCAAGAACGCGGCGCGTTTCGAGATGGTCGTGGTCGTGCTGAAGGTGCTGGTGGTGCTGCTGGTCATCGGCGTCGGCGTCTTCCACATCAGCACCTCGAACTACCACCCGTTCTTCCCGTTCGGAGTGAGCGGGGCCTTCACGGGCGCGGCGACGGTGTTCTTCGCGGTCTTCGGGTACGACGCGATGTCGACGGCGGCCGAGGAGTCGAAGGACGCGCAGCGGCACATGCCGAAGGCGATCATCTACTCGCTGATCATCTCGATGGTGCTGTACGTGGCGGCCTGTCTGGTGCTGACCGGCATGCAGAACTACAAGGACATCGACCCCGAGAGCGGCTTCTCGACGGCGTTCAAGTCGGTGGGGCTCAGCTCGCTGGCCGACGTCATCGCGGTGGGCGCCATCATCGGCATCCTCACGGTGATGTTCACGTTCATGCTGGGCGTCACCCGTGTGTGGTTCTCGATGTCGCGTGACGGGCTGCTGCCCAAGTGGTTCGCGAAGACGCACCCGACGCGGCACGTGCCGACGCGGGTCACCTGGATCGTGGGGGTGGCGTCGGCCCTGATCGCCGGGTTCCTGCCGATCGGCGAGGCGGCCGAGCTGACCAACATCGGCATCCTGCTGGCGTTCGTGGTGGTGTGCGCGGCGGTGATCGTGCTGCGCTACCGGCAGCCGGACCTGCCGCGCACCTTCCGCACGCCGTGGATGCCGTTCGTGCCGGCGCTGGGCATCGTCTTCTCGATCTGGCTGATCACGTTCCTCCAGTGGCAGACCTGGGTGCGCTTCGCGGTCTGGTTCGTGATCGGCCTGGTGATCTACTTCGGCTACTCCTACCGCAAGTCGGAACTGGCGGGCCGTTAGCCTCCGGGCGCTACTCCCCCATCACCAGGCCGTCCTCGGCGGCGCCGCGGCTGAGGACCACGTCGCGGATGCGGTCGCGTACGGCGGTCACCTCGGCGCCCTTGTCCAGGGCGCGGTTGAGGTTCACGACGCGGCCGGCGTCGACGTCGAAGAGCTGGGGGACGAACTCGGCCTTCGTCACCCGCCAGCGTTCGCCGGGGCGGGCGGGCGGGGCGAAGGTGAAGCGGCCGATGCTCGACTGGTTGCCGCGCGGGTCGCGCTCGCCGTCGTCGTTGATCATCTCGCCGGCGATCTGGTCGCCCATCCCGTAGATCACCCAGGTGCCGTTGACCTTCTCGTACGCCTGCGGGACATGGGCGTGGGTGCCGACGATCAGGTCGACGGCGGGGCGGTCGCCGCTGCGGGCGGCGGTCAGGGAGTCGGCGAGGGCCAGCTGCTCGTCGTCGGGCTCGTCCTGCCACTCGGTGCCCCAGTGCAGGGACACGACGACGACGTCGGCGCCGGCCTGCCGGGCGGCCCGCGCGTCCGTGAGGATGCGGTGCTCGTCGATCAGCTGCACCGCCCACGGCTGTCCCTGCGGTGCGGGGCGGCCGTTGGTGTCGAAGGTGTAGGCGAGGTGGGCGACCTGGGCCGCGCCCGCGCGCAGGATCGTCGTGGTGCGCGCCTCGCCCTCGGTGCGGGCGGACCCGGCGTGCCGTACGCCGGCGCGGTCGAGGGCGTCCAGGGTGTGGAGGATGCCGTCCGCGCCGTCGTCGAAGGTGTGGTTGGAGGCGGTGGAGCAGCCGTCGTAGCCGGTGGCGGCCAGGGCCGTCGCCACCTCGGGCGGGGACTTGAACAGGGGGTAGCCGCTGTAGTCGCCGTTCGCTCCGTACACCGTCTCCATGTGGCACAGGGCGAGGTCGGCGGGCGCGACGACGGGCTTCGCGCCGGCCAGCATGGGGCGGAAGTCGTAGCCGGTGCCGCCCGCGTCGAAGCGCGCCCGCTCGATGATCGAGTCGTGCGGCAGGACGTCGCCGGAGGCGACGAGCGTGAAGGAACCGGCGGGGGCGGCGGGCGGGGCGGGGGCCGGGCGCGCCGGCGGCTCGTGATCGCGGGCCTGGCAGGCCGCGCCCGCGGTGAGGAGGACGGTCAGGGCCAGGGCCACCCGCCGACTGCGTGTGATCATCCGTTCACTCCGCTGTGGTCGCATGCACGAGGAAAAATCACATTTACACACAAACAGGTAAAGAGATGGACGCTGTCACAGAGGGCTCCGACACGCCCATTAGCCCGTCCGGCTTGCCCGAAAGAGGAGCGCCGACCGTTCGTCGGACCGTTCACCGACGCGATCGACCGTCCGTCGCAGACCCGTGCGCGCGCCCTGTCCCCGCCCGGGGCCCTGCGGTGCCATACGGCCATGACGGCCGGAATCACCCTCCCCGACACGACGACCGCCGAGCACGAGCTCGCCGCACTCCAGCGCGAGCACGGCCGGCCGCTCTTCGCGCTGCTGCTGCGGCTCAGCGACGGCGACCGCCAGCGCGCCGAGGACCTCGTGCAGGAGACCCTGGTGCGCGCCTGGCAGCACCCCGAGGCACTGCGCGCCGACGCCTTCGACTCGGTACGGCCCTGGCTGCTCACCGTGGCCCGGCGGCTCGCGATCGACGCGCGCCGGGCCCGGCAGGCGCGGCCGGCCGAGGTCGGCGACGCGGTGCTGGAGAACGCGCCGGTCTGCGCCGACCACGCCGAACGGGCCGCCGCCGCCCTCGACGTGCGGGAGGCTGTGAAGACACTCACTCCGGAGCACCGTGAAGTCCTGGTGCTGGTGTACTTCCAGGGGGCGAGTGTGGCGGAAGCCGCGACGGCCCTCGGCATCCCGCCCGGTACCGTGAAGTCCCGCGCGTACTACGCGCTGCGCGCCCTGCGCAGGGTGCTACCGGGATACGCCGCCGACCTGCGGTGAAACCGACCTTATGGTCAAGCCTCCGTAAAGCGCCTTGCCGTGGACCCCGGTTGAGTAATCGGCTGTCCTCATCCGTGTTCCGGACGGGGGCCCATGACCCGGGTCGGGCGACGCGCACGTACCGGAGGAAGGCAGGAAGGGATGCCGCACAGAGGGCAAGAGAGCACGGACGGTACCGGCGGAGGCGAACTGGCCGTCCCGATGGCGTGGTTGTACGCCGAGTACATCGCCGACGAGCTGCTGCGGACCGGCGACCTGATGCCGCCGACGTCCTTCGAGTTCCGCGCGGGACGCGACGCGCTGGCGCTGACCGTCTTCCTGTCCGACACCGAGAACGAGCTGAGCGGCATCCGCGTCGTCACCCGGCTGGAGACCTGGCTGTCCCTCACGGCCTACGACCAGCCGTGGCACGAGTGGGTGCGCGAGCGGCTGGCCGAGGTCACGGCCGACACCGTCGCCGCCGGCCGGCACTCGCCGGACCTGGAGCTGGCCCGGGCGGCCTGGCGCTGGCTCCAGGAGACCGAGCTGCTCGCCCCGGACCTGAACGCGGTGCCCGGCGGCGCTCCGGGCGGCGGGGAGGACGAGGGCCCGAAGGTGTGGACGCCGGCGTGGCAGCTGGGGCTTCCGCTCGGCCACCTCGCCATCCACCTCTTCTAGGCGCCGCCTCGGGAGTTTCTCCGCACACGGACCAATCCACGGTGTGTGGCTTGAGTGATTCGGCTGCCCGGTGCGTACACGTGGGAGCAAGGAGTAACCCCACCCGCACCCAACGGTACGAGGATTCGGCATGAGGTCCCTGGAAAGGCATCGCGACGTCGGCGCCTATGCGCTCGGCGTGCTGGACGAGGCGGACGCGTTCCGCTTCGAGGACCACCTCATGGAATGCCCCCGGTGCGCGGCGCAGGTGACCGAGTTCGGCCCCGCGGCCCGTCAGTTGATGCTGTACCGGCGGGCGACGCCACGCCTCGTGCACCCGCTGACCCGGCCCGGGCCGAAGCTGCTGGACCGCCTGCTGTCGGAGGTGGCGGCGCGCGGCCGGGCCGGCCGCCGGCGACTGCTGTACGCCGTGGCCGCCGCCGTCGTGTGCGCCGTGGCGGGCCCCGCCCTCGCGCTCCACGCGCAGCAGGACGCTCCGAGTGTGCGCGTCACCGCGACCGATGAGCGCACGGGGGTGTGGGCGCAGGTCACGGCCGACGACGAGGCCTGGGGCAGCGACGTGGAGCTGGAGGTCAAGGACGGGGCGGGGCCGCGCTCCTGCCGGCTCGTCGCCGTCGGCCGCGACGGCACCGAGGAGACGGTCACCAGTTGGAGCGTGCCCGGTCACGACGCCCGGCCGAACACCATGCGCGGCGGTGCGGCGCTGCGTCCCGGCCAGACCGCCCGCTACGAGGTGCGGACCGTGGACGGGGAGCGGCTGGTGACCCTCCCCGTCGGCTGAGCGCTCACCGCGCGGCGAGGGTCTCGTGCCGGATCCGGTCGCAGGTCTGGGCGAGCAGCCGGGAGACGTGCATCTGGGAGATGCCCATCCGCCGGGCGATGCGGCTCTGCGACCAGTCCTCGAAGAAGCGCAGGTAGAGGATGGCCCGCTCGCGCGACGGCAGCCGGCGCACGGCCTCCTTGACGCTCTCGCGGTCGACCACGAGCTGGAAGCCCCGGTCGGGCTCGCCCAGCGCGTCCAGGAGGCTCGGGCCGCCGTCGGCCTCGGCGGCGTCGCCGTTGGACGCGTCCAGGGAGAGGGCCCGGTAGCTCTCCAGGGCCGCCAGGCCCTCGCCGACCTCCTCCTCGCCGAGCCGGGTGTGCCGGGCCAGCTCGGCCGCGGTGGGGCTGGGGCTGCCGGGGGTGAGGGCCAGCTCGACGTAGGCGGTGCGGACCCGGTTGCGCAGCTCCTGGACGCGGCGCGGCACCCGTACGTCCCAGGTGCGGTCGCGGAAGTGCCGTCGCAGCTCGCCCCGGATCGTGGGTATCGCGAACGGCTCGAACGGCCCCCTGGCCGGGTCGTACCGGCCGATCGCCTTGAGCAGGCCCACCGCGGCGACCTGGCGCAGGTCCTCGGTGCTCTCGCCCTTGTCGCGGAAGCGGGCGGCGAGGCGGTGGGCCATCGGCAGCCAGGCCCGCGTCAGCTCCTCCAGCAGCCGGTCCTTGCCGGGGCCGTCGTCCAGGGTGGCGAGGCGGGCGAAGGCGGCGGCGACGGCGTCCGTGGTGTCGAGCGCGGGGGTCCGGACGGAGGGTGCGGTGGAGTACGGGCGGGCGGCGGCTTCGGTGCGCATACGGCGGGAGTCCTCGCTGTGGGCTCGGTCACGTGCTCTCCGACCTTCTGTGCCCACGCGCACCACGGCGCCATGCGGGACTTTCGTCCCTTTATGTAACTAATCGCACTCCTGAGATCTATCCGGACATACCGGTCCCGCTATTTCAGCAGCCGCGACAGCCTCCGATCCGCGAGCGGTTTGCCGCCGGTCTGGCAGGTGGGGCAGTACTGGAGGGAGGAGTCGCTGAAGGAGACCTCGCGGACGGTGTCGCCGCAGACCGGGCAGGGCTCGCCGGCGCGGCCGTGGACGCGCAGGCCGCTCTTCTTCTCGGCCTTGAGCCGGCCGGCCGCCAGTCCCCGCGAGCGTTCGACCGCCTCCGTCAGCGTGGCGCGCAGCGCCGTGTACAGCCGTGCCGTCTCCTCGTCGGTGAGCGAGGCCGCCAGTTTGAAGGGGGACATCTTCGCGGCGTGCAGGATCTCGTCGCTGTACGCGTTGCCCACGCCCGCGATCAGGCTCTGGTCGCGCAGGGCGCCCTTGAGCTGCCGCCGCTCGCCCGCCAGGAGCGCGGCGAAGCGGGCCTCGTCGAAGTCGTCGGCGAGCGGGTCCGGGCCGAGCCGGGCCACGCCGGGGACCTGCTGCGGGTCGGGCACGACGTACACGGCGAGCCGCTTCTGCGTGCCCGCCTCGGTCAGGTCGAAGCCCGCGCCGGTGTCCAGGGCGACGCGCAGGGCCAGGGGGCCCTTGCCGGGCCGGGGCATGCCGTCGGGGAGGCTGTCCTTCCAGTGCAGCCAGCCCGCGCGGGCCAGATGGGTCACCAGGTGCGGGCCGCCGGCGGTCTCGATGTCGAGGAACTTGCCGTACCGGTGCACGGCGGCCACCCGGTGGCCCTCCAGGGCGGACAGCGGCGGGTCGTACGTCTTCAGGACGCTGATCGCCACGGGCAGCACCCGGGCGATCTCGCGGCCGTCGAGGTGCTCGGTCAGGAAGTCCCTGAGCGCCTCGACCTCGGGCAGTTCGGGCATGTGTCCAGAGTGCCACCCGGCACCGACAACGCCCCCTCACCGGGCCGGACGAGGGAGGCGGGCATGCATGGTGCGGGCATGCATGGTGCGGGCATGCCTAGTCGTGCGGCATCACGAACTCCGACCACACGCACTTGCCGCTGCCGCGCGCCTCCACGCCCCACGCGTCCGCGAGCGCGTCGACCAGGCGCAGCCCGCGTCCGGAAACCCCGGAGTCCCCGGGGTCGCGGCGGCGCGGCAGGGCGCTGGAGGTGTCCTCGACCTCGACGCGCAGCCGGCGGTCGGTGCCGGAGAGGAACCGCAGGGTGACGATCGCGGAGCCCTCGGTGTGCATGAGGGCGTTCGTCATCAGCTCGTCGGCGACCAGTTCGATCGAGTCGGCGTGGTCCTCGTCGCCCCAGGAGCGGACCGCGGCGCGGATCATGCGCCGGGCCTCGGTGAGGGCCTCGGGGTCGCCCGGGGCGACGTGCTGGCGGACCCGGCCGCCGATGCGGGGCTGGTCCGGGACGCGGCGGCGCATCACCAGCAGGGCCACGTCGTCGTCGCCGCGCCGCTGCTCGGCCGCCGCGATCAGCCGGTCGGCGAGCTTGCCCACGTCCTGCGGGCCGGAGGCGACCAGCTCCGCGAGGGCCCGCATCCCGTCGTCGAGGTCGGCGCCGGGCTCCTCGACCAGGCCGTCGGTGCACAGCAGCAGGGTGTTGCCCGGGTCCAGCTCGATGGTGCCGACCGGGTAGGCGAGGCGCCCGAACTCGGCGGACAGGCCGAGCGGCAGCCCGCCCTCCACGGGCACGCGCCGGCACTTGCCGTCGCCGTGCCGCAGCAGCGGGTCGAGGTGCCCGGCGCGGACCACCTGGACCACTCCGGTGGCCAGGTCGGCCTCCGCGTACAGGCAGGTCGCGAAGCGGTCGGTGTCGAGTTCGTGCAGGAAGACGGAGGCCCGCGCCATCACGGTGGCCGGTGGATGGCCCTCGGCGGCGTAGGCGCGCAGCACGATGCGCAGCTGGCCCATGACGGCGGCGGCGTGCGCGTCGTGGCCCTGGACGTCGCCGATGACGGCGCCGACGCGTCCGCCGGGCAGCGGGATCAGGTCGTACCAGTCGCCGCCGATGTCGCGGCCGAGGGCGCCGCCGATGGTGGCGGCGCGGTAGCGGACGGCGACGTCGCAGCCGGGGACGCTGGGGATGGTGCGGGGCAGCATCGCCTGCTGGAGGCTCTCGGCGAGGTCCATCTCCTGCTCGTAGAGCATGGCGCGCTGGAGGCTCTGCGCGATGCTGCTGCCGAGGGCGACGAGCACGTTGCGGTCCTCGGGCGAGAAGCCGTCCCGGTCGCTGTAGAGCAGGCCGAGGCCGCCGATGGGCTGGGCCTGGGCGATCAGCGGCAGATAGGCCGCCGCGGTGACGTGCAGCCCGGCCAGGTGCGGCCACAGGATCGGATAGCGCTCCGCGAACTCCTGCGGCGACTCGATGAAGCGCGGGCTGAGCGTGCGGACGGCCTCGCTCATCGGGTACGCCTCGTCCACGCCGGTGACGCGGGTGCCGTGGACGAAGCTGCCGTCCGGGCCCTCGGCGACGAGCAGGATGCGGTCGCCCTCCACCAGGCCCATGACCACGCTGGTGGCGCCCAGATGGGTGAGGCCCTGGGTGTCCTTGAGGGCGTCGATGACGTCGTCCACGGTGCGCGCGTGCGCGAGCGCCGCCGTGGTGAGCTGCACGACGTTGGTCTGCTGCCGGCGGGCCTCGTCCAGGGCGGCCTGCTCGCGGCGGGCCTCGATGTCGCCGAGCTCCTGGGTGGCGTCGCGGACGATGCCGATGATGCGGCGGGGGCGGCCGGTCTCGTCGCGGCGGATGTAGCCCTGGGTGCGGACCCAGCGCAGGGTGCCGTCGCGGCGCCGCACCCGCAGATAGGTGCCGTAGTTCTCGCTGCCGTCCTTCATGGCCTGGGAGACCAGGGTGTCGAGGCGGTGGCCCTCCGACGCGGGGACGCGGACGGCCAGCGACTCGGGGCGGCCGTCGTACTCGTCCGGGCGCAGGTCGAACACCTCGTGCGCCTGGGCGTCCATGTGGAACAGTCCGGAGTCCAGGTCCCAGTCGAAGCTCCCCATGCGGTTGAGCGCCAGGATCGGGTCCGGGTGGGCGGGCCAGTCGTCCGGGGGTGACAGGGCGCTCGCTCCCCGATCAACCATGCGCCCCACCTTGCCAGGATTTGCCCGATTATTCGACTCCTGATCCGCTGCCCGTAGGCCGACAGGGACACCGGGTCGCCGGGGTACCCGGGGGCGTGGCACGAGAGGAGCGCGAGCCGTGGAGTGGTTCACCTCACCCGACTACTGGCTGACCCGGCTGGTCTTCCAGCGGGCGCTGGCCGTCCTGTACCTGGTCGCGTTCGTCACGGCGGCCGTCCAGTTCCGGGCGCTGCTCGGTGAGCGCGGTCTGACGCCGGTGTCCCGGTTCGTGGAGCGGGTGCCGTTCAGGCGGGCGCCGAGCCTGTTCCAGTGGCGCTGCTCGGACCGCTTCTTCGCGGGCTGCGTCTGGGCGGGCTGCGCGGTCTCGGCGGCGCTGGTGGCGGGGCTGGACTCGCTGCTGCCGCTGTGGGGGGCGATGCTGCTGTGGCTGGTGCCGTGGGCGCTGTATCTGTCGGTCGTCAACGTCGGGCAGACCTGGTATTCGTTCGGCTGGGAGTCGCTGCTGCTGGAGACGGGGTTCCTCGCCGTCTTCCTCGGCAACGACGAGGTGGCCCCGCCGGTCGTCGTGCTGTTCCTGCTGCGCTGGCTGCTGTTCCGCGTCGAGTTCGGGGCGGGGCTGATCAAGATGCGCGGAGACGAGTGCTGGCGGAAGCTGACGTGTCTCGACCACCACCACGAGACCCAGCCGATGCCGGGCCCGCTGAGCTGGTTCTTCCATCACCTGCCCCGGCGGATGCACCGCGTGGAGGTGGCAGCGAACCATGTCACGCAGTTGCTGGTGCCCTTCCTGCTGTTCACGCCGCAGCCCGTCGCGACGGCCGCCGCGGCCCTCATGATCGTCACCCAGCTGTGGCTGGTGCTGTCGGGGAACTTCGCCTGGTTGAACTGGATCACCATCGTGCTGGCCCTGTCGGCGGTCCGCTTCCCGGCGCGTCCGCCGTCCCTGCCCGGCGCTCCGCTGTGGTACGTGGTCGTGGTCCTCGCGGTGGCGGCGCTGCTGGTCTTCCTCAGCCACCGGCCGGTCCTCAACATGATCTCCCGCCGGCAGGTGATGAACCGGTCCTTCGACCCGCTCCACCTGGTCAACACCTACGGCGCCTTCGGCAGTGTCAGCCGGGTCCGCTACGAGGTGGTGATCGAGGGCACCGCCGACGAGGTCGCAAGCCGGGACTCGGACTGGCGGGAGTACGAGTTCAAGGGCAAGCCCGGTGATCCGCGGCGCTGGCCGCGCCAGTTCGCGCCGTACCATCTGCGGCTGGACTGGCTGATGTGGTTCGCCGCGCTGTCGCCCTCGTACGCCGGGCCCTGGTTCGGCACCTTCGTGGAACGGCTGCTGGAGGGCGACCGCGCCACGCTGCGGCTGCTGCGCCGCTCCCCGTTCCCGCCGGACGCGCCGCCGCGCTTCGTGCGGGCCCGGCTGTTCCGGTACCGGTACACGACGTGGCGCGAGCTGCGGGAGACCGGCGCGTGCTGGGAGCGGACGTACGTGCGGGAGTATCTGCCGCCGACCCGGCTGGTGGGCGGCGCACAGGAGCCGTAGGGGTACGGACCCGACCGGGCCCGTACCCCCTGACGCGTGCTAGGCGCGCTTGAGGCGCAGGGTCATCAGCTGGAACGGACGCAGCCGTACGGCGATCCGGTCGCCGTCCAGCCGGGGCGCCTCCGCGTCCGCGAGCGGGCGTTCCAGCAGGTCGGTCACCTGGACGTCCGTGGCCGGGAACCCGGTGGTGAGCGTGGCCCGCGCTCGGCCGCCGTGGGCCTCGTGGAAGCGGACCACGACGTCCCCGCTGCCGTCGTCGGCCAGCTTGACGGCGGTCACGACGACCGCGTCCCGGTCGACCGCGACCAGCGGCGCGACGTTCCCGGCGCCGGTGGCGCGCCGCTCGGGCAGGTTGATCCGCCAGCCCTCGCGCACCGCGTCGCCGATGCCCGCGCCGGGCACCAGCGCGTGCCGGAAGCGGTGCACGCCCTGGTCGGTCTCGGGGTCCGGGAAGCGCGGGGCGCGCAGCAGGGACACGCGGACCGTGGTGGTCGTACCGCCGTCGCCGTCGGTGCGGACGGTGCGGGTGACGTCGTGGCCGTACGTCGAGTCGTTGACGACGGCGACGCCCCAGCCGGGCTCCTCCAGGTGGACGAAGCGGTGGTTGCAGGCCTCGAACTTGGCGGCCTCCCAGCTGGTGTTGGTGTGGGTGGGCCGGTGGAAGTGCCCGAACTGGGTCTCGGAGGCGTACCGTTCGGCGTGCACGTCGAGGGGGAAGGCCAGCTTGAGGAACTTCTCCGTCTCGTGCCAGTCGACCTCGGTGTCCACGTCCAGCCGCCGCTCCCCCGGCGCCAGCGTCAGGACCTGGGTGACGCGGGAGGAGCCGAAGGAGCGGACGATCCGCACCGAGGCGCCGTCGTCGCCGGGGGCGATCTCGTCGGCGTCGGTGAGGTCGGTGACCGTGTGGCGGTAGAACTCGTCGACGTCCCAGGCGTCCCACATGTTGGGGAAGTCGGGGTGGAGCTGGAGCAGGTTGCCCGCGCCGCCCGGCGCGACGGTCTCGCGGTCGGCGTCGAGGTCGTACGCGGAGACGACCAGTCCCCGTGCGTCGATCTCGACGCGCAGCAGGCCGTTGTCGAGGACGTGGCCGCCGCCGGGGCGGGGGCTGACGTCGGTACGGCCGTCGACGGCGGGCGCGGCCGCGGCACCGGCCGGGACGCCGGCGCGGGTGTGCGGGGCGGAGTTGAAGACGAGCGGGGTGTCGCCCTCGCCGGCCAGGGCGCGCTGGGCGGCGTCGATGATCTCGTTCAGTTCGGCGGCGACGCGGTCGTAGGTGGCGCGTGCCTCGCGGTGCACCCAGGCGATGGAGGAGCCGGGCAGGATGTCGTGGAACTGGTGCAGCAGCACCGTCTTCCAGATGCGGTCCAGGTCCTCGTAGGGGTAGGGGAATCCGGCGCGCACGGCGGCCGTGGCCGCCCACAGCTCGGCCTCCCGCAGAAGGTGTTCGCTGCGCCGGTTGCCCTGCTTGGTCTTGGCCTGGCTGGTGAGGGTGGCGCGGTGGAGTTCCAGGTACAGTTCGCCGACCCAGACCGGCGGCGCGGGGTTCTCGGCCTCGGCCTTCTCGAAGAAGGCCAGCGGGGTCTCCCACTCGACGGTCGCCGAGCCTTCGAGGTCGCGCAGCCGGGCCGCCTTGGCGACCATCTCGCGCGTGGTGCCGCCGCCCCCGTCGCCCCAGCCGGTGGGGGCGAGGGAGTGCCGGGCGACGCCCTTGTCCTTGAAGTTCCTCGCCGCGTGGGCGATCTCGCTGCCCTTCATCGAGCAGTTGTAGGTGTCGACGGGCGGGAAGTGCGTGAAGATCCGGGTGCCGTCGATGCCCTCCCAACGGAAGGTGTGGTGCGGGAACTTGTTCGTCTGCGACCAGGAGATCTTCTGCGTCAGCAGGTACTTGGCGCCGGCCGCCTTGATGATCTGCGGGAGGCCCGCCGCGAAGCCGAAGGTGTCCGGCAGCCACGCCTCGTCGTTCTCCACGCCGAACTCGTCGAGGAAGAACCGCTTGCCGTGCACGAACTGCCGGGCCATCGCCTCCGAGCCGGGCATGTTGGTGTCCGACTCGACCCACATGCCGCCGGCCGGCACGAACCGCCCGTCCGCGACGGCCTTCTTGACCCGCGCCCACACCTCGGGCCGGTGGTCGCGCACCCACGCCCACTGCTGGGCCTGCGACATGGCGAAGACGAAGTCCGGCTCGTCCTCCAGCAGAGCGGTCATGTTGGAGGTGGTGCGGGCGACCTTGCGCACGGTCTCACGCAGCGGCCACAGCCACGCCGAGTCGATGTGCGCGTGCCCGACGGCGCTGATGCGGTGCGCGGAGGGCACGGCGGGGGCGGACAGCACGCCGGTCAGCCGTGAACGGGCCGCTTCCGCCGTGCCGTTGACGTCCTGGAGGTCGATGGCGTCCAGCGCCTTGTCGACCGCGCGCAGGATCTCCCAGCGGCGCGGCGAGTCCACCGGCAGCTCGGCCATCAGCTCGCCGAGCACCTCCAGGTCGAGCACCAGGTTCCACACGGTCTCGTCGAGGACGGCGAGGTCCATGCGGGCGAGCGTGTACTGCGGTTCGCTGCCCGCCGTGTCCTTGTCACCGAGCTGCGTGGGCACGAAGGGGTGGTAGTCGAGGATGACGGGGTTGGAGGCGGCCTCGATGTGCAGGCGGACCTCCTCGCCGCCCTCGGCGGGGGCGCCGATCCGCACCCACTGGTTGCGCGGGTTGAGGCCCTTCACGGGGGTGCCGTCGGGGCGGTAGACCAGGCCCTCGCACTGGAAGCCGGGCATGTTCTCGTCGAAGCCGAGGTCGAGGATCGCCTCGACGGTCTTCCCGGCCCACTCCTTCGGCACGGTGCCGGTGACCCGGAACCAGCTGGTGCCCCAGGGCGCGCCCCAGCGGGCGCCGACCGCGATGGGCTCGGGTTCGGCCGCGAGTCCCTCCTCGACGGGGACGGGCTCGCCGGGCGCGTTCCACACCGCGACGTCGAGCGGCACGGACTCGGGGTCATCTGGTTCTACAAGGCGGACCTCGACCCGGCGGTGACGAAGACGATGCCGGGCGGCTGGCGCGACCTGGACTACGTCGTCGCCTCCCCGACGGTACGGCGCGACGCGGCCGACCTGCCCAACGTCCTGGCCGCGATGAACCACTCCACCCCGGTCGCCGTCTTCGGCACCGGCGCGGACCGCATCGAGATCCGCCGTATCCAGCCCTCCGGAGCCGCCCGATGAGCCACGAGTCCACCGTCCCCGGCGAGCTGGGCCGTCCGGCCGTACGCCCCGAGGCCGCCGAGGTGCCCGAGCCGGGCGCCGTCACCATCGTCGTACCGACCTTCAACGAGTCCGCGAACGTACGGCAGTTGCTGCACCGGATCACCGAGTCGGTGCCGGGCCGGCTGCCCTGCGAGGTCGTCTTCGTGGACGACTCCACCGACGACACCCCGGACGTCATCCGGGAGGCGGCCCTGGACTGCCCGTTCCCGGTCACCGTCCTGCACCGGGACGAACCGGCCGGCGGGCTGGGCGGCGCGGTCGTCGAGGGCCTCAGGGCGGCCGCGTCGGACTGGATCGTCGTCATGGACGGCGACTGCCAGCACCCCCCGTCCCTGGTCCCCGAGCTGGTCGCCACCGGCGAGCGGACGGGCGCCGGGCTCGTCGTCGCCTCCCGGTACATCGAGGGCGGCAGCCGCGCCGGGCTCGCGGGCAGCTACCGGGTGGCCGTCTCGCGCGCGGCGACCTGGCTGACCAAGGCCCTCTTCCCGCGCCGGCTGCACGGCGTCAGCGACCCGATGAGCGGCTTCTTCGCCATCCGGCGCAGCGAGGTCACCGCGGACGTCCTCAAGCCGCTCGGCTACAAGATCCTCCTCGAACTCGCCGTCCGCAGCCGCCCTCAGGCCGTCGCCGAGGTGCCGTTCGTCTTCGAGGAGCGGTTCGCGGGCGAGTCCAAGTCCACCGCGCAGGAAGGGTTCCGCTTCCTGCGCCACCTGGCCGGGCTGCGCACCGCCTCGGCGCCGGCCCGCATGATCGCCTTCGGGCTGATCGGGCTCAGCGGCTTCGTGCCCAACCTGGCCGCGTTGTGGGCGCTGACCGCGGCGGGGCTGCACTACCTGCCCTCCGAGATCATCGCCAACCAGTTCGGGGTGGCCTGGAACTTCCTCCTCCTGGAGCGGCTGCTCTTCCGCGACCGGCGCCGGCACCGGCACTGGGCCGACCGGACCCTGCGGTTCGCGCTGATCGCCAACGCGGACCTGGTGCTGCGCATCCCGCTGATCGCCCTGCTCGTCGGCCAGTTCGGGCTGGCCGTGCTGCCGGCCACCGCGCTGGCCCTGGTCATCACCTTCGTCCTGCGCTTCGCCGGGACGGAGGCGCTGGTGTACCTGCCGCGCAGGGTCCGCGCCGGGCGCACGGAAGGCACGGAGGGCACGGAGGGCACGAGCCGCAAGAGCCGCACGGCAAGGAGTGCCGCATGAGACACAGCCGCAGAAGCACGGCGGTGCTGGCGGTGGGCGCCCTCACCACCGGGCTGCTCCTCACCGCGCCCCAGCCCGCCTCCGCCGCCAATCTGGTCAAGAACCCCGGCTTCGAGACCGCCGGCACCGACGGCATGCCGTACTGCTGGGAGAAGTCCGGCTGGGGCGACAACGACTTCGCCTTCACCACCACCGCCGACGCGCACACCGGCGCCAAGGCCATGAAGGTCGAGCTGACCCGCCGGGCGGACGGCGACCGCAAGGCCCTGATCACCGAGTCCGCCGCGTGCGCGCCCGTGGTGACGGCGGGCAGGCAGTACGACCTGTCCCTCTGGTACAAGACCACCACCCCGGACGCGTCCCTCACCCTCTTCCGGCACGACGCCACCGCGGGCTGGCAGTACTGGACGGACCTCAAGACCCTCGGCATGGCCGCCGGCTGGACCGAGGCGGGTGTCCGCACGCCCGAGGTCCCGGCCGGCACCGACCGCATCAGCTGGGGCGTCTCCGTCTACGGCACCGGCTCCGCGACCACCGACGACTACGCCATGGAGCAGGTCGCCGAGCCGGTCCCGGACCCGGAGTGCACCGGCACCGCGGCGGAGTGCGCCGACGGCCGCTGGGACGTGCTGCCCACCGAGAACCCGGTCCGCTCCATGCACTCCGTCGTCCTCCACAACGGCAAGGTGCTGCTGATCGCGGGCTCCGGCAACGACCCGGAGATGTTCGAGGCGGGCACCTTCACGTCGGCGGTGTACGACCCGGCGACCGGTGCGTACCGGACGATCCCGACGCCGAAGGACATGTTCTGCGCCGGGCACGTCCAGCTCCAGGACGGCCGCGTCCTCGTCATGAGCGGCAACGCCGGCTACCCGTCGGCGGACGGCACCGTCGGCTACCAGGGCTTCAAGGACTCGTACGTCTTCGACCCGGAGACCGAGACGTACACGAAGACCAACGACATGAACGACGGCCACTGGTACCCGTCGGCGACGATCCTCGGCAACGGCGACGTCGTCTCCTTCGGCGGGCTGCGCGAGGACTCCACCGGCTCGGTGACCGCCGAGCGCTGGTCCGACGCCGAGCAGAAGTGGCTGCCGGCCTGGCAGGTCAACCAGACCTGGTCGTACTGGGGCCTGTATCCGTCGATGATCCTCATGCAGGACGGCCGCCTCTTCTACTCCGGCAGCCACGTCTTCGGCAACAACATCCCCGGCACCGGCTCGGCGATCTACGACTACGACGCCAACACCGTCACCCAGGTCCCCGGCCTCCAGGACAAGGACGTACGGGATCAGTCGGCCAGCGTGCTGCTGCCGCCCGCGCAGGACCAGAGGGTGCTGACCATCGGCGGCGGCAACATCGACGCCAACCCGGACGCGAACCGGCTGACCGACATCATCGACCTCAAGCAGCCGGACCCCGCCTACGCCGCCGGGCCCCCGCTTCCGCAGGGCACGGTCGACCTCGGCGCCGGGCCGGTGCCCGAGACCGGGAACCAGGGCAAGATGTACGTCTCCGCCGTGCTGCTGCCCGACGGCAAGGTGCTGGAGACCGGCGGCGCGCTGCACAACCGGGCGAACCCCGTCTTCGAGTCCTCGATCTTCGACCCGGCCACGGAGACCTTCGACCCGGTCGCCGCCGACCCGGAGGCCCGCGGCTACCACTCGTCGTCGTTCCTGCTGCCCGACGGCCGCGTGATGTCCACCGGCGACAACCCGGGCAACGGCTCCTGGAACCACGACGTGTCGGTCTACACGCCCCCGTACCTCTTCAGGGGGGAGCGGCCCGCGATCACCTCGGTGATCGACACCGAGTGGACCTACGA
>NZ_WWHX01000557.1 GCF_009862125.1 Streptomyces sp. SID5910
CCGCGGTCCGTGCACGACATGGGCGGCTCGATCCTGCCCCAGCTCACCGACCGGGGCGAGGCCGCGCTCTACGACTTCAGCGCCAACCACGTGCCGGGGGAGACCTCCCGAGACCAGGGGTACTGGCGGGACGTCGGCACCCTCGACGCGTACTACGACGCCCACATGGACCTGATCGCCGAGCGGCCCGCCTTCAACCTCTACAACCGCGACTGGCCGATCTACACCCACTCCACCCAGCTGTCGCCGGCCCGCTTCAACGCCGGCGGCATGGCCGGTGAGTCGATCATCAGCGCGGGGTGCCTGATCCGCGGCCAGGTCTCCCGGTCCGTGCTGTCGCCGGGCGTGGTGGTCGACCCCGGGGCGGTCGTGCAGGGCTCGGTGCTGCACGACAACGTGCACATCGGCCGGGGCGCCGTGGTGCGCGGGGCGGTGCTGGACAAGAACGTCGAGGTGCCGCCGGGCGCGACGATCGGCGTCAACCCGGAGCGGGACGCCGACCTGTACACCGTGTCCAAGGGCGGAGTGATCGCACTGGGCAAGGGGCAGCGGGTGCCCTGACGGGCGGACGATCGGGCGGGCGGGCGGGCCGCGGCTTCGGGTGGGGAACGCCCGGCGGCCACCCGGTCGGCCCGCGGCCGTCCGGGTGGGGAAGCGCGGGGCGGGCGGTGCCGCCGGTGCGGCCCGAGCGCAAGCGCCCCATGACTCCCAGGAGTCCGGTCCTTTCCCGAAGGGGCCGGACTTTAATCTGTTGTTAACTGTGCGTAGCTTGATCGTACTTGACCGTAATCGGCGGAGGGCGATTGACTGCTTGTCCACCCGTCGTCCTTGCGAGGCAAGCCCTTGACTTCCGATCTGCTCGCCCCTCTCGACCTGGCGTTCTGGAACATCGAGTCCGCCGAGCACCCCATGCACCTCGCGGCGCTCGGCGTCTTCCCGGCTCACTCGCCCACCGCCGGCGCCCTCGCGGCGGACCTGCTCGCGGCCCGCGCGCCGGGCGTGCCCGGCCTTCGGATGCGGATCCGCGACACATGGCAGCCGCCGCTCGCGCTGCGCCGGCCCTTCTCCTTCGGCGGCGCCACCCGCGAGCCCGACCCGCACTTCGACCCGCTCGACCACGTCCGGCTGCACGCCCCGACGACGGACTTCCACGCCCGGGCCGGCCGCCTGATGGAACGCCCCCTGGAGCGCGGCCGGCCGCCCTGGGAGGCCCATGTGCTGCCGGGCGCGGACGGCGAGTCCTTCGCCGTGCTGTTCAAGTTCCACCACGCCCTGGCCGACGGACTGCGGGCCCTGGCCCTCGCCGCGGGCGTCCTCGACCCGATGGACATGCCCCCGCCCCGCCCCCGGCCCGAGACGCCCCGGCGCGGCATGCTGCCGGACGTGCGCACCCTGCCGGGCCTGGTGCGCGGCGCCCTGTCCGACGCGGGCCGAGCCCTGGACATCGGCGCCTCCGCGGCCCTCGCCGGCCTCGACGTACGCTCCTCGCCCGCCCTCACCGCCGAGCCGTCCGGCACCCGCCGCATCGCGGGCGCGGCCGTCGACCTCGACGACGTGCACCGGATCCGCAAGACCGTCGGCGGCACCGTCAACGACGTACTGATCGCCGTCGTCGCCGGGGCCCTGCGCCGCTGGCTGGACGAGCGGGGCGACGGCAGCGAGGGCGTCGCGCCCCGCGCCCTGATCCCCGTCTCCCAGCGCCGCCCCCGCACCGCCCACCCGCAGGGCAACCGGCTCTCCGGCTACCTGATACGGCTTCCGGTCGGCGACCCCGACCCGCTCGCCCGGCTCGGCACGGTGCGCGACGCGATGGACCGCAACAAGGACGCCGGGCCGGGGCGGGGCGCCGGCGCGGTCGCCCTGCTCGCCGACCACGTCCCGGCGCTCGGCCACCGGCTCGGCGGGCCCCTGGTCGGCCAGGCCGCCCGGCTCTGGTTCGACATCCTGGTCACCAGCGTGCCCCTGCCCAGCCTCGGCCTGCGGCTCGGCGGACACCCGCTCACCGAGGTCTACCCCCTGGCGCCGCTGGCCCGCGGCCACTCTCTGGCGGTCGCCGTCTCGACGTACCGGGGACGCGTCCACTACGGCCTGGTCGCCGACGCCAAGGCCGTGCCGGACCTCGACCGGCTCACCCTGGCCCTGACGCAGGAGGTGGAGACCTTGCTCACTGCGTGCCGCTGCTGACCCCGGCGGGTTTGGATCCGGGCTCGGCGCTGAATAAAATCCGCTGTTCGACAGCGGCCGCGTCTCGAAGCGCCGCCACGGTGACCAGGGAACGGCAGCGGCGATGACGGTGACACAGGACGGCCCGGCGACCACGGACGAGGTGACGACCTCCACCTACGGCCCCGGCATCGACCCGGAGCGGCTCGCCGTCTGCCTGAGCGTGCTCGAGGAGCTCGACGAGCTGGACGTCGACCACCCCGACGCGATCGCGGTCCGCCGGGCCACCTCGCACATCTACCGCATGGTCAAGCAGCGCCGCCGCCAGGAGCGCCGGGCCGCCAAGACCGCCCACGACAAGGCGGTCACCGAGGCCACCGCCACCGGCTCCGCCGAGCGCATCGACGACGAGACCGAAGGCATCCTGCCCTCCTCCCGCACCGAGGAGGGCACGATCGCGGGCATACTCCAGCGCCCGCGCTCCTGCTACATCTGCAAGCAGCGCTACGTCGAGGTCGACTACTTCTACCACCAGCTCTGCCAGGACTGCGCCGCCGAGAACCGGGCCCGGCGCGACGCCCGCGCGGACCTGTCCGGCAAGCGCGCGCTGCTCACCGGCGGCCGCGCCAAGATCGGCATGTACATCGCGCTCCGGCTGCTGCGGGACGGCGCCCACACCACGGTCACGACCCGCTTCCCCAAGGACGCCATCCGCCGCTTCAAGGCCATGGACGACTCCGCCGACTGGATCCACCGCCTGGAGGTCGTCGGCATCGACCTGCGCGACCCGGCCCAGGCCGTGGCGCTGGCCGACCAGGTCACCGCGCAGGGCCCGCTCGACATCCTGATCAACAACGCCACCCAGACGGTGCGCCGCCTGCCCTCCGCGTACGCCGCCCTCGTCGAGGGCGAGAGCGCCCCGCTGCCGGCCGGTGAGCTGCCCGCCCACCACGTCATCGGCGCCTTCGGCTCCGGCGCGGTGGACGGACTGGCCGCCCTGCCCGTCGGCGCCTCCGGGCTGGACGCGCAGAAGGTGGCCGACCTCGCCCTGGTCGCCGGCAACGCCAGCGTGGTCCGGCACCGCGACGGCACCGCCATCGACGCGGGCGGCCTGCTCCCCGACGTCGTCGACACCAACACCTGGGTGCAGACCATCGAGCAGATCTCCCCGGTGGAGCTGCTGGAGACCCAGCTGTGCAACTACACCTCGCCGTTCATCCTCATCAGCAAGCTCCGGCCGGCGATGGCCGAGGCCGCGCGCCGGGCGTCCTCCGGGCGCGCCTACGTCGTCAACGTCTCCGCGATGGAAGGCGTGTTCGCCCGCGGCTACAAGGGCGCCGGCCACCCCAACACCAACGCGGCCAAGGCGGCGATGAACATGGTGACGCGGACCAGCGCCCAGGAGATGTTCGACACCGACCGCATCCTGATGACCTCGGTCGACACCGGCTGGATCACCGACGAGCGCCCGCACTACGACAAGCTGCGCCTGGCCGACGAGGGCTTCCACGCCCCGCTCGACCTGGTCGACGGTGCCGCCCGCGTCTACGACCCGGTGGTGCGCGGCGAGGCGGGCGAGGACCTGTACGGCGTCTTCCTCAAGGACTACGCGCCCGGCAAGTGGTGACCGCGGCGGCGGGCCGACGGCCGTAATCCGCTGGCCCGTTCACCGGGCGACGCCCTACTGTGGGGGTGCGCCGGCGTGCCCGGTGCGCCGGTCACGCGTACTTCATGGTTCGACTCCATCCAGGCCCTCCCAGGGGCCTGTCGCCCACCTAGGCGGGCAGCCGCGCGGCCACCCCGATCTCGGGCACGCCCGGCGCACACCCGCGGAGGGATCCGGTCAGTCGACCGCTCCCAGCCGCGAGTTGCGCGCCGCCAGCAGTTCCAGCACCGTACGCCAGTCCTCCAGGACCCCCGCGTCGAAGACGGCCGTACGGGCCTCCTCGTCGGCCTGGCGCAGGCCGAGCAGGTCGTCGTCGCGGGACGGGGCGTCCGGGCGGGCGTACCCGTGCAGCAAGTGGGCGACGCGCGGGCCGAGCAGGGGCCGCATCGCGTCGGCCGTGCGGCCCGCAGGACCGCCGGGCCACAGCAGCCGCCCCACCACGGCCACCAGGCCGGCCACCTGGAGCTCCTTGTCGGCCGGTCGCCGCCGGCGCAGCAGCGCGGCGGTGCGCAGCGCGTGCCCGTACGGATCCGCGGGGCCGCCGCCGTGCCCGGCGGACGCCCGCGCGCCCCGGCAGGCGTACAGCAGGTCCATCAGCTCCTCGACGCTGCGCAGTTCCATGCCCCGGTCCCTCCCACGAGACAGCCGCCCGGACCGCCAGCGCACCATGGCGAGCTTGCGGCGCGGCCAACGGCGACTGAACGGCACGGCCGTCCGCCGCCGACATCCAAGGCGCGGCCGGCGATGTGGGCCGAACGGGTGAGCCGTGCAGCGGGCGAAAGGTGCGGAATCGCGGCAGACTGTCCCCAACTGTGCGCGGGGCGGCGGGCAATGGTTACCCCATGTTTACGAGCCCCATAGAGCGCACCCCCGCTCATTTGGTTAATCTGGAGCGGACGGACAGGCAGCACCGGGTGCCTACCCACACCCACGGCCCGTCATGGGACGCGGTCCACATCGGCCCGCTCCCGCCCGAATTACCGGCGCCACCGCGTCCGAACTGCATGCGACTCATACCCGAGTGGGCGCCAGGCGCCGGACGGCACACTGGCCGACAGGCCCCGAGGGTGACCCGACACATAAGGAGTGCGCGGTGACACCGGAGACGACGAACCCCGATCAACGCCCCAAGGAACGCGCCGAGCGCGCCGGGCGCCGGCCCGGAGAGATCGGCAGCCTCGACGTGTGGGCGCGTTCCGCCCCCATCCGCCTCGCGGGCTACGAGGAAGACCTCGCCGAGCCGCACATCCTGCCCAGCGTGGACTGACCCCCGCAGGACCCGCCGGACGCGTGGGCGTGCGAGACTCACGCCCATGCTGATCAGGGAAGCGACGGCCACCGACTGGCCGCGGATCTGGCCCTTCTGGCACCGCATCGTCGCCGCCGGCGAGACCTACGCCTGGGACCCGGACACGTCCGAGGAGGACGCCCGGGCGCTGTGGATGAACCCCGCCAAACGCGTCCACGTCGTCGAGGACGACACCGGCACCGTCGTCGCCTCCGCCTACGTCACCCCCAACTACGGCGGCCCCGCCGCCCGCATCGCCAACGCCGGCTTCATGGTCGACCCGGACCGGGCCGGCCGCGGCACCGGCCGCGCCCTCGCCGAGTACGTCCTCGAGTCCGCCAGGGCCGACGGCTACCGGGGCATGGTCTTCAACGCCGTCGTCGAGACCAACCCCGCCGTCCGCCTCTGGACCTCCCTCGGCTTCACGATCCTCGGCACGGTCCCGGACGCCTTCGACCACCCCCGGCACGGTCCGGTCGGCCTGCACATCATGTACCGCGCGCTCTAGGGGGCGTCCTGGGGCGTCAGTCCAGCGGGGCCGTACGCCGCCACGGGCGCAGGGCCTCGATCCGCTCTGCCAGCTCCAGCAGCGCCGCCTCCGACCCGGGGCGCCCCACCAGCTGCACGGCACAGGGCGCGCCCGAGGGCAGCTCCCCGAAGGGCACCGACATCGCGGGCCAGCCGGTCAGGTTCCACGGCGGGGTGAACGGGGAGTACGCCGAGTTGGCCGCCACGTTGCGCAGCCAGCCCCGCTCGTGCCACGGCCCGGCCTTGGGCGAGCGGCGGGCCAGGGCCGGGGTGAGCAGCACGTCGTACTCGGCGAAGAACGGCGCCAGGCGCTCACGCAGCCGCTCCCGGCCGCCACCGGTGGACGCCGTGCCCACGAAGCGCCGCCCGATGCCCGCGTGCACCCGGGTGCGCCGCGCCAGCCTGCGCGGGTCGAGACCCCGGGCGTCCACCGACGTCCCCGCCGTCCAGTGCGCCACGGCGGTCAGGCCAAGCGACGCCGGGTAGGGCGGGTCGGCCCGCCGCACCTGGTGCCCGGCCCGCATCAGCACCCCGGCCGCCTCACGGACGGCGTCCGCGTACGGGCGGGAGACGGTGACGCCGGCGAGCGGGCTGCGCGGGGAGACGGCGACCCGGAGGCTGCCGGGCTCCGTCCGGCGGAACCGGCCGTTCGCCGGATCGTCCGCGAGCACCGAGAGCATCAGGCGGGCGTCCTCGATCGTCGTGGCCAGCGGCCCGTTCTCGGACATCCCGAACCAGTCGCCGTCGCCGATGCCGGCCGGGACCACGCCGTGGCCCGGCTTGATGGTGACCAGACCGCAGTTGGCCGCCGGGATGCGCAGCGAGCCCATGCCGTCGTTGCCCAGCGCGAGGGGCACCAGCCCGGCGGCGACCGCGGCGGCGCTGCCGCCCGACGAACCGCCCGCCGTGCGCGCCGGGTCCCATGGGTTGCGGGAGGTGCCGTGCACGCCCTCGGTGGTGCCGAACACGCACAGTTCGGGCACGTTCGTCAGCCCCACGACGACCGCGCCGGCCGCCCGCAGCCGGGCCACGGTGACGTGGTCGGCCTCGGCGGGCGCGTCCGGCGTCGCGGCGGAACCGATCCGCGTGGACTCGCCGCGCACCGCGAGATTGTCCTTGACGGCCACCGGGACGCCGGCCAGGGGCAGTTCGGCCAGATCGCCCCGGGCGCCCACCGCGTCGGCCTCCGCGAGGGCCGCCTCGGCGCGCACCGCCCGGAAGGCGCCGACGCGGCCGTCGAGCCGCTCGATGCGGGCGAGGTGCTCCGCCACCACCTCGCGCGGCGTGGCCCTCTTCTCACGTACGGCGGCGGCGATCTCGGCGGCGGTCCGGCCGGCCCACTCGGTCACGGGAGCTCCTTGGTGCGATGCGATGCGATGGGGTGCGATGCGATGCGGTGCGGTTGGGTGCGGTGCGGGAACGGGATTACTGGTGAGTACGCAGACAGCACTCTGCCCGCCCGGACACCTCCGCGTCGAGAGCCCCGGCCCCGTCGGCCGCGCCGCTCAGACCGGCCGGGCCGGCCCCGTGCTGTCGCGCTCGATCAGCCGCGGCACCGGCACGCGCACCGTGCGGGCCGGGCCGCCGTCCAGCAGGGCGGTCAGTTCCGTCGCCGCCGTGCGGCCGAACTCCACGCTGTCCCGGGACAGCGCCGACAGCCACGGCTTGACCATGCGGCACAGCGCCGAGTCCTCCCAGGCCACCACGGACACGTCCGCCGGCACCGAGAAGCCGAGCCCGGCCGCGGCGGCGACCCCGGCGACGGCCATCACGTCGTTGTCGTAGATCAGGGCCGTCGGGGGAGCGGGCGCCTCCAGCACGCGGCGGGTGACGGCCGCGCCCTCGGCGTCCGAGTAGTCCGTGGTCACCGACTCGACCTCGCCGAGACCGCGTCGCCCGGCCTCCGCGCGCAGGGCACGGATCCGGCGCTCGGTGTGGGCGAGGCCCGCCAGCCCGGCGATGTGCACGATCCGCCGGTGCCCGAGCGCGTACAGCGCGTCCACCAGCGCGGCCATCGCGCCCGCGTCGTCCGCCCACACCGTCGACAGCCCCGGGTGCTGTTCGTCCGGCGCCCCGCCGATCACCACGGCGGGCAGGCCGAGTTCGTCGAGCAGATCGGGCCGCGGGTCGTCGGTGCGCGGGTCGACCACCAGCACGCCGTCCACGCGGTGTTCGGCCCACCAGCGCCGGTACACCGCGCACTCGTCCTCGACGTCCTGCGCCACCTGGAACAGCAGGCCGAGATGGCGCCGCGCCAGCACCTCCTGGATGCCGGAGACCAGTTGCAGGAAGAAGGAGTCGACGCCGAGGGTGTGCGCCGGCCGGGCCAGCACGAAGCCGACCGTCGCCGCGCCCTCGCCGGACAGCGCGCGGGCCGCCGTGCTGGGCCGCCAGCCCAGCTGCTCGGCGACCCGGCGCACCCGGTCCCGGGTGATCTCGGAGACCCCCGGCCGGTCGTTCAGCGCGAAGGAGACCGCGCTCTCGGAGACCCCGGCCCGCCGCGCGATGTCCTTCATCGTCGGCCGGCGCGCGGCGGGCCGCTTGGCCGGCATGCGCGCTCCTTTCCTCACCACAGAGCTAAAGCGCTTGAGTGGAAAGATCCTAAAGCGCATTAGTAGTTCGCGGCAAGTCCCCCGCTATGAGGCTCTGAGCTGCACTAATGCTCGCCAGTTCTCATTAGTTGGCGTGAATCCATTGACTTTCCGCGAATCGGCCGTGCATGGTCTCTGGCATCCCACCGCCGACGTCCTCCAGGGAGACGTGTCACCGTGCCCACTTCGCGCAGAACATTCGCCGTCGCCGCCCTAGCCGCTCTCGTCCTGCCGCTGAGTGCCTGCGGCTCGGACGGCGACAGCGGCGGTTCGACCGACGCCTCCGGCAAGGTCGAGGGCGACATCACCTTCCAGACCTGGAACCTGCGGGCCAACTTCAAGCCCTACTTCGAGGGCCTGATCGCCGACTTCGAGAAGAAGTACCCCGGCACCCACGTCAAGTGGGTCGACCAGCCCGGCGAGGGCTACGCCGACAAGATCAGCGCCGACGCCGCCGGCGGCACCCTGCCCGACGTCGTCAACGTCTCCCCGGACCTCGTGGCCCCGCTCGCCAAGGCCGGCCTCGCCCTCGACCTGGACAAGGCCGCCGGCCAGTACGAGAAGGAGTACCTGGAGGGCGCCTGGGCCAGCCACCGCATACCGGGCATGGAGGGCACGTACGCCTTCCCCTGGTACCTCAACACCGGCCCGCTCTTCTACAACAAGTCCCTCTTCCAGAAGGCCGGACTCGACGCCGAACAGCCGCCGAAGACGTACGACGAGGTCTTCGACGCCGCCCTGAAGATCGCCGACAAGACCGGCGGCGACGTCGCCACACTCGCCAACGTGCCCACCATCGAGGACTTCGGCCGCTACGGCGTACCCCTCATGAACGAGGAGGGCACCGCCTTCACCTTCAACGACGCCAAGGGAGTCGAACTCCTCACCAAGTACAAGGAGTTGTACGACGCCAAGGCGCTCGACCCGCAGGCGCTGACGGCCACGCCCGAGTCCTCCGGGAAGAAGTTCCTCACCGGGGCCGTCGCCATGAACCCGGGCAGCGCGCTCGACCTCGCCAACTTCAAGAAGCAGGCGCCCAACCTGTACAAGAACATCGGCATCACCGACCAGATCACCAGCACCGGCCACGTCAACATGTACGTGATGGGCCTGATGGTGAACGCGCAGAGCCAGCGCAAGCCCGCCGCCGTCGCCTTCGCACACTACGTCACCGACGCCGCGCACCAGATGTCGTTCGCCAAGCAGGTCGCCATCTTCCCGAGCACCGCGGGATCGCTGGACGACCCGTACTTCACCAAGGAGGACGGCACCGACGAGACCCGGGTGCGCGTCGCCGCCGCCGAGTCGCTGAAGGACGCGGTCAACTACACGCCCGTGCTGTTCAGCGAGCAGATGAAGACCGAGCTGCGCAACGAGGTGGCCAAGGCGCTCCAGGGCAAGCAGAGCCCGAAGGAAGCGCTGGACAACGCTGTCAAGGCGTGCGCCCGGCTCCTCCAGCAGCAGGGCTGAGGCGTCATGGCGAGTCCCACCCTCCCCGGCCCCCAGCGCGTGACCCGGCGCGTGCGGCGCCAACTGCCGTCCAGTCCCTGGCTGTTCGCCGCCCCGGGCCTGCTGATCATCGGCGCGTTCATCCTGTACCCGTTCGTCTCCACGCTCGTCAACGCCTTCACCGACCGCCGCACCCTGGTCCCGGGCGAGTTCGTGGGTCTCGCCAACTTCCGCGAGCTGCTCCACGACGACATGTTCTGGATCGGCCTGCGCAACAGCACCCTGTACGTCCTCGGGGTCGTCCCCGCGCTGGTCCTGCTGCCGCTGCTGCTCACGCTGCTGGTGCAGAAGAACATCCCCGGCATCACCTTCTTCCGCTCGGCCTTCTACACGCCGGTCGTCGCCTCGATCGTCGTCGTCGGGCTGATCTGGGTCTGGCTGCTGGACGAGCGCGGCCTGGTCAACTCCCTGCTGGAGACGCTCGGCGCGAGCCCTGTCGGCTTTCTCAGCGACCAGTGGCTGATCCTGCTCAGCGCGATGGGCGTCACGGTCTGGAAGGGCCTCGGCTACTACATGATCATCTACCTCGCGGCGCTCGCCAACGTGCCCCGCGAACTGCACGAGGCCGCCGCCGTGGACGGCGCGGGCGCGGTCCGCCGCTTCCTCACCGTCACCGTGCCCGCCGTGCGCTCCACGATGGTGCTGGTCGCGGCCCTCTCCTCGGTCGCCGCCTTCAAGGTGTTCTCCGAGGTCTACCTGATGGCGGGCCCCAGCGGCGGCCCGGCCGGCGAGGACACCACCCTCGTCATGCTCGTCCAGCGCACCGGCACCGGCCTGACCGGCCGCGTCGGCTACGCCTCCGCCATCTCCGTCGTCGTCTTCGTCGTCACCGTCGCCCTGATGCTGCTCGTCCTGCGCGCCGACCGGAAGGAGGAGTCGTGAGCGTCATGGAAAAGGTCCGGCCCGCCGACCGGCCCGAGGCCCCGGCCCGGGAACCCCGGATCACCGACGAGCACGGCCGCCGCGTACGGGTCTGGGAACTCGCCCTGCGCTACCTGCTGTTGCTCGGTGTCCTTGCCCTGACCATCGGACCGTTCCTGTGGCAGCTGTCGACCTCGCTGAAGGGCCCCACCGAGGACATCTTCAGCTCCCCGCCGAAGTTCCTGCCCTCGGACCCGACCCTGCACAACTACGAGCGGGTCGCCGAGACCATCCCCGTCTGGGACTACGCCCTGAACTCGCTGAAGGTCGCCGCCGCCAACGTGGTCACCAACTGCGTCGGCGCCGCCCTCGCCGGCTACGCCCTGGCCCGCCTGCGCTACCGCGGCCGGCGCGTCACCACCCTGGTGTTCATCCTGGCCATGCTCGTGCCGGTGGAGGGCATCATCATCGCCCAGTTCACCACCATGCGGGAGCTCGGCCTCAACAACACCCTGGTCGGCGTGCTGCTGCCCGGCTGCGTCAGCGCCCTGAACGTGCTGCTGATGCGCAACGCCTTCCTCAACCTCCCCTACGAGATCGAGGAGGCCGCCTACGTCGACGGCGCCAACGTCTGGCAGCGGTTCCTGCGCATCGCGCTGCCGTCGGTGAAGGGCACCCTCGCCGTCGTCGCGATCTTCGCCTTCATGGGCGCCTGGGACGACTTCCTGTGGCCGCTGATCGTGCTGAGCGACCCGTCCAAGTTCACGCTGACCATCGGCCTCAACTATCTGCACGGCACCTTCGCCAACGACGAGCGGCTCGTCGCGGCCGGCACGATCATCGCCGTGGCGCCGCTGATCGCCCTGTTCGCCTGCCTCCAGCGGTACTTCTTCCGCGGGGTCGGCGAGGGCGCCGTCAAGGGCTGACCCCCTGGCCCGGCACGGCCCGGGGCCGAGGGCCGACTTCCGTACTTCCCCGTAGCAAGGACACCGCATGCCTTCTGCCGTGCGCTTCGGCGTCAACTACACCCCCAGCGAGGGGTGGTTCCACCACTGGCTCGACTTCGACCTCGACTCCGTGCGCGCCGACCTCGACTCCGTCGCCGCCCTGGGCGTGGACCACGTCCGGGTCTTCCCGCTGTGGCCCTACTTCCAGCCCAACCGCTCCCTGATCCGGGAGCGCGCGGTCGAGCATCTGGTGGCGCTGGCCGACGCGGCCGGCGAACGCGGCCTCGACGTCAACGTGGACGGCCTTCAAGGGCACTTGAGCAGCTTCGACTTCCTGCCGGCCTGGACCCGCACCTGGCACCGCCGCAACCTGTTCACCGACCCCGAGGTCGTCGAGGGGCAGGCCGCCTATCTGCGCACCCTCGCCGCCGCGCTCGCCGACCGGCCCAACTTCCTCGGCATGACCCTCGGCAACGAGGTCAACCAGTTCTCCGCCGGTCCCCACCCCGACCCGGACCGTGCCACCGGCGACCAGATCGACGCCTGGCTGGAGCGGATGCTGGCCGCCTGCGAGGAGGGCGCCCCGGGCCGCCTGCACCTGCACGCCGAGTACGACGCGACCTGGTACCAGGACGACCAGCCCTTCACCCCGGCCCAGGCCGCCCGCCGGGGCGCCGTCACGGCCGTGCACTCCTGGGTCTTCAACGGCACCGCCCAGCGCCACGGCCGCACCTCCGTGCCCAGCGAGCACCACGCCGCCTACCTCATCGAGCTGAGCAAGGCGTGGGCCGACGACCCGCACCGCCCGGTCTGGCTCCAGGAGGTCGGCGCCCCCGCGCCCCTCGTCCCCGCCGAGCACGCCGCCGCCTTCACCGAGGCGACCGTCGGGAACGCCCTGGACTGCCCGGACCTGTGGGGCGTCACCTGGTGGTGCTCCCACGACGTGTCCCGGGCACTGGCCGACTTCCCCGAGCTGGAGTACGGGCTCGGCCTGCTCACCAACGACCGGCGCCCCAAGGACACGGCACGGGTCCTGGCCCGCGCGGCCCGTGCCGCACGCGAGGGGTCGCACCCGGTCCCCGCCCCGCGCACCACCGCGCTGGCCGTGCCGGCCGACCCGGCCGCCCGATCGGCCTGCGCCCCCGGCGGTGCCGTGTTCGACGCCTTCTTCCGGCTGACCGCCGACGGCGCCCGCCCCACCACCGTCCTCGACACGCGCGCCGCCGACACCGGGCACCTCGCCGCGCGCGGCATCACCGAGGTCGTCACCCCCGACGACGTACTCGCCGCCCCCGGCGCGCACGGTTCGGACCGGGCACGGCGGGGGAGCTGTACTCCAGGCCGGCCCCCGTCCTGACCCCTCCGCCGCGCCGGAAAGCAGCCGCAGCACCACCGGAACCACCCGCCCCCGACACCGGAGCACCCGCATGCATGACGACCGCAACCTGGTCGAAGCCCGCCTCAAGCGCGTCCTCGACGAGCGCGTCCGCCCCGCCGTGTACCCCGAGTCCGTGCCGCTCGACGTCGCGGTGTGGAACGCGCCCGGCGAGCCCGTCCCCGTCGAGGAGGGACTCGCGGCCGAACCCGAGCCCATCGCGGTCGGCGCCCGCTGGGGCGCGCCCTGGGGCACCAGCTGGTTCCGGGTCACCGGCACCGTGCCGAAGGAGTGGGCCGGGAAGACCGTCGAGGCGATCCTCGACCTCGGCTTCGACGAGAACATGCCCGGCTTCCAGTGCGAGGGCCTGGTCTACCGCCCCGACGGCACCCCCGTGAAGGGCCTCAACCCGCGCAACCAGTGGGTGCGGATCGGCGCCCCCGCCGAGGGCGGCGAGGAGGTCCGCCTGCACATCGAGGCCGCCTCCAACCCCGTCATCCTCGACTACCACCCCTTCGTGCCCACGCAGCTCGGTGACAAGGACACGGCGGGCAGCGAACCGCAGTACACGCTCGCCCGCATGGACCTCGCCGTCCTCGACGAGACCGTGTGGAACCTGGTGCTCGACCTGGAGGTGCTCGGCGAGCTGATGGCCGAGCTGCCGGTGGACTCGCCGCGCCGCTGGGAGATCCTGCGCGCGGTCGACAAGGCGCTGGACGCCATCGACCTCCAGGACGTCAACGGCACGGCGGAAGCGGCCCGTTCACGGCTGACCGGCGTGCTGTCCGCCCCCGCCGTGCCCTCCGCGCACCGCATCAGCGCCGTCGGGCACGCGCACATCGACTCGGCGTGGCTGTGGCCGCTGCGTGAGACCGTGCGCAAGGTCGCCCGCACCACCTCCAACATGACCGCTCTGCTGGAGGACGAGCCGGACTTCGTCTTCGCCATGTCGCAGGCCCAGCAGTGGGCGTGGGTGCGCGACCACCGGCCCGAGGTGTGGGCGCGGGTCAAGAAGGCCGTCGCGGACGGGCGGTTCGTGCCGGCCGGCGGCATGTGGGTCGAGTCGGACACCAACATGCCCGGCTCGGAGGCGATGGCCCGGCAGTTCGTGCACGGCAAGCGGTTCTTCCTCGACGAGTTCGGCGTGGAGAACGACGAGGCGTGGCTGCCGGACACCTTCGGCTTCGCGGCGGGCCTCCCGCAGATCATCAAGGCGGCCGGCGCCAAGTACCTGCTGACGCAGAAGATCTCCTGGTCGCAGACGAACAAGTTCCCGCACCACACCTTCCGTTGGGAGGGCATCGACGGCACCCGGATCTTCACGCACTTCCCGCCCGTCGACACCTACAACTGCTCGATGAAGGGCAGCGAGATCGCCCACGCGGCGAGGAACTTCAAGGACAAGGGCGTCGCCCGGCACTCCCTCGCCCCCACCGGCTGGGGCGACGGGGGCGGCGGCACCACGCGCGAGATGGTCGCCAAGGCGGCCCGGCTGCGCGACCTCGAAGGCTCGGCGACCGTCGAGTGGGAGACCCCGCTGGCCTTCTTCGAGAAGGCCGAGGCCGAGAACCCCGCGCCGCCGGTCTGGGTCGGCGAACTGTACCTGGAACTCCACCGCGCCACCCTCACCAGCCAGGCCAAGACCAAGCAGGGCAACCGGCGCAGCGAACACCTTCTGCGGGAGGCCGAGCTGTGGGCGGCCACGGCCGCCGTGCGCGCCGGATTCCCCTACCCCTACGAGGACCTGGACCGCATCTGGAAGACGGTGCTGCTGCACCAGTTCCACGACATCCTGCCCGGCTCCTCCATCGCCTGGGTGCACCGCGAGGCACGCGCCACCTACGACCGCGTCGCCGCCGAACTGAACGAGATCATCGACGCCGCCCAGCGCGCCCTGGCCGGCGAGGGCGACACCCCGCTCGTCTTCAACTCCGCCCCGCACACCCGCGCCGGCGTCCCGGCCGGTGCCGCGGCCGCGCCCGCCGTCGACGGCCGTACCGACGTCAGCCCCCGCCCCGGCGGCGGCCACGTCCTCGACAACGGCCTGCTGCGCGTCGAGATCGACGCACGGGGACTGGTCGTCTCCGCGTACGACCTCGACGCCGACCGCGAGACCGTCGCGCCGGGCGGCGCGGGCAACCTGCTCCAGCTCCACCCCGACTTCCCCAACATGTGGGACGCCTGGGACGTCGACGAGTTCTACCGCCACACGGTCACCGACCTCACCGACGCCGACGAGATCGCCCCCGGCGACGACGGCGCCTCGGTGCGGATCGTCCGCTCCTTCGGCTCCTCCCGCGTCACCCAGGTCCTGACGCTGGCGCCGGGGGAGCGGCGGCTGGACGTGGACACCGAGGTCGACTGGCACGAGACGGAGAAGTTCCTCAAGCTGGCCTTCCCCCTCGACGTGCACGCCGAACGGTACGCCTCCGAGACCCAGTTCGGGCACTTCCACCGGCCCACCCACACCAACACCAGCTGGGAGGCCGCCAAGTTCGAGGCCTGCAACCACCGCTTCGTCCACCTGGAGGAGCCCGGCTGGGGCGTCGCCGTCGTCAACGACTCGACGTACGGCCACGACGTCACCCGCACCGTCCGCACCGACGGCGACGGCGGTACGACCACCACGGTCCGCGTGTCCCTGCTGCGCGCCCCGCGCTTCCCGGACCCCGAGACCGACCAGGGCGTGCACCGCTTCCGGCACGCGCTGGTGCCCGGCGCGGGCATCGGCGACGCGGTGCGCGAGGGCTGGCGGATCAACCTGCCCGAGCGGCGCGCCACCGGCGCCGGGAACGTCGCGCCGCTGGTCGCGGTCGACCGGGACGCGGTCGTCGTGACCGCCGTCAAGCTGGCCGACGACGGCAGCGGGGACGTCGTGGTCCGCTTCCACGAGGCCCACGGCGGCCGAGCGCGGGCCACGCTCACCACCGGGTTCCCGGCCACGGACGTCCAGGTGACCGACCTGCTGGAACGCCCGCTCGCGGACGCGGAGGCGCCCCGGCTGGACGGCGACCGGATCGCCGTACGGCTGCGTCCGTTCCAGCTGATGACCCTGCGCCTCAAGCGCGCCTAGCACGCGTCAGGGGGTACGGGCCCGGTCGGGTCCGTACCCCTACGGCTCCTGTGCGCCGCCCACCAGCCGGGTCGGCGGCAGATACTCCCGCACGTACGTCCGCTCCCAGCACGCGCCGGTCTCCCGCAGCTCGCGCCACGTCGTGTACCGGTACCGGAACAGCCGGGCCCGCACGAAGCGCGGCGGCGCGTCCGGCGGGAACGGGGAGCGGCGCAGCAGCCGCAGCGTGGCGCGGTCGCCCTCCAGCAGCCGTTCCACGAAGGTGCCGAACCAGGGCCCGGCGTACGAGGGCGACAGCGCGGCGAACCACATCAGCCAGTCCAGCCGCAGATGGTACGGCGCGAACTGGCGCGGCCAGCGCCGCGGATCACCGGGCTTGCCCTTGAACTCGTACTCCCGCCAGTCCGAGTCCCGGCTTGCGACCTCGTCGGCGGTGCCCTCGATCACCACCTCGTAGCGGACCCGGCTGACACTGCCGAAGGCGCCGTAGGTGTTGACCAGGTGGAGCGGGTCGAAGGACCGGTTCATCACCTGCCGGCGGGAGATCATGTTGAGGACCGGCCGGTGGCTGAGGAAGACCAGCAGCGCCGCCACCGCGAGGACCACGACCACGTACCACAGCGGAGCGCCGGGCAGGGACGGCGGACGCGCCGGGAAGCGGACCGCCGACAGGGCCAGCACGATGGTGATCCAGTTCAACCAGGCGAAGTTCCCCGACAGCACCAGCCACAGCTGGGTGACGATCATGAGGGCCGCGGCGGCCGTCGCGACGGGCTGCGGCGTGAACAGCAGGAAGGGCACCAGCAACTGCGTGACATGGTTCGCTGCCACCTCCACGCGGTGCATCCGCCGGGGCAGGTGATGGAAGAACCAGCTCAGCGGGCCCGGCATCGGCTGGGTCTCGTGGTGGTGGTCGAGACACGTCAGCTTCCGCCAGCACTCGTCTCCGCGCATCTTGATCAGCCCCGCCCCGAACTCGACGCGGAACAGCAGCCAGCGCAGCAGGAACAGCACGACGACCGGCGGGGCCACCTCGTCGTTGCCGAGGAAGACGGCGAGGAACCCCGTCTCCAGCAGCAGCGACTCCCAGCCGAACGAATACCAGGTCTGCCCGACGTTGACGACCGACAGATACAGCGCCCACGGCACCAGCCACAGCAGCATCGCCCCCCACAGCGGCAGCAGCGAGTCCAGCCCCGCCACCAGCGCCGCCGAGACCGCGCAGCCCGCCCAGACGCAGCCCGCGAAGAAGCGGTCCGAGCAGCGCCACTGGAACAGGCTCGGCGCCCGCCTGAACGGCACCCGCTCCACGAACCGGGACACCGGCGTCAGACCGCGCTCACCGAGCAGCGCCCGGAACTGGACGGCCGCCGTGACGAACGCGACCAGGTACAGGACGGCCAGCGCCCGCTGGAAGACCAGCCGGGTCAGCCAGTAGTCGGGTGAGGTGAACCACTCCACGGCTCGCGCTCCTCTCGTGCCACGCCCCCGGGTACCCCGGCGACCCGGTGTCCCTGTCGGCCTACGGGCAGCGGATCAGGAGTCGAATAATCGGGCAAATCCTGGCAAGGTGGGGCGCATGGTTGATCGGGGAGCGAGCGCCCTGTCACCCCCGGACGACTGGCCCGCCCACCCGGACCCGATCCTGGCGCTCAACCGCATGGGGAGCTTCGACTGGGACCTGGACTCCGGACTGTTCCACATGGACGCCCAGGCGCACGAGGTGTTCGACCTGCGCCCGGACGAGTACGACGGCCGCCCCGAGTCGCTGGCCGTCCGCGTCCCCGCGTCGGAGGGCCACCGCCTCGACACCCTGGTCTCCCAGGCCATGAAGGACGGCAGCGAGAACTACGGCACCTATCTGCGGGTGCGGCGCCGCGACGGCACCCTGCGCTGGGTCCGCACCCAGGGCTACATCCGCCGCGACGAGACCGGCCGCCCCCGCCGCATCATCGGCATCGTCCGCGACGCCACCCAGGAGCTCGGCGACATCGAGGCCCGCCGCGAGCAGGCCGCCCTGGACGAGGCCCGCCGGCAGCAGACCAACGTCGTGCAGCTCACCACGGCGGCGCTCGCGCACGCGCGCACCGTGGACGACGTCATCGACGCCCTCAAGGACACCCAGGGCCTCACCCATCTGGGCGCCACCAGCGTGGTCATGGGCCTGGTGGAGGGCGACCGCATCCTGCTCGTCGCCGAGGGCCCGGACGGCAGCTTCGTCCACGGCACCCGCGTCACCGGCGTGGACGAGGCGTACCCGATGAGCGAGGCCGTCCGCACGCTCAGCCCGCGCTTCATCGAGTCGCCGCAGGAGTTCGCGGAGCGCTATCCGATCCTGTGGCCGCACCTGGCCGGGCTGCACGTCACCGCGGCGGCCTATCTGCCGCTGATCGCCCAGGCCCAGCCCATCGGCGGCCTCGGCCTGCTCTACAA
>NZ_WWHX01000558.1 GCF_009862125.1 Streptomyces sp. SID5910
TGCCGGACGCGCCGGGCGGCCCCGCGGACCAGCCGTTCCTCGCCCCGCTCGCCCCCCGCTCGGCACCCGCGAGCGCGTACCTGCTGCGCTACGGCCCGGACGGCTGGGAGGTCGACTGCGGCACGGCCCACGGACTGCGGGAGGGCGCGGGCGCGGCGGAGTTCACGGTGGCGGACGCGGAGCCGGACACCGCCGCACCGGGCGGGCTCGTGCTGTGGGCGCGGGACGTGCGGATGGAGCGGACGCTCGTCGATCCGGTGGGCTGGGTGCCCGACCGGGCCCTGGTCTACCCGGTGGTGGTGTCCGCGCTCGCCCTCGCGCAGGGCGGCGTACGGCTGGCGGGCCCCGCCGACGCGGTGCGGGAACTGGCCGAGGCGGTGGGGCCGTTGCCGTCGCTGCGGGTGGTCGACGGGCCGGAGCGGGCGGCCGGGCTGGAACTGCGGGTGCGGGTGGCGGAGCGCGAGGCGCACGTGGAGCGGCGGGACGGTACGCCGTTCACCGCGCCGCTGCCGTACGGGGGCGACGGCGACGTCTCGCGGGTGGCCCGCTGCCTGGAGCATCTGACCCGCTGGCACGAGATCCGGGACCTCGCGCCCCGGCCCTCGCCGCTGGACGGCCTGGTCCGTGTGGAGATCGCCCCGTGGAACGCGGCGCCGGGCGAGGTGCTGCTGCCGGACGGCGGCGGGGAGATCGTCTGCCCGTACACGCCGGGCCCGGACGGTCCGGAGGCGCCCTTGGTGTCGATCCGGCTGCACAACCGCTCCCTCGACCGCACCCTGTGGTGCCTCCTGCTGGACCTGACGGACCGCTATGCCTGCCACTCCGTGCTGTACCCGGGGCACTTCATCGGCCCCGGCCGCACGGGCCACGTCCTGGACGGCGATCCCGTACGGCTGTCCCTGCCGCAGGGCCGGCCGGTGGCGCCCGGTGCCCAGACCCGGGACTGGCTCAAGCTGATCGTCGCCGAACGGGAGCTGAACACGCTGCCGTTCCAGCTGCCCGCCTGGGATCCGTACGCCGCCCCGGTCTCCCGCGATCTCGGCCCGGTGCTCGGGGCGGCTCCGGGACGGTGGACGACGCTCACCGTGCCGCTGCGCACGCTCGTACCGGCGCAGGGGGCGGAGCCCGTCACCGGCCCAGGTGCGTGAAGCCGGCCCAGGCGGTCAGGTCGTGCGGGTCGATGCGGCCGGCGCGGGCCGCCAGAGCCGGGGGGAGGCCGTCGGGGAGCTCCCGGCCGGGGTTCAGCATCCACAGCTGGGCGCGGCGCAGCGCCTTCGCCGGGGGCTCGCCGTGGGTGCGCAGGAAGTGGTGGGTGAGGAACATCAGCACCGAGGTCGCCTCGTCCGGGACCGGCCAGAGCGAGCCGACGACCGAGTCCGCGCCGGCCACGAGGAAGGCGGTGGAGAGACTGAACGCCTCGTTGTGGCCGCGCCCCGACACATGGCTGCTGCACGCGGCCAGCAGCACCAGGGACAGCCGGCGGTTCCGCCCGCCGGCGGCGTCTGTCAGCTCCTCCGCCGCCAGCCTCCCGCCGTTCAGGGCGAGATAGGCGCTGCGGCGGGCGTTGGCGGCGACGGCGGCGTGGCAGGCGAGGTGCAGCACGCCGCCGTCCTCGTCCGCAGCGGGGCCGCGCAGCCAGTCCAGCACCTCCCGCGGGGTGCCCGCGCCGTCCGGCGTGTCCGCGCCGCCGGTGACGCGGCGGCCGAGGAAGCGGCCGTGCGGGTAGAAGGCGCGCTGCACGGCGTCGGCCTCCTCGCCCGCGTAGCGCAGGTCGCCGGTGGGGTTGCCGACGACCAGCGCGGGGCCGGTGGGCGGGGCGGCGGGGCGGGCCGCGACCTGGCACAGCAGGCGGGCCGAGGCCGCGTAGGAGATCTCGGCGGCCTGGAGGGCGTAGCGGCGGCCCCGGGGCCCGCCGGGCTCCCAGGCGGCGTGCCACGGTACGAGCCCGAGGGTGCCCATCGGCACCAGCACCAGGCGCGGCGGCCGTCCGCCCGGCATCTCGAACGCCTCCAGCAGCGGCCGCATCGCCGCGTACCAGGCCCAGCCGCACAGCCGGTCGAGCTGCTCCCGCAGCCGGCTCTGCTCGTCGACGGGCCGACCACCGCCGGGGACGTACCCGGGCACGGGACCGAGGTCGCGGCCTGGAGCGGGGCCGGGGTCGTGGGCGCCGTCGGTGCGGCCGAGGCCCCCGGGCGCCGGGACGTACGCCTTCAGCGGCGCCGCCTCCTGGCTGAGCGTGGGCAGCGGTACGGCGTGCACCTGGGCGGAGGAGGTGACGACCAGGGCGGTGCCGGGGACGTCGTCGTTCGCCGGGACCAGGTAGACCAGGGCGTCCTTGGCCACGGCGCGCAGGGCCCGGCCGATCTCCTCCGGCGTGGGCGGGTCCAGGAGCTGCGCCGCGCTCGGGGCGTCGCCGCCGGTGAGCGCGGCGAACACCCGCCGGCGCAGCGAACTGGGCACGCTCAGCGGGGCCCGCACGGCCGTGAGCGGGTCGGCCGGGTCCTCGCCCGCGCCCGCGCCGGAGGCACGCCACTCGTCGGCGAGGTCGGTGCGGTCGGCCGCGGCCAGCAGGTCCGGCACGGTCGTCGAGGTGACGGCCGCGTGCAGCATGAGCCCGCGGCAGGCGTCGAGCGCCTGGAGGGCCTCCTCCGGCCTGCCGTCCTTCAGGCACCAGCCGGCGACCTCCAGCGCAGCCCCGGTGGCCTGCACCGCGGCCAGGGCGGCGTGGTCGGTGCCGGATTGCAGCAGCGCCGCCCAGGTGTGGCCGCGCAGCGAGGCCAGGCCGGCCCGCCGGGCACCGGCCCGGTCGCGGCGGTGGAGGTCGTCGCGGGTGCGGTAGCCGCGGGCCAGGGCGAGCCCGATCTCCCCGTACAGGCGGTGCTCGGGTCCGCCGGCCTCCTCCAGGACGGCCTCCAGGAGCTTGATGCCCCTGGCCAGCCGCTCCCGGCTGTGCACCCGGTCGAACTGGAGCGTGGACAGGGCGCAGTGGGCGACGCCGAGGCAGTAGGCGTAGCGCAGCCGGTCGTCGCTGCCCTCCGCGGACAGGTCGTGGGCCTCCTGAAGCAGTCCGATCGCGTCCGCGAGACCCGGCCCGTCGTTCGCCTGCCCGGCCCGGACGAACCGGCGCATGCCGTTGTCGCCGAGCACCCAGGCGCGGTGGTCGCGCGGCAGGCGCTTGGCCTCGCGCCGCAGCAGCGCCGCGCCGGGGCGGCCGGCGAGCGGGGGCAGCGGCGCGGCACCCAGGTTGTGGGCGAGGGCGTCGCGGGCGTCCCGCACGTTCTCCAGGGAGGTGAAGGCCTCGATCCGCGAGGGGTCGTCCTCCGACATCTCGGCGTGCCCCTCGGCCAGGACCGCGATGTGCCGGTCGGCCGCGGCCAGGTCGCCGCGCCGTACGGCGGTGTGCGCGTCGAAGCCCGCCTGCTGGAGGTCCAGCGTGCGGCGCACGTGCGCGGGCAGGTCGGGGTCGTCCCGCAGCCGCCGCCAGACGGCCGCGCCCTCCTCCATGTCGTCGGCCGCGCCGCCGGTCTGGCCACGCTGGGTCCGTGCGATGAACCGGCCCAGGGCGAGCCCGTAGTCGTCCTGCCCGCCGGCCTCCTCGGCCCGGTCGAAGTGGGCGAGGACCTCGTCGAGCCCGGCGCCGGAGCCGGTGCTGGTCTCCTCGTGGAGGCGCGCGATGCCGAGGACGGCGTGCGCCCGCCCGGCCCAGGCGGGGTCGGTCTCGGCGCGCTGCACCACGGCCTCCCTCAGCTCCTGCCGGATCTCGGGGCCGAGCAGGTCGCCCTCGGGGTCGGTCATGGGCAGGTTGCTCAGGAGTATCGCGGCGGCCTGGGCGCGGGCCTCGCCGCCCGGCTCGGCGGCGCGGAACTGGTCGAGCTGCCAGTTGAGGCGTTCGGTGCGCACGCGCGCCGACGTCATGTCCCGGCCGATGCCGCGCAGGAACTCGTCCTCGCCGAAGTCGACGAAGGACCGGCCCTCCCGGAAGTCCGCGAGCATGCCGTCGGTGGCCTGTCTGAGGGCGGCCAGGTCGAGGCCCTGCGGCAGCCCCTCGACCTCCGGCAGCAGGCCGCGGTCGGCGAGCAGGTAGCGGGCCCAGCCGTCCAGCAGGCGCGCCATCTTGGTGAGGTCCGAGTCTCCGGAGGACCGCCCAAGAAGCCGGCCGGTCGCGTCCAGGACGTCGTGGAGGCGTCGCGGGTCGGGATCGGCGGAGTAGCGGGCCTGCTGGAACGCGGCCAGGAAGACGGCCGTCGGGGTGACGTCGCCGTCACGGGCCGGCTCCCACCGGGCGAGGGCCCGCCGCACGAGCGCGATGCCCCGGTCGCGGCCGGTGTCGTCGTCGCGGTCGGCGGCCCGCTCGTAGAGGACCCGGCCGAACACGTCGAGGTACTGGGGCGACAGCAGGTCCTCGGCGTCCGGCCGGGCCAGCAGGTCCCGCAGCTCGACCTCGGCGGCGGCGCACTGGCCGTTGTCCCGCCACGAGGTCCAGATCAGCGCGCGGACGAACACGGCGTCGGCCTGCGACTGGAACGCCCAGCCGGGTTCCTCCCCGCCGGTCCGCCCCGCCCGGCGCAGCTCCGTACGGGCCGTGCCGAAGGCGTCCCGTGCCGCCTCCAGGAGGTCGCGGTCGGCGGTCATCCGGCCGCGCAGCAGCAGGGCCAGGCCCAGGCTGTGCCGGACGTGCGGCAGATCGACGTCCGGCGGGCCGGCGTCGAGGACCGCCGCGTAGTGGCGTGCCGACTCGGCGGCGGCGCCGGGGTCGGTGCGCATCTCGGCGCGTTGGAGGTGCAGGAAGCCGAGGGAGATGTGCAGTTCGGCCTCGTCCTCGTCGCCGGGTGCGGCGTCGTCCAGGGCGTCGGCGTGGCGGAGCACCGCCTCGTCGAGCAGCGCGCCCGGGTCGTCGTCCTCGCCGCGCCGCACGTAGCGCTCCTTGGCGCAGTTGGCGAGGACGCGGCGGCCGAGGGCACGGAGGCCGTCCGGGTCGTCGGGCGCGAGGCCGTCCACGCCCGTCCGCAGCATCTCCTGGGCCCGCTCCAGGACTTGAAGGTCGCGGGACTCGTCGTAGCCGATCGCCAGCAGGTGTCCGTACAGGATCCGCCAGGCCGGCCGGGCGGGTTCCGGGCCGGGCCTGCCGAGGGCGCGCTCGAAGGCCTCCAGGGCCAGGTGGAGGTCCTCGCCGTCCGGGTCGGCGCCGGCCAGGTGGAACAGCCGGTAGCTGAGTTCGCCGACGTACGCGCACAGGCCCGGCGCACCGGGGTCGTCGGCGGACAGCCGGCCGAGCGCGTCGAGGGTCCGCTCGCGTTCGGCGGCGAGCTCCTCGGGGGAGACGGGGGCGTCGGGCACGGTGCGGGCCTTCTACTGGGGGGCGAGCTGCGCGTGGTAGGGCTGGAGCACAGAATTGAGGTGGGCGCGTCCGTCGGCCGTGGCGAAGTCGACGGTGTGGCCGGGCAGGGCCTCCAGGGCGCCGGGCGGGCAGCGGTCGCCGAAGAGGACCACCGTGCGGTCGCCGGGCTCGCGCTTGGAGGACCAGACGAAGCCCTGGGCCCAGGGGTCGGTGTGGCGGCGGATCCAGTGCGCCCAGTCCCGGGTGTAGGCGTAGTCCCGCGCCTCGGTCTGCACCAGCCAGCTGTCCTGCCGTACCCCGGCGAGGTCCTGGGCGGTCATCAGGGACACGACGGTGAGGTCGGCGGCCAGCCGCAGGGTGCTCAGACCGCGCCGGGCGACGGCGACGCCGGGCACCAGGCGCGGGCCGCCCTCCGGGTCGAAGGGCAGGGAGCGCAGCAGGGTCTCGCACACGGCGGCGCCCGGGGTCGTGCCTGCGTAGAGGTAGCCGTAGCGGTCGCAGGGCGTGGCGTCGAAGCGGCCGCCGCCGTAGAGGCAGTGCGCGGGCCGCGGGTTGAAGGCGGTGGCGCCGCGGTGCAGGGCGTGGACGCGGTGCAGCAGGGTGCCCTGCGTGAGCGTCGCCTTGGCCGGGGTGCCCGTCAGGTGCTCGGGCGGCCGGTAGTTGGGCACGGCGGGTCTGCCTCCTCGTACGGCGCGGTCGGTACGGTCACACGTCCTCCAGCAGCAGGCGCGCGGTGTCGGCGAGCCGGCGCTCCTGTCCGGTGCCGAGGAGGGCGGCGGGCGCGGTGCCGAGCCAGGCGTTGCCGGCCAGCCACCAGTCGGCGGCGCCCCAGGGGTCGCGGGCGGCGTCGAGGAGCGCGTTGACCTCCAGGACGACCAGCCAGGGCAGGCTGCCCTCGGAGAACTGGAACCGGGGCAGCCGGGCCAGTCCGCCGGGTCCGGGCAGCCGGATCAGGTCGCGGGCGTAGGGGTCGCCGCCGTCGCGCAGCACGGTGGCCGGGTCCACGGCGGGTTCGGCGAGCAGCCGGTCGCGGACCGGGCCGAGCACGGGGCCGACCATGCGGTGCCCGTCGAGGAGCAGGACGGCGAGGTCGTCGGCGCGGAACCCCAGGTAGGACGGGTCGAGGCCGGCGTCGGTGGTGGTGCCGGTGGCGAGCCGGGCCTCCTGGGCGGTGCCGAACTCGTCGGGCAGGGCCCGGCGGAGCAGCCCGGCGGCCTCCTCGGCGGCACCGCGGCGGGCGCCTTCGCCGGCCTCGCGGTGGCGTACGACGGTCAGCAGGGCGGCGAGGCGCTCGCGGGTGGGTCCGGTGACGCGGTCGGCCAGCCGGTGCCATTCGGCTGCCGCCGCGGCCAGCACGGCGTACGGATTCACTGGTCCCCCTTGTCGTCCTGTCGTCGGTACCGGTCGTCGTCGGACCGGGCGCCGCTGTCCGCCCGGCCGGCGGGCTGGGGCCTGTCGTTTCGATCATGCCCGCGTCGCGGGGGCCCTAGGGTCGGCGCCCGGTGAGGAGGCGTTCCACCAGGTCGGCGCGGGCCTGGCGGCGCATCACGAGGTGGATGTCCCAGGGGGCGCCGCGCGCGAGTTCGGCCTCCACGGCCGTCCACAGCGCGCCGAAGCTCTCCAGGGCGGGCAGTCCGCCGCGGCCGGCGCCGAGCAGTGGCAGGCAGACGGAGGTGAGCGGCGGGTCGTGGCGGCCGGACTCCTCGGCGAGCAGCGTGAAGGCCCGGTCGACGGCGCGGGTGATGTCGGCGGGCTGGACGTCGTAGTCGTTGGTGCCGGGGCGGGGCACGGCCACGGCGAGGTGGTAGATGCGGCGCACCCCCTGGGCGGCCATGGCGCCGGCGGAGGTGGCGGCGACCGTGCCGGGCAGGGCGGCGCGGCCGGGGATGCCGTGGCGGGCGGCCCAGTCGCGCAGTTCGTCGTGGACGTGGTCCTCGACGACTCCTCCGGTGACGTCGGTGCGGGCTCCGGCCCGGCGCAGGGTCGCGGCGACGGACGCCTTGTAGGGCGCGGGGAGCGCGAAGTACGTGTTGGACGGGGAGACGACGACGTCGACGCCGCGCAGGAGGTCCACGGAGTGGACGTGCAGGGTGACGGGGACGACGCGGTCGTGGACGCGCGGCTTGATCACGCGGTGGGCGGGGGCGAGGTGGTGCGGGCTCGGGGCCGGAGCGTCCCGGCCGTCGGACGCGGCGAGGGCCGCCGGGCCGTCCTCCGGGGCGCCGTCGGTGGCGGCGAGGCCGAGGACCTGCTCGGTGATCTGGTCCAGCACCATCACCTCGTGGTGCTTGCGGAACCGCTCGACGCTGACGCCGTACACCTCGGCGGCCCGGCGGCGCCGGTCGGCCGGGGGCCAGTCCCGGGTGCCCTGGGCGAGGCCGAGGGTGTACTCGGCGGCGGTCTGGAGGGTGCCGCCGCCGATGCCGGCGACGGCGTCCCGGAGCAGCCGCTCGACCGCGAGGCCGGGTAACTCCCCCGGGGTTCCCAGCCGTTCGCGTGCGATGCGGGAGAGCTCCGGGATGTCCAGCCCGCGGAGCCTGACGACTCCGGCCCGCCGCACCGCTCTCACCTCGGCGAGCACCGCGGCGTGATCGGGCTTGTGAGAGGGATGCGGCATGGCATCAACGATCCCATCGCCGCCTCCGCCCTCACAAGCCCGGTCCGGTGCTCCCCCCGTGTTTCCATTGCACCGCACGGCCCGGTCGCGGCTCGGGCCCTTTCCGGGCGGATCCGGGGCGGACGTACGGGAGTTGGCCCTACCGGCGGGACCTACACGAACAGGCTGAGCACCGCCGCCATCACGAAGCCGCCGAGCGAGAGCACGCTCTCCAGCACGGTCCACGTCTTCAGGGTGTCCCGCTCGCTGATGCCGAAGTACTTGGCCACCATCCAGAAGCCGCCGTCGTTGACGTGCGAGGCGAAGATGGAGCCCGCCGAGATGGCCATGATGACCAGCGCGACGAACGCCTGCGAGTGATCGCCCTCGGCGAGCAGCGGCGCCACGATACCGGCCGTCGTCACGATGGCGACCGTCGCCGAGCCCTGCGCGACCCGCAGCACGAGGGAGATCAGGTAGGACAGGACGATCACGGGCAGGCCGACGCCGTGGAAGGTGTCGGAGAGGGCCTGGGCGACGCCGCTGGCCTTGAGGACGGCGCCGAAGACCCCGCCCGCGCCGACCACCAGCAGGATGTTGCCGACCGGCTTCAGCGAGGACGTCGAGACGGTCTCCAGGGACTTGCGGGACCAGCCGCGCCGGATGCCGAGCAGGTAGTAGGCGAGGAACAGGGCGATGGTGAGGGCGACGAAGGGGTTGCCGAAGAACTCGATCACCGAGCGGGTGGTGGAGGGGTCCAGGGCGATGGAGGAGAAGGTCGCGGCGAGGATGAGGACCAGCGGGGTGCCGATGATGCCGAGAACGGTGCCGAGCGGCACGGGCGTCTCGCGGGGCGCGACACCGGCCTTGCGCTGCTCGTCGATGACGGCCTGCCGGGCCTCCTCGGCGGCCTCGACCATGTCCTGCGGGACGGGGACGAAGATGCGGCGGCCGACCCAGGCGGCGTAGGCCCAGGCGGCGAGGACGGCCGGGATGCCGCAGACGATGCCCATGAGGATGACCCAGCCGAGGTCCACCTTCAGCAGTCCGGCGGCGGCGACCGGGCCGGGGTGCGGCGGCAGGAACGCGTGGGTCATCGACAGGCCGGCGAGCAGGGGCAGGCAGTAGAGCAGGATCGACTTGCCGGACCGCTTGGCGGCGGCGTAGACGATGGGCGCGAGGACGAAGATGCCGACGTCGAAGAAGACGGGGATGCCGAAGATCAGGCCGGTCAGGCCCATGGCGAGCGGGGCGCGCTTCTCGCCGAACAGGCCGAGCAGCCGGGAGGCCAGGACCTCCGCTCCGCCGCTCACTTCGAGGATCGCGCCGAGCATGGTGCCGAGGCCGATGATGATGGCGACGTGGCCGAGGATGCCGCCCATGCCGGACTCGATGGTGGAGACGGCGTCGGACTTCTGGACGGTGCCGAAGAGTTCGGTGACCGACAGTCCGGCGAGCAGGCCGACGGCTATGGAGACGGCGAGCAGGGCGACGAAGGGCTGGAGCCGCACCTTGATGATCAGGAAGAGCAGGAGCGCGATGCCGATCGCGGCGACGGTCAGCAGTCCTGCCGTGCCGTCGATCAGGGTGAGCAGGCCGCCGGTGTGGGGTGGGGTCTCGGCGGCGGCGAGCTGGAGGGACGTAGGGGGCATTCGGGGGTCCTCGGGGTAAATACATGGGGCTTTCGGGCAGGGAGGAGCGCGGCACGGCGCCCCCGGGTGGGGGACGCCGTGCCGTTCACAGACAGACAGGCGGTGCGGAGGGACGGTCAGCCGAGGACGGCGAGCGCGTCGATCTCGATGAGGAGGCCGGCGGGCAGACCGACGTAGACGGTCGTGCGCGCGGCGGGGGGCTGGGTGAGGCCCTGCTCCCCGAAGTAGGCGTTGTAGATCTCGTTCATCTCGGCGAAGTGGTCGACGTCCGTGAGGTAGACGCGGATCATCATCACGTCGTCCCAGGAGGCGCCGCCCTCCTCCAGGATCGCCTTGACGTTGGCGAGGGTCTGGAGGGTCTGCTCGCGCAGGGTCGGGCCGGCCGGGGTGGGGGCCTTGCCGTCCTCGTGGGGGAGGAAGCCGACCTGGCCGGCGACCTGGAGGATGTTGCCCTTCTTCACGCCGTGGCTGAACTTCGCCGGGGGGACGGTGTGGGTCGACGGGGTGAGAGCGATCTTGTCGGTCATGCGGTGACTTCCTTGACTGGGGTCCTGCCGGAGTACTCGCCGCTGATGGCGTCCGCCGTACGGCGCACCAGCGGGAGCAGGGTGAGGAGTTCGTCGGCGGTGACGACGACGTTCGGCGCGGAGACCGACATGGCGGCCGTCACCCTGCCGTCGGCGCCCCGGATGGGGGCGGCGACGCAGTTGATGGACTCCTCGTGGCCACCGAGGTCGGTGGCCCAGCCCTGTTCGCGCACCTTGGCCAGCTCCTTGAGGAAGGCGTCGGCGTTGGGGGTCGAACGGGCCGTGTAGAGGGGGTAGTCGAGCTTCTCCACGACGGCGCGGCGCTCGTTCTCGGGGAGGTCGGCGAGCAGCAGCTTGGCGACGGCCGCGACGGTGATGGCGACGGGCTTGCCGATCCGGGAGTACATGCGGACCGGGTAGCGGCTCTCGACCTTGTCGATGTAGAGGACCTCGTTCTCCTCGTGGACGGCGAGGTGGACGGTGTGTCCGACCTGTTCGTTGAGGCGTACGAGGTGGGGGTGGGCGATCTCGCGGACGTCCAGGTTCTCCATCGCCTCCTGGGCGAGGGAGATGAGCCGGGCGCCGAGGCGGTAGCGCTGGTCGGACTGGCGGTAGACGAAGCCGTGTTCGTGGAGGGTGCGCAGCAGACGCAGGGCCGTGGACTTGTGGACGCCGAGCCGGTCGGCGACCCGGCCGAGGTCGGCGGGGCCCTCGGCGAGCAGCGGCAGGATGCTGAGCGCGCGGTCGACGGTCTGGCTCATGGTGTGCGTACCTCCTCGTCGGCCCCTTCGCCGGCCTGTGTCCAGCCGGGGCCGAGTCGCAGTCTCCCCCACGCGTCGTCGTCGAGGGCGGCCAGGCGGTCGGCGTGGTCGCGTGCCGGGGGTGTGGCGAGGTCGCCGGGGACGGTGAGGGCGGCGGCGGCCATCAGGTGGCCGTGGCGCAGGCGCTCGCGCACGGGCAGTCCGCGCAGGGTGGCGGAGAGGAACCCGGCGGCGAAGGCGTCGCCCGCGCCGACGGCGGCGACGACGTCCACGTGCAGGGCGGGCACGGTGGTGACGTCGGTGCCGTGGAAGGCGGTGGCGCCGGTCGCGCCCTGCTTGACGACGAGCACGTCGGGCTCGGGCAGGGCGGCGCGCACGGCCTCGGGCCCGCCCAGCCCCCAGGCCTCGTCCTCGCCGACGAAGACGACGTCGGCGCCGCGCGCCAGCTCCAGCAGCACCGCCGGACCGTCGCCGTCACCGTCGCCGTCGCGCCACAGGGCCGGCCGGTGGTTGACGTCGAAGGACACCAGGGGCCGCCCGGGGCGGCGGGCGGTCAGCTCGCGCATCAGGTCCAGGCAGTCGGCGGAGAGCGCGGCGGTGATGCCGGACAGGTGGAGGACCCGGCCGGAGCGGACGGCGTCGAGGTCCAGGTCGGCGGCCGACATCGCGGAGGCCGCCGAGCCGGCCCGGTAGTACGCCACCTCGTGGGCGTCGGTGGCGCGGTCGCCGGCGGTGCGGAAGTAGATGCCGGTCGGCCGGTCCGGGTCGCGGCGGACGGCGCGGACGTCGACGCCGTAGGAGCCGATCGTCTCGACCAGGTGGTCGCCGAAGCCGTCGGTGCCGACGGCGCTGACCCAGCGGACGGTGTGCCCGGCGGCGGCCAGCACGCAGGCGGTGTTGGACTCGGCGCCGCCGATGGCGCGGTCGAAGGAGGGCACGTCGGCGAGGCGTCCGGGGCGGGAGGGCAGGAAGGTGACCATGGACTCGCCGAGCGCGACGACGTCCACGACGTCGGGGGTGGTGCTGGTGGGGCCGTCGGCGGTCACGATGGTGGGGCTCCTCTTCCTGTCGCGGGCGGACTGTCACGGACGGAGGCTCCGTTGACCCCGCGTTGGCCGAGATGTTAGACAGCAGTGAGCGATATACGCAACGGCCGTTGCATGCAGCGCAACGACCCATCTCAGGGAGGCTCCATGGCCCTCGACACCGGCACCGAAGCCCTCGCCCGTCTGGCCGAGGAGCACATCGACCACCGCTTCAAGGGCCTCCCGCCGGACGCCGCGGGCCTGACCGTCGCCGAGCTGGCCGCCGAGCGCCGCAACCTCTTCACCGGCGGCTTCACCACGCCCGTGCTGGCCCTCTCCGCCGAGCGCCTGGAGCACAACCTGAGGCTGATGGAGACGTACTCCGCCCGGCACGGCCTCGCCTTCGCGCCGCACGGCAAGACCTCCATGGCCCCGCAGCTCTTCCACCGCCAGATCGAGCACGGCGCCTGGGGCATCACGCTCGCGGTGCCGCACCAGGTGTGGGTGGCCCGCGCCTACGGCATCCAGCGGATCTTCCTGGCCAACGAGCTGGTCGACGCCGCCGCCCTGCGCCGGGTCGCCGCCGAGCTGGACGCCGACCCGGACTTCCGCTTCGTCTGCTACGTCGACTCCGTGCGCGGCGCGGAGCTGATGGACGCCGCGCTGAGCGAGGCGGGGGCCTCCCGCCCGGTGGACGTCGTGGTCGAGCTGGCCGCCGGTGAGGGCGCCCGGACCGGGGTGCGCACCGAGGCGGAGTGCGCGGCGGTCGCGGACGCGGTGGCCGCCGCGCCGACGCTGCGGCTGGCCGGCGTGGCCGGGTACGAGGGCGAGGTGCCGGACGCCGACCCGGAGAAGGTGCACGCGTGGCTGCGCCGGCTGGCCGCGCTGGCCGTGGACTTCGACAAGGCCGGGCGGTTCGCGGGGCTGGACGAGATCGTGCTGAGCGCGGGCGGCAGCGCCTGGTTCGACGCGGTCGCCGACGTGTTCGCCGAGGTCCCGGACCTCTCCGTGCCCGTGCTGAAGCTGCTGCGCTCGGGCGCCTACGTCTCGCACGACGACGGTCACTACCGCGAGCTGACCCCCTTCAACCGCGTCCCCGCCGAAGGCACCCTGGAGCCCGCCTTCCGCCTCTGGTCCCAGGTCGTCTCGCGCCCCTCCCCGGAGCAGGCGTTCACCAACGCCGGCAAGCGGGACGCCGCCTACGACCTCCACCTGCCCTTCGCCCAGGCGGTCCTCCCCGCCGGCGGCGGCGCGGAGCGGCCCGCGGACGGCGTCACGGTGACGGGCCTGTCCGACCAGCACGCCTGGCTGCGCACCGCCCCCGGGGCGGAGCTGGAGGTCGGCGACTGGGTCGGCATGGGCCTGTCCCATCCCTGCACGTCGTTCGACAAGTGGCAGCTGATCCCGGTCGCGGAGGCGGACGGGACGGTCGTCGACCTCATCCGCACGTTCTTCTAGGAGGCCCTGGTGGAAGAGCTGGTCATCCGGGACGCCGAGGTCGCCGACGGCACCGGCGAGCCCTCGTACCGCGCCGACGTCGTCGTGGACGGCGGGCGCGTCGTGTCGATCGTCAAGGAGGCGGCGGCCGCCGGCTGCCAGCGCCCCAGGGCCCGGCGCGAGCTGGACGCCGAGGGCCTGGTCCTCGCCCCCGGCTTCATCGACATGCACGCCCACAGCGACCTGGCCCTGCTGCGCGACCCCGATCACAGCGCGAAGGCGGCCCAGGGCGTCACCCTGGAGGTCCTCGGGCAGGACGGGCTCTCCTACGCGCCGGTCGACGACCGCACCCTCGGCGAGGTGCGCCGCGCCATCGCCGGGTGGAACGGCACCGGCGACGACGTCGACTTCGACTGGCGCTCGGTCGGCGAGTACCTGGACCGGCTCGACCGGGGCATCGCCGTCAACGCCGCCTATCTGATCCCGCAGGGCACGGTCCGCGCCCTCGCCGTCGGCTGGGACGACCGGGAGGCGACGGAAGCCGAGCTGGAGCACATGCGGCGCCTGGTCGCCGAGGGCATGGAGCAGGGCGCGGTCGGCATGTCGTCCGGGCTGACCTACACGCCCGGCATGTACGCGAAGGACGCGGAGCTGACCGAGCTGTGCCGGGTGGTGGCGTCGTACGGCGGCTACTACTGCCCGCACCACCGCTCCTACGGCGCCGGGGCCCTCCAGGCGTACGAGGAGATGGTCGAGCTGACCCGGGAGGCGGGCTGCCCGCTGCACCTGGCGCACGCCACCATGAACTTCGGCGTCAACAAGGGCAGGGCACCCGAGCTGCTGACGCTGCTGGACGGCGCGCTCGCCGCCGGCGCCGACATCACCCTCGACACCTATCCGTACACCCCGGGCTGCACGACCCTGGTGGCGCTGCTGCCGAGCTGGGCGAGCGAGGGCGGCCCGGAGCAGATCCTCAAGCGGCTGGCGGACGACGACACCGCCGAGCGCATCCGGCACCACCTGGAGGTGACCGGCTCCGACGGCTGCCACGGCGTGCCCGTGGAGTGGGAGACCATCGAGATCTCCGGCGTGAGCGACCCGGCCCTCGCCGAGTACGTCGGCCGCACGGTCCTGGAGTCGGCCGGGCTGCGCGGCGAGAGCCCGTGGACGGTCGCCCGGCGCCTGCTGCTGACCGACCGGCTGGCCCCGACGATCCTCCAGCACGTCGGCCACGAGGAGAACGTCCGCGCGATCATGCGGCACCGCGTCCACACCGGCGGCTCGGACGGCATCCTCCAGGGCAGCAAGCCGCACCCGCGCGCCTACGGCACCTTCCCGCACTACCTCGGCCACTACGTGCGCGAGCTGGGCGTGCTCTCGCTGGAGGAGTGCGTCGCCCACCTCACCGGGCGCCCGGCGGCCCGGCTGCGGCTGCCGGACCGGGGCAGGATCCGCGAGGGGTTCCGGGCCGACCTGGTCCTCTTCGACCCGGCGACGGTCGCGGCCGGCAGCACGTACGAGGAGCCGCGCCGGCTTCCGACGGGCATCCCGTACGTGCTGGTCGACGGGCGGTTCGTGATCGAGGACGGCCGGCGCACCGACGTACTGGCCGGGCGGTCGGTGCGCCGGAGCCCGCGCTGAGCTACGGCTCGGGACTACGGCTTGGGCAGGACGCAGCCGCTGCGGGAGAGGTCGAGCTTGCTGTCGAGGCCGAAGCAGGCCGGGATCTGGTAGGTCTCCTGGGCGTAGTTGATGCCCTTGCGGACCGTGACCGTGCCGTTCTCGGCGACCTCGCAGGGGTTGTTGTCGGTGCAGCGGGCGCCGTCCTCGTTGCCCGTGTTGTTGACGGCGACGACCCTGCCGGTGGCGTTGTCGACGACGGGCGACCCGGAGGTGCCGCCGATGGTCTGGCAGGCGGAGGTGTAGCGGACCGAGTCCTTCCAGGTCCACTCCCCCTCCTTGAGCCGGTAGACGAACCCGTCGACGTTGCAGGCGTAGGTCCGCTTCCAGTAGCCGGAGACGACGGTGATCGCGGTGCCGGCCGTGGGGTGGGTGCCGTTCAGGGTGAGGGCGCTGATCCCGTAGGAGCTGCGGATCTGGGCGTACGTGCTGGTGAGCTGGTAGAGCGAGACGTCCGTGTCGGTCATCGTCGCGTAGGCGATCTTGCTGGCGCGCAGGGTGCCGACGCGGGTGCCGGAGGCGTTGAGCAGCCCGAAGGTCCGGCTGGAGGGCTGGTCCACGACGACCTCGCCGGCCGCGGGGAAGCCGGTCTCCAGACAGTGGCCGTTGGACATGACCAGCGCCGGGTCGTCGTCCTCGGACGCGGGCAGGCGGACGACGGAGCCGGAGCAGTTGCTGAGCGCGACGGTGCCGGCGAAGTTCACGGCACGGGCGGCGGGAGCCGCGGGTGCTGCGGGTGACGCGGGAGCCGTGCGTGCCGCGGGTGACGTCGGGGCCGCGGGTGACGCGGCCGCCGGTGCCACGCCGACCCCGGTGACGGCCAGGGTGGCGAGCGCGGCAAGGAGAGGCTTGTTCATGTGGGGGTCCCCTCTATGGAGGGCACCGGCCGGAGGTCTTCCGGACGGCACCCGGATTGTCATGAGCATTTTTATGACGGAGAGGGGTGCGGGCAAGGACCGGTATTCGGCCGCCAGTTGGCGCGATCCCGCCCACCGACTACGGGCGCGGGCACCGGCGGCCACCGGGGCGCGCGCGTCTCACGTGGTGGAAAACACGGCCCATGGGTCGTAACCGGGTCGTAAGCTCGCGGACATGCAGGTGATCCAGTCGACCAAGCTCGCCAACGTCTGTTACGAGATCCGGGGCCCGGTGCTCGAGGAGGCGATGCGGCTGGAGGCGGCCGGTCACCGCATCCTGAAGCTGAACACGGGCAACCCGGCGGCCTTCGGCTTCGAATGCCCGCCCGAGATCCTGGAGGACATCCTCCGCAACGTCTCGACGGCCCACGGCTACGGCGACGCGAAGGGCCTGCTGGCCGCGCGCCGGGCGGTCGTCATGCACAACCAGACCCTCGGCATCGAGACGGACGTCGAGCACGTCTTCATCGGCAACGGCGTCTCCGAGCTGATCGTCATGGCGATGCAGGGCCTCCTCGACGACGGCGACGAGGTCCTCGTCCCGGCGCCGGACTACCCCCTGTGGACGGCCGCCGTCTCCCTGTCCGGCGGCACGGCGGTGCACTACCGCTGCGACGAGCAGTCCGACTGGATGCCGGACCTCGCGGACGTGGAGCGGAAGATCACCGACCGCACCAAGGCGCTGGTGATCATCAACCCGAACAACCCGACCGGCGCCGTCTACGACGAGGCGATGCTGCGCGGGCTGACCGACATCGCGCGCCGGCACAACCTGCTGGTCTGCTCCGACGAGATCTACGACAAGATCCTCTACGACGACGCGGTGCACACCCCGACCGCCGCGATCGCCCCCGACCTGCTCACCCTCACCTTCAACGGCATGTCCAAGGCGTACCGGGTGGCCGGCTACCGGGTCGGCTGGATGTCGATCTCCGGGCCCCGCGCGCACGCCGAGTCCTACATCGAGGGCCTGACGGTCCTGGCGAACATGCGGCTGTGCGCCAACATGCCGGGCCAGCACGGTGTGGTCGCGGCGCTCAGCGGGCGGCAGACCATCAACGAGCTGGTGCTGCCGGGCGGGCGGCTGCGCGAGCAGCGGGACGCCGCGCACGAGGCGCTGACCAGCATTCCGGGCGTGACCTGCGTGAAGCCGAAGGGGGCGCTGTACCTCTTCCCGCGGCTCGACCCCAAGGTGTTCAAGATCAAGGACGACCGGCGGATGGTCCTGGACCTGCTGCGCCAGGAGAAGATCATGGTCGTCCAGGGCACCGGCTTCAACTGGCCCGAGCCCGACCACTTCCGCGTGGTGACCCTGCCGACGGCCTCGGACCTGCGCGAGGCCGTGGGGCGGATCGGGAACTTCCTGGACGGCTACGGTCAGCCCTAGCCGCTCACCGTAGGTGTACAGGGCATCCGATCTTGTGATCGGCTCAACTTTAGATTGATTCCAATGTAGGATGGCTTCCTGAAAGCGTTGAGGAGGCCGTCCCATGTACGAACCGATCCGCAGCAAGTCGGTCCACAGCACGGTGGCCGGCAGCATCTCGGACTTCCCCCACCGCTCCCGCGACGAGGAGCTGGACATTCAGCTCGCGGGTCATCTCGCGGCCCTGCTCACCGCCACGGACGAGCTCCGTGCCCTGGCGCCGTCCGAGGAGCTGGACACGGCGGCCGACCGGCTCGCGCAGCAGGTCGCCCGGCTCCGGGGAGGCCACGCGCCGGCCCGGGTGCCGGTGACCGCCGCGCCGGCCGCGTCCCGTCCGGCGGCACTGCACCGGCGGGCGCACACCCTGGCGAGCCGCGCCCTGGTCGTGGCCGCGTCCCGTGCCGACACGGCGGTCGCGATCCTGACGGCGGAGCGCATGGACGCGCATGCGGCGGCACTGGACCCGCGCGAACTGACGACTGCGTCTGCTTGAACCGAGACAAGTCAAAGGGCCGGGTCCGTCGCACGCCGTTGTGCGGGGACCCGGCCCGAGTGGGGCCTCCCTTGCTCCGGGACATCGAGCTACTGGAGCGTGAGGAGGTCCCTCGCGGCCGGCCTTCGTGACGGCTGTGCAGGTCAGGGCTAGCCGGACCGGCCGCGGAACCAGGGGGGATCAGCCCAGGCGCTGCACCAGCGCGCGGTACTGGTCCCACAGCTCGGTGGGCGTGTGGTCGCCGAAGGTGTTCAGGTGCTCGGGGACGAGCGCCGCCTCCTCGCGCCACACCTCCTTGTCGACGCTGAGCAGGAACTCGAGGTCGGACTCGGGCAGGTCGAGGCCGTCGGTGTCCAGGGAGTCCTTCGTCGGCAGGACGCCGATCGGGGTCTCCACGCCGTCCGCCTTGCCCTCCAGGCGCTCCACGATCCACTTCAGGACGCGGCCGTTCTCACCGAAGCCGGGCCAGACGAACTTGCCGTCGTCGTCCTTGCGGAACCAGTTGACGTAGTAGATCTTCGGCAGCTTGGACTGGTCCTTGTCCTTCGCCACGTCGATCCAGTGCCCCATGTAGTCGCCCATGTTGTAGCCGCAGAACGGCAGCATGGCGAAGGGGTCGCGGCGCAGCTCGCCGACCTTGCCCTCGGCGGCGGCGGTCTTCTCGGAGGCCACGTTGGCGCCGAGGAAGACGCCGTGGTTCCAGTCGAAGGACTCGGTGACCAGCGGGACGGCCGTGGCGCGGCGTCCGCCGAAGAGGATCGCCGAGATCGGCACGCCCTTCGGGTCCTCCCATTCCGGCGCGATGATCGGGCACTGCGACGCCGGCGTGGTGAAGCGGGCGTTGGGGTGCGCGGCCGGGGTGCCCGACTCGGGCGTCCAGTCGTTGCCCTTCCAGTCCGTCAGGTGGGCCGGGGTCTCCTCGGTCATGCCCTCCCACCACACGTCGCCGTCGTCGGTGAGGGCGACGTTGGTGAAGACGGAGTTGCCCCACAGGGTCTTCATGGCGTTGGCGTTGGTGTGCTCACCGGTGCCGGGCGCGACGCCGAAGAAGCCGGCCTCGGGGTTGATCGCGTACAGGCGGCCGTCCTCGCCGAAGCGCATCCAGGCGATGTCGTCGCCGATGGTCTCCACGGTCCAGCCGGAGATCGTGGGCTCCAGCATGGCGAGGTTGGTCTTGCCGCAGGCCGACGGGAAGGCGGCGGCGACGTACTTGGGCTCGCCGGTGGGCGGCGTCAGCTTCAGCACGAGCATGTGCTCGGCGAGCCAGCCCTCGTCGCGGGCCATGACGGAGGCGATGCGCAGGGCGTAGCACTTCTTGCCGAGCAGGGCGTTGCCGCCGTAGCCGGAGCCGTAGGACCAGATCTCGCGGTCCTCGGGGAAGTGCGAGATGTACTTGGTGCTGTTGCACGGCCAGGGGACATCCTCCTCGCCCTCGGCCAGCGGGGCGCCGAGGGTGTGGACGGCCTTGACGAAGAAGCCGTCGTCGCCGAGCTCGTCCAGGACGGGCA
>NZ_WWHX01000559.1 GCF_009862125.1 Streptomyces sp. SID5910
GGCCGCGCACCGCCGGCCGCACCGGCACCCGGGGCCGCCGGGCCCGGAGCGGCAGTACCGGCTCCGGAACCGCCGGGCAGACCCGCGCCGTTGGTGGAGCCGCCGCCCTGACCGCCCTTGGCCGGCCCGGACTTGCGGGGCGCGAACCAGTCGCTGGTCGGCTTCTCCTCGGCCGGCTGCGCCGGTTGCGCCGTTTCGGCGGGAGTCTCGGCGGTGCCCGTCGGCGCGGTGGCGCCCGGCTCGGGCTGCTCGGCCGTCTCGGTGTCGGCGGCCTCGCTCTCGGCGTCCGTGACGGGCTTGCGCACGACGACCGGCGGAATGGGCCGCGATCCGGGGATGTTGATCCGGATCCGGGTCGTCAGCGTCGTCTCGGTCTTGCGTTCCTCCGGCCGCGTGGCCGAACGGCCCGCGTCCGTACCGGCGCCGGAAGCCACGGGGGTCCCGTAGGGCGGGGTGCCCGACGGGTACGCGGCTCCACCGCGCCCGTGGGGCCCGGAGGACGGACTGTCAGTTTCACGACTCAAGGCAGGTTCTCCCGGTTGGCTCCGCCGCCCGGCGCACCAGAAAGCGGGCGGCCCGGCGGCGCGCACCACCATACTGGCCACTTCTCACGCGTATCCCATGACTGCCGGGGAAACCCACACCGGACTCGCACGCCCGTGCCACGGCGAAGTAGTACGTCATTTGCCAAGTCGGGCGCCGCCGCCGTCCGGTTGCCGCACCGGCGCGAGGGTGGCACACATCACAGCGACGGCGATACCGCCGAGCAGGAAGAGGTACGAGCCGGTGCCCGCGGCGAAGACGAAGTCGCCCTCGGGGCGGCTGGCGGTGAGCAGCACCACGGCGATCGCCCAGCCGACGGCGGGTGCCACGGCCCCGCCGCGGCGGCCCATGGCGCGGCCGGCGCCGAGGCACAGTCCGGCCTCGGCGGCCAGCGCGAGCAGCAGCCCGCCCGGGAACCAGGCCGACTGCACGAGGGCGCCCGCCACGGCGGTCACCGCGCCGAGGACGAGGAGAACGAGGTAGAGGGCGGCCCGCCCGGGGGACGGCGGTCGCAGCGGCTGGGCCAGCGCGGAGGTCGTCGGCTCGGAACGCCCGCTCACGACGCCTCCCCGGCGCCGGCTCCGGTCCCGGTCCCGGCGAACAGGTCGCTCTCGCGCCCGCCGTCGGCGTCGGCCCGCTCACCGCGCACCAGTTCGTAGTACTCCGTGGTGAAGAGCGGCTGGGCCAGTTCGTTGGAGAGGACGAAGTACGGCTCGGCCACGGTGATCTGGGTGGCGTGCGCGCGCATGGCCGCGGCCTTGGCGGTGGCGTACGGGGTGCCCTCGGCGCGGATCTCGGTGGTGATGCACTCGTCGTCCACGACGCCGGGCACGTCCTCGACGCCGGCCGCCTTCGCGAACGGCAGGCCGGGCAGGTCGTCGTGGAGCCGGGCGAAGGCGTCCTCGGCGACGGTGCGCGGGACGCGGTTCCAGTAGACCTTGGCGACCGGGCAGCCCGCCTCGGCCGCGAGCTCCACGGCGCGCATCGCGATGCGGTGGGCCTGGATGTGGTCGGGGTGGCCGTAGCCGCCGTTCGGGTCGTAGGTGACGAGGACCTGGGGGCGCACCTCGCGGATCACGTCGACGAGGAGGGCGGCGGCCTCGTCGAGGTCCGCCTGCCAGAGGCAGCCGGGGTCGTCGTTGTCGGCGAGGCCCATCATCCCGGAGTCCGCGTACCGGCCGGGCCCGCCGAGCAGCCGGAAGTCGTCCACGCCGAGCGCGCGCATGGCCTCCGCCAGCTCGCCCCTGCGGTGCCCGCCCAGGGCGGCTCCGGTGAGGTGTCCGAGCCCGGGCGGGATGACCTCGCCGCGCTCGCCGAGGGTGCAGGTCACCAGCGTCACATGGGCGCCCTCGGCCGCGTACCTGGCCATGGTGGCGCCGTTGTTGATCGACTCGTCGTCCGGGTGCGCGTGCACCAGCAGCAGACGCCGGGCGGGGAGTTCCGTCATGCCACCACCCTATGAGGCCGCGGGCCCCTCCCGCGCCAGGGCCCATCAAGGACTGCGCCGGATAATCCGCCACGGATCGAGCTGTCCTACGCTGGCGGCATGACCGCCATGACGCCCTCGCGCACCGAGCCGGATCTGTCGTTCCTCCTGGACCACACCAGCCACGTCCTGCGCAGCAAGATGTCCGCCGCGCTCGCCGGGATCGGGCTGACCACCCGTATGCACTGTGTGCTCGTGCACGCCCTGGAGGAGGAGCGCACCCAGATCCAGCTCGCCGAGATCGGCGACATGGACAAGACCACGATGGTGGTGACGGTGGACGCCCTGGAGAAGGCGGGCCTCGCCGAGCGCCGCCCGTCCCGGACGGACCGGCGGGCCCGGATCATCGCCGTCACCGACGAGGGCGCCCGGGTCGCCGGGCAGAGCCAGGAGATCGTCGACCGCGTGCACCGCGAGGCCCTGGCCACGCTCCCCGCGAAGGACGCGGAAGCCCTGCTGCGGATCCTCGGCCGCCTGGTCGAGGACGGCCTGGCGACCCCCGTCGAGGCTCCGCGCTCGGCCCGCCGGGCACGGCAGGCGAAGTAGGCCCGAGGCAGGACGGAGGTAGGACGGAGGCAGGACGGAGGTAGGACCGAGAAATATAGTCTGCAACAAAACCATCTGCTACGGTCTCTCCTGTCGCTCCCATCGACTGGACAGGAGAGCGCATGTCCGCCATATCCGGCACCGCGCCGTCGACCGCTCCCCCAGCACCTCCCGCTCCTCCCGCTCCTCCTCCCGGCCCGCGCTCGCGCCGGCTCGCCCTCGGGGTCATCGCCACCGGGACGCTGATGACCGTCCTCGACGGCTCGATCGTGACCGTGGCGATGCCGGTCATCCAGAACGACCTGCGCTTCACCCCCGCCGGCCTCAGCTGGGTCGTCAACGCCTACCTCATCGCCTTCGGCAGCCTGCTCCTGCTGGCCGGCCGGCTCGGCGACCTGATCGGCCGCAGGCGGATGTTCCTGGCCGGCCTCGCCGTCTTCACCGCCGCCTCGCTGCTGGCCGGCGTGGCCACCTCGCCCGCCGCGCTGATCGCCGCGCGCTTCCTCCAGGGCGTCGGCAGCGCGACGGCCTCCGCGGTCAGCCTGGGCATCCTCGTCACGCTGTTCACCGAACCCGGCGAACGCGCCAGGGCCATCGCCGTGTTCAGCTTCACCGGCGCGGCCGGCGCGTCCCTCGGCCAGGTCCTCGGTGGGGTCCTCACCGACGCGCTCAGCTGGCACTGGGTCTTCTTCATCAACCTGCCGATCGGCGTCGCCGCCCTCGCGGTCGCCGTACGCGTGCTGCCCCGGGACCGCGGCCTCGGTCTCGGGGCGGGCGCGGACGTCCTCGGCGCGGTACTGGTCACCGCCGGGCTGATGCTCGGCATCTACACCGTCGTCAAGGCCGGGGAGCACGGCTGGGCCTCCGCGCACACCCTCGGCCTCGGCGCTCTCGCCGTCGCGCTGCTCGCCGCGTTCCTCGTCCGTCAGGCCACCGCGAGGAACCCGCTCATGCCGCTCAGGGTCTTCCACTCGCGCAGCGTCTCCGGCGCCAACCTGGTCCAGCTGCTGATGGTCGCCGCGCTCTTCTCCTTCCAGGTCCTCGTGGCCCTCTACCTCCAGAAGGTGCTCGGGTACGGCGCCGCCGAGACCGGCCTCGCGATGCTTCCGGCGGCCGCCGTCATCGGCGCGGTCTCCCTGGGGGTCTCGGCCCGCCTCAACGCCCGTTTCGGTGAGCGCAACGTCCTGCTGGTGGGCATCGTGCTCCTCGTCGGCGTCCTCGGCCTCCTCGCCCGGGTGCCGGTCCGGGCCGGTTACGCCGTCGACCTGCTGCCGGTCATGCTGCTCGCCGCGGGCTTCGGCCTCGCGCTGCCGGCGCTGACCGCCCTCGGGATGTCCGGCGCGAACGAGGGGGACGCCGGTCTCGTGTCCGGCCTGTTCAACACCACCCAGCAGATCGGGATGGCCCTGGGCGTGGCCGTCCTGTCCACCCTGGCCGCCTCCCGCACCGAGCGCCTGACGGCGGACGGCCACGGTGCCGCCGAGGCGCTGACCGGCGGCTACCACCTCGCCTTCGGGGTGGGCGCGGGACTCCTGATCACCGCGTTCGCCGTCGCCCTCACGGTGCTGCGCCGCCCCGCCCCGATCCCGAACCCGACCACGGAAAGGCCGACCCCATGAGCGAGAACACCGAGACCCACGCCCGCACCACCAGGAACGACGGCCCGGCCCCCCGGGTGCTCACCGACGAGGAGTCGTCCCGGCTGCTGCGCGGGCAGCGGTTCGGCGTGCTCGCGAGCGTCCGGAGCAGCGGCCATCCGCACCTGTCGACGGTCCTCTACGACTGGGACGCCGAGGAGCGCGTCCTGCGCGTCTCCTCCACCGCCGACCGCCTCAAGGTCCGTCAGCTGCGCCGCGACCCGCACGCCTCGCTGCACGTCCACGGGCCCGACGTCTGGTCGTTCGCCGTGGCGGAGGGCGAGGCGGAGATCGTGGACCCGGCCGACGGGGCGGCCCCCGGTGAGGAGCCGCTGCCGGACCGCCGGGTGGTGATCCTGCTCAGGGTCTCCCGGCTGTACGGGACCGCCCTGGACGTCTCCGCCCAGGGCTGAGCCGGCGGTCAGAAGTTGATGCTCCCGATCATCCCCGCGATGTTCGACGTCACCTCACTGATCGTGGGGGCGACGGTCGACGAGGCCAGGTAGAAGCCGAGCAGTACGCAGACCACTGCGTGCCCGGCCTTCAGTCCTGACTTCTTGACCAGCAGGAAGACGATGATCGCCAGCAGCACCACCGCCGAAATCGAGAGTGCCACGGCGGCTCACCTCCAAAGAACCCAGGGACATGGGAAGGTCGGACGCGGTCGGACTATCGGAACGCTTCAGTACGCAGGAGCAGATAAATCCACGCAGCGGGCACCCAGTTGATACCCACTATGCGCTAGTGATCATAACTATCCGTACGCGCGCATCGATCGGCGCACGGCCGCACAAGGGGGCGCATGGCCAATATGGTCAGGGCATGACGACCGAGTCCGACTCCTTCCCCAAACGGCACGCCCGCACCCAGCGGTTCACGCTCGGCGCGCCGCGTTCGTTCACCGTGGCGCCCGACGGTTCACGGGTCGCCTTCCTGCGCTCCGGTTCCGGTACGGACCGGGCCAACTCCCTGTGGGTCCTCGACGTCGCGGACGGCGGGGAGCGCGTCGCCGCCGACCCGCGCGCCCTCCTGGGCGGCGCCGAGGAGCATCTGTCGCCCGAGGAGAGGGCGCGGCGCGAACGCAGCCGCGAGGGCGGCGCCGGCATCGTCGGGTACGCCACCGACGCGGCCGTCGAGCTGGCCTCCTTCGCGCTGTCGGGGCGGCTCTTCACGGCCGAGCTGCGCGCGGGGACGGCACGTGAACTCCCCGTCCCCGGCCCGGTGATCGACCCGCGCCCCTCCCCCGACGGCCGGCACGTCGCCTACGTCGCCCGGGGCGCCCTGCGGGTGGTGGGCGCCGAGGGGGACGGGGACAGGCCGCTGGCCGAGCCGGACGCCGAGGGCGTCTCCTACGGGCTCGCCGAGTTCATCGCCGCCGAGGAGATGGGGCGGGCGCGGGGCTTCTGGTGGGGCCCGGAGTCCGACCGGCTGCTGGTCGCGCGGGTGGACGACACGCCGGTCAGACGGTGGTGGATCTCCGACCCGGCCCACCCCGGACGTGATCCACAACACGTCCCGTACCCGGCGGCCGGCACCGCCAACGCGGACGTACGGCTGTTCGTGCTCGGGCTGGACGGGGGGCGCACGGAGGTTCTCTGGGACCGGGCGCGGTATCCGTATCTGGCGCGAGTGCACTGGTCAGCGGCGGGTGCGCCACTGATCCTCGTACAGGCGCGCGACCAGCGCAGCCAGCTGTTCCTGGCGGTGGACACCGCGACCGGGGCGACCCGGATGGTGCACGCGGACGAAGATCCAACTTGGCTGGAACTCTTCCCCGGAGTGCCCTGCTGGAGCCCGTCCGGGCAGCTGGTGCGGATCGCCGACGAGGGCGGGGCGCGGGTGCTGGCGGTCGGCGAACGGCCGCTCACCGGAGCCCACTTGCACCTGCGGGCGGTGCTGGACGTCTCCGCCGACGACGTGCTGGTCTCGGCGTCGGCGGGCGAGGGCGCGGCGGACCCGGAGACCGGCGAGGTCCACGTGTACCGGGTGAACGAACTCGGCGTGGAGCGCGTCTCGCAGGAGCCCGGCGTGCACTCGGCGGTGCGCGCCGGGGGCGTGACCGTTCTCGTCTCCGCGACGCCGGACCGGCCGGGCGCCCGAGTGCGGGTGCTGCGGGACGGCAAGGAGGTCGCGGCCGTCGCCTCCTACGCCGAAGACCCCGGTTTGTCCCCGCGCGTGACGCTCACCCAGGGGGGCGCACGCCGTGTCCCGTGCGCCGTGCTTATGCCAAGGGACTACCACGGTGACACCCCCCTCCCGGTGCTCCTGGACCCGTACGGTGGCCCGCACGGTCAGCGCGTGGTGTCCGCGCACAACGCCCACCTCACCTCCCAGTGGTTCGCCGACCAGGGCTTCGCGGTGGTCGTCGCCGACGGGCGGGGCACCCCCGGGCGCTCCCCCGCCTGGGAGAAGGCCGTCAAGGACGACGTGGCCGCGGTCGTCCTCCAGGACCAGGTCGACGCGCTCCAGGCCCTCGCCGCCGACTTCCCGCTCGACCTGAACCGCGTCGCCATTCGGGGCTGGTCCTTCGGCGGCTATCTGGCGGCGCTGGCCGCCCTGCGCCGGCCGGACGTCTTCCACGCGGCGATCGTGGGCGCCCCGGTGACGGACCTGCGGCTGTACGACACGCACTACCAGGAGCGCTACCTCGGTCACCCGGACGAGCAGCCGGAGGTCTACCGCCGCAACTCGGTGATCGACGACGCGGGCCTGGTCGACGCCGCCGAGCCGCACCGGCCCATGATGATCATCCATGGGCTGGCGGACGACAACGTCGTGGTCGCGCACTCCCTGCGCCTGTCCTCGGCCCTGCTGGCGGCCGGACGCCCGCACGAGGTGCTCCCGCTGTCCGGCGTCACCCACATGACCCCGCAGGAGGAGGTCGCCGAGAACCTGCTGCGGCTCCAGGTGGACTTCCTCAAGCGGTCGCTGGCCTGACCTCACCCGAAGGCACCAACCGCCGTAACACGAGGGCAACTTCGCGGAAGCGGTCCCGATATACGGACAGGCGAAGCTCGTGGGCGTACGGCCGTGCGGGTGCCGTAAGCGGGCCGGGGAGCGCCATGTCACCCCGGCCCGCTGCCGTCGCCTCCGCCCTTGCCCCCGTCCCGGCCCTCGCCCTCCGTCTCGGGCGGCACCACCTGCTTCTCCTCCGCGAAGTGGCACGCCGAGTCGTGCGCGGCCGGGCTCCGGACGTCCCGGAACTCGGCGGGCACCGCCAGCGCGGGCACCTCCAGGGCGCACCGCTCCCGCGCCTTCCAGCAGCGGGTGCGGAAGCGGCAGCCCGAGGGGATGTTGGTCGGGGAGGGCACGTCACCGGCCAGGATGATCCGCTCGCGGTGTTCCCGGGCCTCCGGGTCGGGCACGGGCACCGCGGACAGCAGGGCCTGGGTGTAGGGATGCGTGGGGTGGTCGTAGATCTCGGCGTCGCGGCCGGTCTCCACGATGCGGCCGAGGTACATCACGCCGACCCGGTCCGAGATGTGCCGGACGATGGAGAGGTCGTGGGCGATGAAGATGTACGAGAGTTCGAACTCGTCCTGGAGCCGGCCCATCAGGTTGATGACCTGAGCCTGCACCGAGACGTCGAGGGCGGAGACCGGTTCGTCGGCGACGATGATCTCCGGGCGCAGGGCGAGTCCGCGGGCGATGCCGATGCGCTGGCGCTGTCCGCCGGAGAACTGGTGCGGATAGCGGTTGATGTACTCCGGGTTGAGCCCGACCACGTCCAGCAGGTGCTGGACCCGCCCCCGCCGGTCCCCCTTCGGGGCCACCTCGGGGTGGATGTCGTAGGCCTCCCCGATGATGTCGCCCACCGTCATCCGGGGGTTGAGGGAGGTGTACGGGTCCTGGAAGACCATCTGGATGTTGCGTCGGACGGCCTTGAGGGCCTTGCCGGACAGGCGGGTGATGTCCTCGCCCTTGTAGCGGATCTCCCCCGCCGTCGGCTTCTCCAGGTTGACCAGCATCTTGGCGACGGTGGACTTGCCGCAGCCGGACTCGCCGACGATGCCCAGCGTCTCGCCCCGGGCCAGCTCGAAGTCCACGCCGTCGACGGCCTTGACCGCGCCGACGTGCTTCCTGAAGAGGATGCCGGAGGTCAGCGGGTAGTGCTTGACCAGCCCCCGCACCTCCAGGATCGGCTCAGCCATGCAGGCACTCCCTCCAGAAGTGGCAGGCGCTCCCGCGTTCCGCCCCGGTCCACTCCGGCTCCGTCACGGCGTACAGCGGCGGTACGTCGGTGCGGCAGACGTCCTGGACCATGGGGCAGCGGGGGTGGAAGGCGCAGCCGGGCGGGATGCGGGTGAGGTTGGGCGGCAGGCCCTTGATGGCGTAGAGCTCCTGGCCCTTCTGGTCCAGGCGCGGGATCGACTCCAGCAGGCCGCGGGTGTACGGGTGGGCCGGGGCCTTGTAGATGTCGTGGACCGGCGCCGTCTCCACGATCCGGCCCGCGTACATCACGGCGATCTTGTCGGCGACGTCGGCGACCACGCCCAGGTCGTGGGTGATGAGGATCAGGCCCATGTGGTACTCGCGCTGGAGTTCCGCGAGCAGTTCCATGACCTGGGCCTGGACGGTGACGTCGAGGGCGGTGGTCGGCTCGTCGGCGATGATCAGCTTGGGTTCCAGGGCCATCGCCATCGCGATCATGATGCGCTGGCGCATGCCGCCGGAGAACTGGTGCGGGTACTGCTTCACCCGCTCCCTGGCGGCGGGGATGCGGACGCGGTCCATCAGCTCGACGGCCTTGGCGCGGGCGTCCTTGCGGGACATGCCCCGGTGCACGGTGAACATCTCGCCGAGCTGGTCGCCCACCGTCAGCACCGGATTGAGGGAGGACAGCGCGTCCTGGAAGATCATCGCCATCTCGGCGCCGCGGACCTTCCGGCGTTCCTCCTCCTTCAGCTTCAGCAGGTCGCGGCCCTCGAAGAGGATCTCGCCGGCGGTGACCCGGCCCGGCGGGACGTCGAGGATGCCCATGACGGTCTGGGCGGTGACGGACTTGCCGGAGCCGGACTCGCCGAGCACGGCCAGGGTCTCACCGGCGTCCACGGCGTAGCTGACACCGTTGACGGCCTTGGCGACGCCGTCGCGGGTGTGGAACTCCACGTGCAGATCGCGCACTTCGAGCAGCATGGCGGCGGCTCACCTCAGCTTCGGGTCGAGGGCGTCGCGCACCGCGTCGCCGAGCATGATGAACGCGAGGACGGTGATCGCCAGGGCGCCGGAGGGCCACAGCAGCGCGTGCGGGGCGTTGCGGACGTAGGGGGCGGCGGCGGAGATGTCGATGCCCCAGGAGACGCTGGGCGGCTTCAGGCCCACGCCGAGGAAGGACAGGGTCGCCTCCAGGGAGATGTAGGTGCCGAGCGCGATGGTCGCCACGACGATGACGGGGGCGACGGCGTTGGGCGCGATGTGCCGCAGCAGCAGTCGGGAGTTGGAGGCGCCCAGCGCCCGGGCGGCCTGGACGTAGTCGTTCTGTTTGGCGGTGATGACGGAGCCGCGGGCGATGCGGGAGATCTGCGGCCAGCCGAGCAGCACGATGAAGCCGATGACCGGCCAGACGGTGTTGCTGGTGATGACGGAGAGCAGGACGAGGCCGCCGAGGACGACCGGGATCGCGAAGAAGACGTCGGTGATCCGGGACAGCACCGCGTCCCCCGCCCCGCCGAAGAACCCGGCGAGTCCGCCGAGCACGCTGCCGAGGACGGCGACGCCGAGCGTGGCGAGGACGCCGACCTCCACCGACGTGCGGGCGCCGTAGACGGTGCGGGTGTAGACGTCGCAGCCCTGGCCGTTGAAGCCGAAGGGGTGGCCGGGCTGGGAGCCCTCCTGGGCTTTGGCGAGGTCGCACTTGAGGGGGTTGCCGGAGGCGATCAGGGACGGCCAGATGGAGATGACGACCAGGAAGAGGATGACCAGGCCCGAGATGATGAAGACCGGGTTGCGGCGCAGGTCGTGCCAGGCGTCGGACCACAGGCTGCGGGGCTTGTCGCGGGGGTCCGCCCCGTCCGGCCCTGGCGGCTGCTCCAGGGTGACCGCCTCGCTGGTGCCGAGGTCCATCGTGCCGCCCATGCCGGTCCCGGCGATGGCGCGCTCCGGCTCGTAGGGCTCCTGCTCAGGCATAGCGGATCCTCGGGTCGAGTACGGCGTACAGGAGGTCGACGACGAGGTTGGCGATCAGGAAGACGAGGACCAGGACGGTGACGAAGCCGACGACGGTCTGCGTGTTCTGGCGCAGGATGCCCTGGTAGAGCTGGTAGCCGACGCCGTGGATGTTGAAGATCCGCTCGGTGACGATGGCGCCGCCCATCAGGGCGCCGATGTCGGTGCCGATGAAGGTGACGACCGGGATGAGGGAGTTGCGCAGCAGGTGCCGGGTGATGACCCGGTGCCGGGGCAGGCCCTTGGCGATGGCGGTGCGGACGTAGTCGGAGCGCCGGTTCTCCGCGATGGAGGTGCGGGTCAGCCGCGTGACGTACGCGAGGGACACGGAGGCGAGGACCAGGCCGGGGACGATCAGCTCGTCGAAGGGGGCCGCCGTGGAGACCGCCGGGTCGATCCAGCCCCATTTGACGCCGAGCAGCAGCTGGAGCAGCAGGCCGGTGACGAAGGTGGGGACCGAGATGACGACGAGGGTGAGCAGCAGCACCCCGGTGTCGACGGGGCGTCCGCGGCGCAGGCCGGTGACGACGCCGAGCACGATGCCGACGACGATCTCGAAGACGATCGCCACGATGGTCAGCCGGATGGTCACCGGGAACGCCGTCCCCATCAGCTCGGTGACCGGCTGCCCGTTGAAGGCGGTGCCGAAGTCGCCGGTGAAGACGTTGCCCATGTAGGTGAGGTATTGCTGCCACACGGGCTTGTCGAGGCCGAACTCCCTCCTCAGCTGGGCCGCGGTCGCCGGGTCGCACTCCCGGTCGCCGCACAGGCCGGCGATGGGGTCGCCCATCACGTTGACCATCAGGAAGATCAGCAGCGTGGCCCCGATGAAGACCGGGATCATCTGGAGCAGCCGCCGGACGACGTACCGTCCCATGGCGCCTCCTCAGCTGACCTTGATCTCGTTGTAGACGGGGACGCTGAACGGGTTGAGCTTGACGTTGGACAGCCGCTGCGAGAAGCCGGCGCTGCCGTTCTGGTACCAGAGCGGGATGGCGGCCATGTTGTCCCGCACGACCTCCTCGGCCTGCTGGAAGGTCTGGACGGCCTTGGCGGTGTCGGACTCGCCGTTCGCCTGGTCGACGAGGCCGTCGAACTTCTTGTCGGACCACTTGCCGTCGTTGGAGGAGGCGTTGGTGTAGTAGAGCGGCTGGAGGAAGTTCTGGATGAGCGGGTAGTCCATCTGCCAGCCGGCGCGGAAGGGGCCGCTCATCTTCTTGCCGGTGATCTGGTTGCGGAAGTCGGCGAAGGTGCCGACCGGGTTGCCGACGCAGA
>NZ_WWHX01000056.1 GCF_009862125.1 Streptomyces sp. SID5910
TGCGCTGGTAGTTGTGGATGTCGCCGCCGATCGCCGCGACGTAGCGGTGCGCGGGGTCGCGGACGATGGCGTCGACGGTGCCGCCGCCCTCGATGGCGCACGGGTGGTGCTCGCCGTCCACGTACAGGGGAGACCCGGTGACGAGGATCTTCGGGCGCGGTCCCCGGGACACCTCGCGCAGCCACGCGCCCTGTTCGGCGTCGAGGGTGCCCAGCAGCCCCGTGTCGATGCCGACGATCCGCACCGGGCCGGCGTCGATCGCCCAGTACGGGCCGGGCTGGACGGCCTGCTGGCCGGGCGCGGAGCGCAGCTTGCGGGCCTCGTCCAGCTGCCGGCCGTCGTCCGGGCGGGCCCGGTGCCACAGCCGGGACCGCAGCCACGCCCGGGTGAGGGGGCGTGGGGCGGGCTCGGGCGGCAGCGGCGGGGCGTCGTCGCAGAAGACCCGCATGAAGCCGCCGAGGTCCTCGTACCAGTCGTGGTTGCCGGGTATCGCGTAGATCGGCGCCGGGTAGTCGCGGTACGGGCGGAAGAACTTGGTGCCGTAGTCGTCGGCGCTGCCCACCGGGTAGATCACGTCGCTGGCGAGGACGGCGAACCGGGTGTCCCCGCCCTCCTTCAACAGCCCCGGCACGACCGCGTACTGGGGGTCGTCGCCCTCTCCGGTGTCACCGATGACCAGGAACGAGAACCGGTCCGGGTCGTCGCGCCGCACGACCTTGTCGGCCGGTGCCCCGGCGGCGGCCCGCTGAGCGACCCACCGGCCGCGGGTACGGCCCGTGGGATCGCCGAACAGGGAGGCCAGTACGCCGTTGCGGGCGGCCCACAGCGTTCTCGGGTCCAGCCAGGACAGCTTCTCGGTGCGCTGCGGCATCAGCGCCCGGTAGGCGCCGGGCTCGGCGGAGCCCCAGCCGGCGCCTTCGGCGGAATCACGTGAGGAGTTGGACACCCGGGCACGGTAACAACGCCCGGTCGAGGGGCCGGACGGGGGCGGGCCCGCCAAGTCCGGTCCCGGGCGGGCCTTTTCGGGCGCCCGGGTCAGAACGTCCGCTTCAGCAGGTCGAGCAGCGCGTCCCAGTGGCGCTCCGCCGCCTCCTCGTCGTAGGCGGAGGTGTCGGCCTGGGTGTAGCCGTGCTGCGCTCCCGTGTAGACCTCGCACCGATGGGGCACGCCCGCCTCGGTCAGGGCCGCTTCCAGGCGCTCCTGCTGCGCGGCGGGCATGCCCGGGTCGTGGTCCGCGTGGGCGAAATAGGCCTCGGCGGTCATGCTCCCGGCCACCAGGTGCGGACTGTGCGGGTCCTCCGTCGCCAGGTTCCCGCCGTGGAATCCGGCCACCGCGGCAACCCGGTCCGGGAAGGTGCCGGTGGCGCGCAGGGCGAGCCCGGCGCCCATGCAGTAGCCGACGAGCGCCACCGGACCGTCGGCCGCCTCCGGAGCCCGGGCCAGCCACCCCAGGTAGGCGCCCGCGTCCCGCACCGCCCGGTCGGGGGTGAGCGACTTCATGACCGGACCGAGCCGCCGGAAGATCTCCGGACGCGCCTCGGGGTCGATGAACTCGGGGAGTTCCACGACGGGCGCCCGCCCGCTGCGGTAGAACACGTTGGGCACCAGGACGGTGTACCCGGCGCCGGCCAGCCGGTCCGCCATGGCGCGCAGGGACGGGCGCAGACCGAAGGCGTCCATGTACAGCAGGACCGCGGGGTGCGGTCCCCCGTCGGCCGGGTGGGCCAGGTAGGCGTCTGCGGTGCCGTCGTCGGTGGGAATGCCGACGTCGGCTGTCTCCACGGCGGTCATGGGTGGCTCGCCTCTCTCCGGGGTTCTCGGATTCTCGTGTTCTCGGGGCCGGGCGGACGGTGTGGGCGCTACTCGAACCGCGCCGGGTCGCCGGCGCCCCGGCGCACGATCTCCGCCTCCCCGCCGGAGAAGTCGACGACCGTGGTCGGCTCGGTGCCGCACTCACCGGAGTCGATCACCGCGTCCACCACGTGGTCGAGCCGGTCCTTGATCTCCCAGCCCTGCGTCATCGGCTCCTCCTCGTCGGGCAGCAGGAGGGTGCTGGACAGCAGCGGCTCACCCAGCTCGGCCAGCAGCGCCTGCGTGACGACGTGGTCGGGGATGCGCACGCCGACCGTCTTCTTCTTCGGGTGCTGGAGCATGCGCGGCACCTCCCTCGTCGCGGGCAGGATGAAGGTGTAACTGCCCGGGGTCGACGCCTTGATCGCCCGGAACACGTCGTTGTCGATCTGTACGAACTGGCCGAGCTGCGCGAAGTCCTGGCACACCAGGGTGAAGTGGTGCCGGTTGTCCAGGTGCCGGATCGACCGGATGCGGTCGGTCCCGTCGCGGCTGCCCAGCCGGCAGCCCAGCGCGTAACAGGAGTCCGTCGGGTACGCGATCAGCGCGCCCGCGCGGACACTGTCGGCGATCTGGGCGATGCTGCGCGGCTGGGGGTTGTCGGGGTGCACGTCGAAGTACTTCGCCATTCACCGAGCTTATGCCGCCCGCGGGCCCGGACCGAGCAGGCCCGGTCGCCGCCCGCACGCACCGCGCCGCGGGCGGGCATGCGGTAACGTCGCTGAACTGGGCGAAGACGAGTCGACGACGAGGAGACGGCGGACGTGGCGGGCCGCGAGGACGGGACACGGCAGCGGAACGCGAGGGCCGGCGGGCCCCCGGGATGGGCGGAGGAACTGCTCGACCACCTGCGGCCGGCCGGACGCGACGTACGCAGGGTCGTGGCCTGGCTCGCCCGGGCCGTGGACGCGACCGTCACGCTCCAGGACGGCACCGGCGGCCTCCTGGCCGGGACCCGCACCCCGCTGGACGGCCACCTGATCGCGGACATCACCGCCGGCCGCATCGCCTCCGCCGCCCTGGAGGACTGCGGCCGCCATCTGCGCCTGGTCCGGGTGGAGCGCGCCCACCCGGCACCCGCCGCCGTCCTCGCGGTCACCCGCGACGTCCCGTTCGACCGGCGGGCCGCCGACATCGTCACCCACACCGCCCAGGTCGTGGAACTCCTGCTGGCGGAACACGAGTCCGCCGCCGCCGGACAGCGGCTGCGACGGGCCACCTCCGACCTGCGCCTCGCCATCCTGCAACTGCTGATGGTCGAGGACACCGTCTCCGCGCGCCGCGTGGCCGCCGGCCTCTGGCCCGGCCTCCTCGACACCGACACCGCGTGCGTCTACGTCATGGAGAGCTTCCCCGAGCAACGCGACCGCCTCGCCGAGGAGTGCCTGTCGGCCACGGGGGAACGGGCCCTGGTGGTGCGCTGCCCCGCCATGGACGGGCACGTCATCGTCCTCACCCCCCGCGACGCGACCGGCGAGGCGCTGCGGTCGCTCGTCGGCCGCACCGACGGCGTCTTCCTCGGCGGCAGCGCCCGGCAGAGCCTCGCCCGCACCGCCGTCGCGTACGGGCAGGCCGTCAGCGCGCTGGCCGTGGCCCGCTTCCGGCCCGGGAAGGCGGCCGTGTACGCCGAGCGGACCCGCCCCGAGCGCCTGATGGACCCGGCCGCCCTGGGGGACTGGACGGCCCGCGTCCTGCGCCCCCTCGACGGCCTGCCGCACCACACCCGCGCCGAACTGCTCGCCACCACCCGGCTCGGCCTGGAGTTCACCGCCGTCAACACGGCCAAGGTCCTCGGCGTCAGCCGCAACACGGTCCGCGCCCGCATGGACCGCGTCGAGGGCCTGCTGCGCACCGACTTCGCCGACCTGACCGTGCGCGCCACCGTCCACCTCGCCCTGAACGCCCAGGCCGCTCTCGCGGCGGACGCCGAGAAGAACGCGACCGGGCCCGGCCGTGCCTGCCTCACCGACCTGCTGGCCGGGCCCGCGCTGCACACCTGGGCCGGTGACCTGCTCGGACGGCTGGATCCGGACGCGCGGAACGTGCGCCGCACGCTGCGCACCTGGATCGCCGCCGGCGGCAACGCCGAGCGGGCCGCCCGGCGGCTCGGCGTCCACGCCCAGACCGTGCGGGAGCACGTCCGCAGCGCGGAACCCGTCCTGGAGCGTCAGCTGCTCGCCGCCGGCAGCGATCTGTACGAAGTGGTACTGGCCCACCTGGCCCTGGGAGACCTCGACCGGCCGGACCTGCACGGGACGAAACCGGGCCATCCGGACTCACCTGTGCACGGGTGAGTCCTCCGGGCCCGGCAGCGGGCATCGGGACGATTCACAACCGGCCATCCGTCCACGTACGTTCGACGGGCCGCGGGGGCACGACCGGAACGGGGGACCGGTCGCGCCCCCTGCTGCCGTTCCCCGGTACCGGGCGAGGGCCGGGCGGGCGGCGGGTCCGGTCAGCCGTGCGGGAGGATCACCGCGCGCCCGTCGACCAGGCCCGAGTGCAGCCGCTCGTAGGCGAGCGGGGCGTCGTCCAGGGAGTACGTCTCGGTGTGCACCGACACGGCACCCGAACGGGCCAGGTTCAGCACCTCGATCAGCTCGCTGCGGCTGCCCCAGTAGGGCGCGTTGACCGACACCTCGAAGGGCAGCATCCCGAATCCGACGGGAAGCGACCCGCCGCCGATGCCGACCAGCGTGACGTCGCCCTCGACCGCCGCGACGGCCCCCGCGGTCTTCACGGTGGGCGCCACCCCGACGAAGTCGAACACAGCCTCGGCGCCGAGACCGCCGGTGATCTCGCGCACCGCGTCCGCCGCCTTCGCGTCGGACAGCACCGCCTCGTGCGCGCCCACCTCACGGGCCAGGCGCAGCTTGTCCTCGCTGACGTCGAGGGCGACGACCCGGGCGGACGTCAGGGCGCGCAGCAGCTGGATCGCGACGTGGCCGAGACCGCCGGCGCCGATGACCACCGCCGTCGAGCCGGGCACGAGCTTGGGCAGCGACCGCTTGATCGCGTGGTACGGCGTCAGCCCGGCGTCCGTCAGCGGCACCGCCGCGACCGGGTCGAGCCCGTCCAGCGGGACCAGGTGACGCGGGTCGTCGATCAGCAGGTACTCGGCCATCGAGCCCGGACGGCCGAGGCCCGGCGGACGGATGCCCAGCTCGTCGGCGCGCAGGCAGTAGTTCTCCTTGCCCTCCGCGCACTTGGCGCAGGTGCCGCAGCCCCAGGGGCCGTACACGGCGACCTCGTCGCCCTCCGCGACACCCGTCACCCCGGCGCCCAGCGCCGCGACCGTGCCGACGCCCTCGTGGCCGAGGGTGAGCGGCAGGTCGTACGGGAAGCCCTCGGCGGGCCAGCTCATCACCGCGATGTCGGAGTGGCACACCCCGGCGGCGGTGACCTTCAGCAGCACCTGGCCGGGGCCGGGCTCGGGGTCGGGGACGGTGACCACCTCGGGCGGGGCCCCGATGGTGCGGTACTGCAATGCCTTCATGATCGGACTCCTTCGTTCTGCCCCCGTGACGTCCCCCTGAGATGTCCCCCTGTGATCTCCCCCGTGCGCCGCCCGGATCAGACGGCGGTGTAGGCGCCGTCCACCAGGTGGTAGCTGCCGGCGACGAACGACGCCCGGTCCGACAGCAGGAAGGCGATCAGCTCGGCGACCTCCTCGGAGCGCCCGAGGCGGCCGGCCGGGTGCAGCGCGACCAGGCCGTTGTAGGCGGCCTCGTCCATGGACTTCAGCAGCGGCGTGTCGATGAAGCCGGGACCGACCGCGTTGACGCGGATGCCCTCGGCGGCGTACTCGGCGGCGGCCGCCTTGGTCAGCCCGACCACGCCGTGCTTGGCGGCGACGTAGGCGGGGGAGCCGGCGAAGCCGACGGAGCCGAGGATGGAGGCGACGTTGACGATGGCGCCGCCCCGGCCCGCGGCCCGCAGGGCGGGAAGTTCGTAGCGCATCGAGTAGAAGACGCCGTCGAGGTTGGTGCGCACGACGCGCTGGTAGGCCTCGATGTCGTACTCGCCGGTCGGGGCGCTCGGGCCGCCGATGCCGGCGTTGTTCACGGCGAGGTCCAGGCCGCCGAAGGTGTCGACGGTGAAGCGGACGGCCGCCTCGACGGACTCCGGGCGGGTCACGTCCAGGGTGACGGCGGCCGCGCGGATGCCATCCGCCGTCAGCTCGGCGGCGGCCTTCTCGGCGCCCTCGGCGTTGTGGTCGGCGATGACGACCGCGGCGCCGGCCGCGCCCAGGCGGCGGGCGGTGGCCAGGCCGATGCCGGAGGCGGCGCCGGTGACGAGGGCGGTACGGCCGGCGAACTCGGCGGTGTGGCCGGTGGCGGCGGGGGTGGTGGTGTCCGTGGCGGGGGTGGTGCCGGTGGTGCTCATGGTGCTCTCAGTCTTCTGTGGTGCCGGCGGGGACCGCGGCCGCGGCCTCCGAGGTCAGGGCGTCGTAGGCCCGCTCCACCAGGGCGGCGAGGTCCCGGGCTCCCGGGTCCTCGCCGGTGCCGCGCGCCCACAGGCGCAGGGCGGCGACGAGGACTCCGGCGGCGGCGTCGACGATCGCGGCCGGGCGCACGTCCCGGGCGTCGTCGGTGCCGAGCCGGCCTGCGACGATCCGGATCGACTCCTCCTGGGCGTCGACGCGGATGCGCTGGTAGGCGGCGAACAGGTCGGGCTCGCTGTCCACCAGGGACAGCAGCCGGCGCATCTGGGGACGCACGTGCCAGGCCGGGTCGTCCCGGTCGGCCAGCCAGTCGCGCACCGCCCGGCGATAGGCGACCAGGGGCGGCTCGTCGGCCGGACGCAGGCGCAGCAGTGCGTTGATGCGGTCGCCGTCGCGGCGGACGAAGTCGAGTGCGGCGTCCTCCTTGCCGGCGAAGTGCCGGCTGAACGTGCGGCGCGTGACGTCCGCCCGCTCGGCGATGGCCTCCACCGTGGTCCCCGCCGGCCCCTGCTCCAGGAGCAGGTCGCAGGCGGCGGTGGCCAGCGCGTCGCGGGTCCGCCGCGCCTTGCGCTGCCGCCGGTCCTCGGGGGCGGTGGGGGACTTCGCTGCCTTCATGCCTCCGAGCGTACACCCGGAAATGTCCCAGCGGGACATGTGACCCAGTGGGACATCATGGGGGTGGCGGGGGCGGTGCCCGGTCGGAGCGGGCTTGATGCCGGGCCGGTGGCGCGGTCCGGGCGGCGCCGTGTGCCCCCGCGCGGCCCGGGTACCCGGCCCCGGATCCCGGAACGAACACCTCGCAGAGGAGGCCCCCCATGGCCGGCGGTACGGAGACCGGTGGTGTGACCGGTACGCAGGACAAGGACTACAACCTCATCTGGTACGTCGAGTCGTGCCTGAGCAACGCGCTGCGCCTGGAGACGTACATCCAGGACGCCGAGCGCAACAAGGACACCGAGGTCGCGGAGCTGTTCCGCAAGGCGCAGGCGGACAGCCGCAAGGGAGCCGAACTGGGCAAGGGGCTGCTGCGCGCCCGCCTGAGCGACGGCTGACGCCGCACCCGCCGCCTCCGGGGCCCGGACACCCCCACGACACGACGGTGACCGGGCCCTCGCCCTGTCGCACCGGCCCGCACGACACCGCCGCCGAAGCTGCGCAAACTGGGGTGTGACGGACAGCACGCGCCCGGGTACCCGGGCCGCCCATGTGCGCGGCCGACAGCCGCCTCGCAGCTCAGGGCCGCGTCCGACGGCGGCCACGAGTCGAAGGAGCCCACGAGACATGACGGACGTATCGAGCCAGGGTCCCGCGCCGGGCGACGACCGGAAGGTGCTCACCAACCGGCAGGGACACCCCGTCTACGACAACCAGAACCAGCGCACGGTCGGCGCCCGCGGGCCCGCCACGCTGGAGAACTACCAGTTCCTGGAGAAGATCAGCCACTTCGACCGGGAGCGCATCCCCGAGCGCGTCGTGCACGCCCGCGGCGTGACCGCCTACGGGTACTTCGAGGCCTACGGCGCCTGGGGCGACGAGCCCGTCGACCGCTTCACCCGGGCCAAGCTGTTCCAGGAGCGCGGCAAGCGCACCGACGTCGCCGTCCGCTTCTCCACCGTCATCGGCGGACGCGACTCCGCGGAGACCGCCCGCGACCCCCGCGGCTTCGCCGTCAAGTTCTACACCGAGGACGGCAACTGGGATCTCGTCGGCAACAACCTGGCCGTCTTCTTCATCCGCGACGCGATCAAGTTCCCCGACGTCATCCACGCCCTCAAGCCGGACCCGGTGACCTTCACGCAGCAGCCCCGGCGCATCTTCGACTTCATGTCGCAGACGCCGGAGTGCATGCACATGCTGGTCAACCTGTTCAGCCCCCGCGGCATCCCGGCGGACTACCGCCACCAGCAGGGCTTCGGCGTCAACACCTACAAGTGGGTCAACGCGGCGGGCGAGACCAAGCTCGTCAAGTACCACTGGATGCCCAAGCAGGGCGTGCGCAGCATGACCGAGGAGGACGCGGCCAACGTCCAGGCCAAGGACCTCGGCCACGCCACCAAGGACCTCTACGACGCCGTCACGCGCGGCGACCACCCCGAGTGGGAACTGCTCGTCCAGATGATGGACGACAACGACCACCCGGAGCTCGACTTCGACCCGCTCGACGACACCAAGACCTGGCCCGAGCAGGAGTTCCCGGCGAAGCCGGTCGGCCGGATGGTGCTCGACCGGATGCCCGAGAACTACTTCGCCGAGAACGAGCAGATCTCCTTCGGCACCGGTGTCCTCGTCGACGGCCTGGACTTCTCCGACGACAAGATGCTCGTCGGCCGCACATTCTCCTACAGCGACACCCAGCGCCACCGGGTCGGCCCCAACTACCTCCAGCTGCCCGTGAACCAGGCGAAGCACGCGCAGGTGCGCACCAACCAGCGCGACGGGCAGATGACGTACCACGTCGACGGCGGCGGCGAGAACCCGATCGTCAACTACGAACCGTCGATCACCGGCGGCCTGCGCGAGGCCCAGTACCCGACGCACGACGAGCAGGGCCCGGAGATCCACGGGCGGCTCACCCGCCAGCGGATCCCGCGCACCAACGACTACCTCCAGGCCGGACAGCGCTATCTGCTGCTGGAGGAGTGGGAGCGCGACGACCTCGTGGCGAACTTCGTCGACCTCCTCTCCCAGTGCGACCGGCCGGTGCAGGAGCGCATGGTGTGGCACTTCCTGATGGTCGAGAACGACCTCGGCCTCAGGGTCGGCGAGGGCCTCGGGATCAGCCCGCAGGACGTCCGGCACCTGGAGCCGCTCGCGAGCCAGGACCTCACCGACGAGGACCGCGAGCGCCTGGCCAACCTCGGCAAGAACCCGCCGCGCGACGTGGAGGGCCTGACCATGACCCACTGCGTCCCGAACGAACGGCACGTCGTGACCCGCTGACGCCCGCTGACGACGCGCCCCCTCAGCGCACGGGCCGCCCCGCCTCTCAGCCGGCCAGGGCGGCCCGCGCCGCGGCCACGGCCTGCTCGGCGTAGCCGCGCCCGAACAGCACGGCGTGCACCAGCAGCGGGAACAGCTGGTGCACACCGACGCGGGCGGCCCAGCCGTCGGCGAGCGGCGCCGCCTGCCCGTAGCCGTCCATGATCCGCTCCAGGAGCGGGCAGCCGAACAGGCGCAGCATCGCCAGGTCGGTCTCCCGGTGCCCGCCGTGCGCCGCCGGATCGATCAGCCGGACGTGCCCGTCGGCGCCCCACAGCACATTGCCGTTCCACAGGTCGCCGTGCAGACGCGCCGGCGGCTCGGCGGGCCCGGCCAGCTCCGGCAGCCGCTCGCACACCCGCTCCACGTCGGCCGCCTCCGCGGCACCCACGGTGCCCGCGTCGACCGCGCTGCGCAGATACGGCAGCACCCGGTGCTCGGCGTACCACCTCGGCCAGTCGTCCCCCGTGACGTTGCGCATCGGGGCGAGGCCGATGTACGCCTCCACGGGCCCGCCGGGCGGCGGGGAGCCGAACGCGGGCGCCCCGGCGGCGTGCAGGGCCGCCAGCTCCCGGCCGAACCCGGCCGCCGCCTCCTCGCTCGGCGGTCCCTGCTCGACCCGGTCGGTGACCAGCCAGTCCGCGTCGTCGCCGTGCACCTGAGGGATCCGGACGGCGCCCGCGCCGGCCAGCCAGCGCAGGCCCGCGGCCTCCGCCCGCGCCGCGCCGGTGCCCTCCCCGCGTTTGACCATCACCGTGCGGCCGTCGTCGAGGGCCACTTCGGCGAGCGTCCCGGACAGCCGGCGCTCGGCGGTGACCGTCCGGCCGGTGAGCCGGGCGGCGACGGACGAGGGCGAGGGGGACGGTGAGGGCGGGGGTGTGGCTGACATGGCGGTCAGAGTACGGCCGGGGCGCCGCCGACCCGGTGAAAAACGCCCACGGCGCCGAGGGAAGACCCCGGGAGCGGGGGAGCAGTGGGACTATGACCAGTTCAGCGTTCCACCGCACCATCGTCCTGCCGGCCCCCGTGTGCGAACAGGCCGCACAGCACCTCGAGCACGCGGTCCAGAAGGCCATCGACGGCGCCGCGACCCCCTGGCGCGCGTTCCGCGGTGCCGACGGCGACGACTTCGCGTTCTCCGTCCCGGTGGTCGAGCAGGCCGCCGGCTGCCTGCTGGTGCTGGCCGCCGAGAGCGCCCAGAGCCTGCGGCCCTCCGCCCTGCGCGCCCTGATCACCGTCGCCCTGCATCTGCGGGACGCCGCCGAGGCCGTACGGCGGCCCACCCTCAGCGGCGGGGCGTGGTGAGGGCGGGCACGGGGACCATGGGCGGTGTCACGTGCCGACGAGGCGCAGCATGGCCCACAGCGCGACCGTCGAGACCGCCAGCGTGGCCGGGACGGTGAGCAGGCCCAGCCGGGTGAACCGGCCGAGGTCCGCCTCGACGCCGTGCCGGTGCAGGACCCGCCGCCACAGCAGCGTGGCGAGCGAGCCGACGTAGGTCAGGTTCGGGCCCAGGTTCACGCCGATCAGCACGGCGAGGACGGGACCCGGGCCGGCGGGCGCGGTCAGGGGGAGCAGCGCCAGCACGGCCGGCAGATTGTTGATGACGTTGGCCAGCACCGCGGCGACCGTCGCCACGCCCAGCAGCGCCGCGAGGGACTGGCCGTCGGGCAGCAGGTGCCGCAGTCCCGTGGCCAGGCCGCCCGCCACCACGCCCTGCACCACGATGCCCAGCGCCAGCACGAACAGGCAGAACAGCGGGGCGGCGGCGCCCACCAGCTCCCGGGGGGTGACGTGCCGCCGGTGCAGCGCCCGTGCGCCGAGCACCAGGACCCCGGCCAGTGCCGCCCAGGCGGGGTCCAGGCCGGCGGGGGAGGACACGGCGAATCCGGCCAGGGTGAGGGCCAGGACGATCAGGGGGAAGCGGGGGACCGCGGGTTCCGGGGCGG
>NZ_WWHX01000560.1 GCF_009862125.1 Streptomyces sp. SID5910
TTCGGGAGGCGGTTCACCGGGCGGCCCGTGGCTGCGCGGACCGCCGAGGCCACCGCCGCCGGGGACGCCACCACCGGGACCGCGCTGACCGCCTTCGCGCCGAAGGGGGCGACCACGTCCCGTTCCTCGACGAGCTTCACGATGCGGATGTCCGGGGCGTCCAGGGCCGTCGGCAGGGCGTAGCCGGTCAGGTCGGGGTGGCGGATCAGGCCGCGCGGCGTGCGCAGGTTCTCCGTGAGCGCGATGCCGACGCCCTGCGTGACGCCCCCCTCGATCCGGGCGGTGAGCTGGGCGGGGTTCAGGATCCGGCCCACGTCCTGGGCGACCGCCAGTTCCACGACCCGTACCGAGCCGATCTCGATGTCGACGTCCACCACCGCGCGGATCGCGCAGAAGGACATGCCGACGAAGGCGTCGCCCTGGCCGGTCTCGTCCAGCGGCTCCGTCGGGTGCGGGCGGCACTGGGCGGTCGCCCACAGCTCCTTGCCGTCCAGCGCCTCGGCGACCGTGGTCGACAGCACGCCGTCGTACGAGGTGATCTTGCCGTCGGCGATCTGGAGCAGTTCCGTGGACATCCCGAACTGGTGGGCCAGGGGCTGGAGCAGCTGGGTGCGGACCATCTTGGCCGCCCGTTCCACCGCGCCGCCCGAGACCCAGGTGTGGCGGCCCCGGCAGCCCGCGCCGGCCGGGGGCTGGTCGGTGTCGACAGGGGCCACGTGGACCTCGTCGATGCCCAGCGTCTCCTGCACGATCTGCCGGGCCAGCGTCGTGAAGCCCTGGCCGGTCTCCACGGCCGCGCACAGCACCGTCGCCACGCCGTCCTGGACCTTCACCGTCGCCGTGGAGACCTCGTCCGCGCCCTCCGCGCCGAGCATGTGCACCATGCCGATGCCGTAGCCCACGCCCCGGCGCACCGCGCCCGGTTCGCCCGCGCCCTCGGGGCCGCCGGGCAGCAGCCATTCGTCCTCGGGCGTGTCCTTGGGCAGGTCGGGGAGCGGGAAGTCGCGGACCGCCTGGAGGAGTTCGGCGACCGGCGCCGGGCACGTGACCGTCTGGCCGGTCGGGAGGACGTCGCCGGTGGCCAGGACGTTGCGCAGCCGCACCTCGGCCGGGTCCAGGCCCAGCTTCTTGGCGATCTTGTCCATCTGCGCCTCGTACGCGGCGCACACCTGCATGGCGCCCTCGCCGCGCACATGGCCGGAGGGCGGGTTGTTGGTGCGTACCGCCCAGCCCTCGATGAAGGCGTTCGGGACGACGTACGGGCCACAGGCGAAGGCCACCGCGGCGGCCAGGGCGTCGGAGGACGTGTCGGCGTAGGCACCCGCGTCGAGCAGGATCTGCGCCTCGACCTTGACCACCCGGCCCTCGGCGTCCGCGTGGTGGCGGTAGCGCAGCAGGGTGGGGTGGCGGTGGGTGTGGCCGAGGAAGGACTCCTCGCGCGTGGCGGTCAGCTTCACCGGGCAGCCGGTCTTCAGCGCCAGCAGGCCGAGCGGCAGTTGGAAGCCCTGGTCCTCGCGGTCGGCGGTGGCGCCGGGCACCCCGGTGACCACGATCTTCACCCGTTCGGGTTCGAGCCCGTAGCAGGCGGCGGCCGTGTCGCGGTCGCCGTGCGGGTCGGTGGAGGCCAGGTACAGCTCCACGCCGCCGTCGGGGCGCGGTACGGCGAGGCCCGCCTCGGCGCCGATGGGGGCCGGGTCCTGGCGGCCGATGCGGTACAGGCCCTCGACGACGATCTCGCCGGCCGCCTCCGGGTCGCCGTGCCGCAGCGGGATGTGCCGGATCAGGTTGCCGTCGGGGTGCAGCGGCTCGGCCTCGAAGGCCTGCTCGGGGTCGGTGACCGGGTCGAGCACCTCGTACTCGACGATGACGGCGGCGGCGGCCATCCGCGCGGTGTCCGGGTGGTCCGCGGCGACGGCGGCGATGGGCTCGCCGTGGTGGCGTACGACCTCGGACGCGAACACGGGGCGGTCGGCCCGGCCGCGGCCGTGCAGCGCGGTGCCCGGCACGTCCTCGTGGGTGACGACGGCCCGTACGCCGGGCATCTCGCGCGCGTGGGTGGTGTCGATGGACACGATGCGCGCGTGCGGGTGCGGTGAGCGCAGGACGGCGGCCCACAGCAGGCCCTCGGCCCACAGGTCGGCGGCGTACGGGAAGGTGCCCTCGGTCTTGGCGCGGGCGTCGGCGGGCGGCAGGGAGGCGCCGAGGCCGTGCGGGACCGGCTCGGGGGCGGGAACGGCCTCCGCCGCTCCCGCGGCCTCGGCGGTGGCGGCATCGTTGCTCACGCGTGGCCTCCGTCCTGGCCGTGGGACTGGTCGCGGTGGGGCCGGTCGTCGTGGGACGGGCCGCCGTGGGACGGGCCGCCGTAGGGCTGGTCCCCGTACGCCTGGTCCCCGAAGTGCTGGTCGCCGTACGGGTGATCGCCGTAGGACTCGTCGCCGTACGACTGCTCGTCGTAGGACTCGTCACCGTAGGACTCGTCGCCGTGGGACTGCTCGCCGTACGGCTGGTCGTGCGGTGCGGGCGCGTCCGGTGCCCCGGGCGCGCCCGGGGACTCGAACGCCGACGCGTTGACGCCGCCGGCGCCCGGGCCCGCCTGGTGCGGGATGCGGGGCTCGTCGGCGTCCGCCTCGGCCGCGTCGGCCGCGGAGTGGGCCGAGCGCTCGGCGACGACCTCCCTGACCGCCTCCAGGACGCCCCGGTAGCCGGAGCAGCGGCACAGGTTGCCGCACAGGGCCTGCCGGGCCTCCAGGTCGGTCGGCGCCGGATTGCCCTCCAGGAGGTTGTGCACGGTCATCGCCATGCCCGGCACGCAGAAGCCGCACTGCACGGCGCCGCACCGGGCGAGCGCCCGCTGCACGTCCGACGGCTGCCCGTCGGCGGCCAGGCCCTCGACGGTGCGCACCTCGCTGCCGGCGGCGGTGACGGCCGGGACCAGGCAGGAGGCGACGAGCCGGCCGTCGACCTGGACGTTGCAGGCCCCGCACTCGCCCTGCGAGCAGCCGTCCTTGGCGCCCGCGAGGCCGAGGCGTTCGCGCAGCACGTACAGCAGGGACTCGCCGATCCAGGCGTCGGTGACGGGGCGGTCGGCGCCGTTGACGCGGAGCACGTAGGAGGCGAGGGGGTGCTCGTCCTGCGGGCCGACGGGGCCCGGCTCGGCGGGGGCGGCGGGGTCCGCCGAGGGCTCCGGACGCGGCTCGTCGTCCGCCTCGTGCGCGGCCGCGGGGCCCGGTGCCGGGGCCGGGTCGGTACGGGGCTCCTCGGGGGCGTCCGGCTCGGTGGCCGTCTCCTCCTCCCCGGCGACTGCCGCGGAGGGCTCAGCGGCGCCCTCAGGGGCCTCCTCGGCCTCCTCGGTCTCGCCGGTCGCCGCCTCGTCGGCCGCTTCCTGTCCGGAGGGCGCCCCGTCGGGGGCCGTCTCCTCGGAGGTCGTCACCTCGGGGGCCGCCTCGGGCGCCGCCTCCTCCGAGGCCGCCTCCTCCGTGCCGTCCCCCGCAGCGGGGCGCGCGTGCGCCCTCGCGTACGCCTCGGCCGTCGGGGCGTGCGAGGACACGGGACCGGCGGACGGAACGGGACCCGGGGCCGTCCCGGGCGCCCGGTCGTCGTCGGCACGGTCCGGCTCGGCCGGCCCCTGGGCCCACGGCTGGGTCGCCCAGGGCGCCGGGGCGCCGCCGGGCAGGGTGGCCGGCGCGGTGCCGCCCCACTGCTCGGCCAGCGACGACGCGGTGAACTCGCCCGACTCGTCCGGGAGGTCGCCGCCGGCGACGGGGATGGACCACTGCCCGGTGACGTCCTGGCCGGGCGCCTCGTGCCCCGCCTCGGCCGCCGATGCCGTGTCCTCCGCGGCGTCGGAGAAGTCCCACTGGCCGGTGGCGCCCGGGTGGTACGCGAACCCGTCGCCGTGCCCGGCGTGCGCGTCGTACCCCGCGGCCTGGCCGTACGGGTCCTGCTGCGCGTACCCGGTGTGCTCCTGCTGCCCCGGGTGCCCGTGGGCGTCGTGCTGCTCCCCGGCGTCCGGGACGTGCCACTGGGCGCCGTCGACGGGTGCGGACGGCATCGCCCAGCTGCCGGTGGCCGCCGGGTCGGTGCCGGCGGTGGTGGCGGGCGCCACCGTGATCTGCGGCGGCACATAGCCGTGCCCGGGCGCGGCGAGCGGACTGTCGGCCGAGGCCAGCAGCGCGTCGATGCCGCCCTCGGGAAGCTTCACGAAGGCCGTGGCGCCGTCGTCGTAGTCGCCCTGCGGCAGCGGGTCCCAGCGTCCGCCGCCGCGGGGCGCGCCCTGTCCGTGCCGGTCGTCGTGCTGGTCGTCGGTCACGACAGCGCCCTCCCCAGTGCTCGTCGGGCCAGCGCGGCGACGGTGCGCCGCAGGTGCAGTACGGCGGGCGGGAGCTGCGGCACGGAGCCGTCCTCGGCCGGCGCCGCGTCGGGGATGCAGGCGGCGGCGACGTACTCGCCGAAGGCGGCCAGGGCCTCCGGAACGATCGCGCGGCCGTTGTCCCAGTCGATGAGCGAGGCCACCCACTGCTCGGCCTCCAGCGGGCGCAGCGGCATCGGCGCGATGGCACCGACCGCGCAGCGCACCCCGCGCCGGGCGGGGTCGAGGACCAGGGACACGGACGCCATCGCCCGGCCGGGACCGGTCCGTCCGGTCGCCTTGAGGAAGACCTGCGGGGCGTGCAGCAGCGGCACGCGCACGTAGCCGATGAGTTCGCCCGCGCGGAGCATCTCCATGCCGGCCAGCAGGTGCGAGACCGGCATCTCGCGGCGGGCCCCGCCCGGGCCCGCGATGATCAGGGTCGCCTCCAGCGCGGCCAGCACGGGCAGCGCGTCCCCGGTGGGCGCGGCGGAGGCGATGTTGCCGCCCAGGGTGCCCGCGTTGCGGATCTGCGGCGGGCCGGCGGCGCGCGCGGCGGCGGCGAGCGCCGGGATGAGGGCGGCGAAGTCGGGGCGGCCCATGCGGGCGTGCGTGAGCCCGGCGCCGAGCAGCGCGTGCCCGTCCTGGTACTGCCAGCCGCGGATCTCGCTGATGCGGCCGAGGCCGACCAGCGCGGCGGGCCTGAGCTGCCCGGAGTTGACGGCGGCCATCAGGTCGGTGCCGCCCGCCACCGGCACGGCGGCGGGCATGGTGCCGAGCGCCGCCACGGCCTCGTCCAGGGTCGTGGGCAGCGTGACGGCCTGCGCCGCCTGCGGTGCGTGCGTGGTCAAACCGACTGCCCCTTCCCGCTGTCCCACCTGGTCCCGCCCGTGTTGCCGTACGGTACGACCTGACAGGGCGGACGTGGCAACTCTGGCACATCTTCGCAGGGCCCGAACGCGGGGGTCCGCTAGGAGGCATTCGCCCACCTCGTCGGCGAGATGGACCGTTTTCGTACGGGATCACCGTTGGTCGACGATGCGCGCGAGTTGCCACTCTTCAGTGGTGCTTCGGGGCGTTTTTCCTCACTTGTTCGGCGGTGGCCCGTCGATCGGCCGGCCGAGCACGCCGGGCCGGCGCTGCCAGGGCAGGGGGCCGGCGGGCGGCCGGTAGCCGACGCCGAGGGCGTCGAGCCGCCGGTAGTGGGCGGTCATCCGCCGCTCGAAGTCGGCGAAGTCCCGTGCGCCGGGGGCGGGCAGGGCGCTCCAGGCGACCTCCGCGAAAGCGGCCAGCCGCGGGAAGACCTGGTAGTCGACGCGTGCCTGGTTCTCCAACACCTCGGTCCACACGTTCGCCTGGGTGCCGAGCACATGTGCGGCCTCCTCGGGCGTCAGCTCCGGGGGAACCGGCTCGAACCGGTAGACGTCCTCCAGGGTGCGCACGAAACCGATCGGCACGGGCTCGTCCTCGCCCGCGTCCTGCCGGTGGTCCAGGTACACCCGCTGCTCGGGGCACATGACCACGTCGTGTCCCGCGCGCGCGGCGGCGACCCCGCCGGCGTACCCGCGCCAGGACGACACGGCCGCACCCTCGGCCAGTCCGCCCTCCAGGATCTCGTCCCAGCCGATGAGCCTGCGCCCGCGCGCGGTCAGCCACCGGTCGAAGTGCTTGATGAACCAGGACTGGAGTTCGTCCTCGCCGGCGAGCCCGAGTTCCTTGATGCGTTCCTGCGCGGCGGGCGACCGCTGCCACTGTCCCTTCGGGCATTCGTCGCCGCCGATGTGGACGAACTCCGAGGGGAAGAGTTCGAGGAGTTCCTCGAAGACGCCCTCGTAGAAACGCAGGGTCGTGTCCGTGGGCGCGAGGACGTTCTCGCAGACGCCCCAGGTGTCCCAGACGGTGAGGGAGGCGGTGTCGACGACGTCGGTGTTGCCGAGTTCCGGATACGCGGCGATGGCGGCCTGCGAGTGTCCGGGTACGTCGATCTCGGGGACGACGGTGATGTGCCGTTCGGTGGCGTAGGCGACGATCTCCCGGATGTCGTCCTGGGTGTAGAAGCCGCCGTGCGGCTTGTCCTCCCACAGCGGCGACGCCCGGTGCCCGTATTTGGTGCGCGCCCGCCAGGAACCGGTCTCGGTGAGTTTCGGATACCGCTTGATCTCGACGCGCCAGCCCTGGTCGTCCGTCAGGTGGAAGTGGAGGACGTTGAGTTTGTGGGCGGCCATCAGGTCCAGGTAGCGCAGGACGCCTTCCTTGGGCATGAAGTGCCGGGCGACGTCCAGCATCATGCCGCGCCAGCGGAAACGGGGCGCGTCCTCGACGACCTGGTACGGGATGCCGGGGGTGGCGCCGGGCCGCAGCGGTGCCCGGCGGAACGCCTCGGGCCCGAGCAGCTGCCGCAGGCTCTGGGCGCCCCAGAAGACGCCCGCGGGCCCGCCGCCGCGGATCTCGACGCCCCGGTCGCGGTTCACGCTCAGCCGGTACGCCTCCGGCTCCAGCGCGTCGTCAAGCAGCAGCCGTACACCCGCGCTGTCCTGCGCTCCCGGCCGCAGGGGCAGCGCGAAGGCGGCGCCGAGCGTGGCGCGCAGCCAGCGTTCCGCGGTCTCCGTGCCGGGGGCGGCCCACAGGGTGGTGTCCCGGTCGAGCGGGACGGCACCGTGCGCGGGCTCTTCGACGGCGCGCGGCGCCGGGATCAGTTCGGTCATGTCAGTCCTTCACCGCTCCGCCGAGGCCGGAGACGAGTCGTCGTTGCACGAGTACGAAGAAGACCAGCACGGGAATCGTCATCACCGTGGAGGCTGCCATCACCCCGCCCCAGTCGGGGTCGTCCGGCTTGTAGAAGACCAGCAGCGCCATCGGGAGCGTCGACTGGGAGGTGTCGCTGATGATGAACGACTTGGCGAACAGGAAGTCGTTCCAGGTCGAGATGAAGGAGAAGACGCTGGTCGCCACCAGCCCCGGGAAGACCAGCGGGAAAAGGATCTGCCACAGGAATCTCGCCCGGCTCGCGCCGTCGATGTACGCGGCCTCCTCCAGGGCCTCCGGCACGGCTTTCACGAAGCCCCGCAGCATCCAGATCGCGAACGGCAGCGAGAAGGCGATGTGCGGCAGGATCAGCGAACCCAGCGTGTTGAGCTGGCCGAAGTCCCGCATGAGGAAGAACAGCGGGATGGTGAGCGCCTCGACGGGCACCATCTGCGCCACCAGGAACATGATGAGCAGGGTGGTCCGGAAACGGAACCGGAATCGTGTCACGGCGGTCGCGGCGAGAAACGCGATCAGCGCGGAGGCGATCACGACGGTGCCCGCCACGAGAAGGCTGTTGAGAAAGTAACGCCCGAATTCCTGTTGCCCGAAGACGCGTCGGAAGGAGTCGAGCGAGGGCGCCAGGGTCCACGGCCGCGGCTCGCTCGACTGGATCTCCCCGGCCGGCTTGAAGGCGCTCAGCACCATCCAGTACAGCGGGAAGGCGACCACGACGGCGATCAGCAGCGCGGACGTCTCCGCCGCGAGCCGCCATGGACGGCGCACACGCGCACGCGGAAGATTCACAGCTCCTCCCCCTGGCGGCGCAGCAGCCGCAGGTAGACCAGCGTCACGGCGAGCAGGATCAGCAGCATGACGACGCCGATCGCCGAGCCGAGGCTGTACTGCGAGGACGCGAACGCCTTCTGGTAGGCGTAGACGTTGAGGACGAGGTTCTGGCCGGCGATGCCGCCGCCGTTCGTCATGACGTAGATCTGGGTGAAGACCTTGAAGTCCCAGATGACCGACTGGATGGTCACGACCACGAGGATCGGCCGGAGCATCGGGGCGAGCACCGAACGCCAGATCCGCCACTGCGAGGCCCCGTCGAGCGCGGCGGCCTCCAGCACCTCGGACGGCACGGCCCGGATCCCGGCGTAGACGGTCACCATGACGAACGGGAAGGAGCACCACACCACTTCGAGCAGGACGAGCAGGAAGGCGCTGTAGCGTCCGTACGTCCAGGAGTGGTCGCCGAGGCCCAGCACGCGGTTGACGGGCCCGAAGTCCGCGTCGAACAGCAGCAGCCACACCGTCGACCCGGTGACCGCGGGGGTCGCCCACGCGCCCAGTCCCGCCAGCATCAACGCGAGCCGCGGCACGGCCCGCACCCGCGTGAGCAGCACGGCGAGCGCACACCCGACGGCCAGCGTGGACACCACACAGGCACCGGCGAACAGCACGGTGGCGACCAGCACCCACCAGAACTCCCGGTCCCGGAACAACTCGGCGTAGTTCCCGAACCCTTGAAAGGTCGTCGGCTCCCCACCGGACACCTGAGCCTGCGTGTACTCCAGAAAGGAGATCAACCCAAGCTGATAAACGGGGTAGACAAGCAACCCCCCGAGGACGACCAGGGCGGGCGCGAGATACAACCAAGGGACACCGGCCCCGCGCCCGAAGGGGCGCGGGGAACTGCGCGACAAGCCACGACG
>NZ_WWHX01000561.1 GCF_009862125.1 Streptomyces sp. SID5910
CCAGCACCAACGCCGGCGCCCCTTAGAGGCTGACGCCCACCGTCACCGGCTCGTTCACCAGCGTGACGCCGAACGCCTCGTACACCCCGGCGACGACCTCCCGGGCCAGGGCTAGCAGGTCCTCCGTCGTAGCCCCACCCCGATTGGTGAGAGCCAGCGTGTGCTTGCCGGAGATACGCGCAGGCCCACTCCCGTACCCCTTGCCGAAGCCCGCCTTGTCGATCAGCCAGGCAGCGGAGGTCTTGATACGCCCCTCCCCCGCCGGGAACGCGGGCGGCTCCACCCTGTCCCCGAGCCGCTCGCCCACCCGGGCACGGAACGCCGCGAACTCCTCCTCCGTGAGGATCGGGTTGGTGAAGAACGACCCGGCCGACCACGTGTCGTGGTCCTCGGGATCCAGCACCATGCCCTTGCCCGCCCGCAGCTTCAGCACCGTCTCCCGGGCGGCGGCCAACGGCACCCGGCCGCCCGGTTCGACCCCGAGGGCGCGCGCCGTCTCGGCGTAGCGCAGAGGGGCGGAGAGCCCGCCGGCGTCCTCCAGCTCGAAGCGCACGCGCAGGACGACGTACCGGTCGGGCTCGGCCTTGAAGCGGCTGTGGCGGTAGGCGAAGGCGCAGTCGGCGTTGGCGAGGGCGACCGTCTCGCGGTTCCTGCGGTCGTAGGCGACCACCTCGGTGATCGTGGCGGAGACCTCCTGGCCGTACGCCCCCACGTTCTGGATGGGCGTGGCGCCCGCCGAGCCGGGGATGCCGGCCAGGCACTCGACGCCGGCGAGACCGGCCTCGACGGTGCGGGCGACGGCGTCGGTCCACACCTCGCCGGCCGCGAGCTCCAGCGTCGTGCCGTCGAGCGAGAGGCCGCGCGTGGCGATGTGCAGGGCCGTGCCGTCGAAGCCCTTGTCGCCGATGACCAGATTGGATCCGCCGCCGATGAGCAGCAGGGGGGTGCCGGTGTCGTCGGCCTCGCGGACGGCGGCGATCACCTCGGCGTCGGTGGTGGCCGTGATCAGCCGGGTCGCGGGGCCGCCCAGCCGGAAGGTGGTCAGCGGGGCGAGGGGAGCGTCGTGGAGTTCCTGCACGCGCCCCAGCCTACGAGAACGCCCCGGCCGTCGGGCCGGGGCGTCGTCGTCCGGGTGTCTCACGTCAGGCGGCGCCTGACGTCGGTCCAGCTCACCGGCAGGTCGTCGCTCGACGCGGACCAGGCGGCGAACTTCGCGTCCCGCATCTGCGCGGCGAGCCCCCGGGACGTCGGGGCGTGGGTACCGGAGCGGGCGAAGGCCTTGAGGGCCTCGGGCGACTCCCAGGCGGACAGGGTCCAGAAGGTCCGCTTCAGGGGTTCGGCCTTCAGGGAGGCGCCGTACGCGCCGGGCGCGCCGCGCACCTGCCGCCACACGGCCGGCGTGCGGGCGAGGAACTTCAGCGCTCCCCACAGGGTGCGGGTCTCGAAGCGGGAGGCGAAGACGTGCACCTCGGTGGAGCGGGGCGGGCGGTTCGGGGTGGTCCAGGGCAGGGTCGGCACGACGGGCTCCTTCCGGGTTCCGCTCTCTCAGTGGGTTGCCGTGGCCTTGACCGGCTCGGACGCCGGCGCGGGCTCCGCCGTGAGCGGTCCGGCCGTAGAGCCGGGGCGGCGGGCCGGGATCAGCAGGGCCGCGACGCCGCCGAGGGCCACCACTCCGGCGCCCACCGCGACCGCGGGGCGCAGCCCGTCGACGAAGGTCTGTCCGGACTCGTAGCCGCCCTGCGCCGCGAAGATGGAGGACATGACCGCGATGCCGAGCGCGCCGCCCACCTCGCGCAGGGCGTTGTTGGCGCCGGAGGCGATGCCCTGCTCCTTCGGCAGGACGCTGGCCATCACCAGGGCGGAGGCCGGGGCGAAGAACAGGGCCATGCCGATCCCGCTGATGATCAGGCCGGGCAGCTGGACGGCGTAGCTGGCGTCGGCCGTGATCACGGAGGCGAGGTAGCCGAGGCCGGCCGCCTGGAGGAAGAGCCCGGTGGCGACGACCGGGCGCCCCCCGATGCGGTCCGAGAGGATGCCGGCGATCGGCGCGACCAGCATGGGCATGCCGGTCCAGGGCAGCATGCGCAGGCCGGCCTCGGTGGGCGAGTAGCCGAGCACGCCCTGCATGTACTGGCTGAGCAGGAAGATCGAGCCGAACATGCCCAGGAACATCAGCAGGCTCGCCGCGTTGATGCCGGAGAAGGCCCGGGAGCGGAACAGCCGCATCGGGAGCATCGGGTTCTTGGCGCGGGTGCTGTAGAGGACGAAGCCGGTCAGCAGTGCCGTTCCGGCGAACAGGGCGGTGAGCACCACGGCGCCGGTCCAGCCGTCGACCGGGCCGCGGACCAGGCCGTAGACGATCCCGAAGAGTCCACCGCTGGCCAGCAGCGTGCCGGGGAGGTCGAGCGGTGCGCCGGTGCCGTGCGACTCGGCGAGGCGGAGGCGGGCGAGCGGCAGCAGGGCCAGGCCCAGCGGAACGTTCAGCCAGAAGATCCACTGCCACGAGATGTGCTCGGTGAGGCTGCCGCCGACCAGCGGCCCGGAGGCCACGGCGAGCCCGTTGACGGCGCCCCAGATGCCGTACGCCATCCCGCGCCGTTCGGCGGGCACGGCGGCCGTCAGCAGGGTCAGCGTCAGCGGCATCATGATCGCCGCGCCGACGCCCTGGACCGCCCGGGCGGCGATGAGGGAGTCGATGCCGGGCGCCATGGCCGCGGCGGCGGAGGCGCCGGTGAAGACGGTGAGGCCGACGAGGAAGAGGCGGCGGCGGCCGAAGCGGTCGCCGAGGGCCGCGCCGAACATCAGCAGCACCGCGAAGGTGAGCGTGTAGGCGCTGACGGTCCATTCCAGGTCGTGCAGCGCGCCGCCCAGGTCCTCACGGATGGAGGGCAGGGCGGTGGTGACGACGAGGTTGTCCAGGGCCGCCATGAAACCGGCGACGCTGGTGATGACGAGGGCCCAGGCGGCGCCCCCGGCTCGTGCGTTCTGCTGTGACATCTCTCCCCCAGATTAGTGATTGCTGACTAACTTTTAAGGCCATGCGGGAATGCGTTCGCCTTCCGGCCCTCTTGTGGTCCTACGCGCTCCCCCCGCCCCTCCGGACCTGCGGCTTGGTGTGGAAGGCGCCCCAGACCCGGTGTTCCGGCGGGAAGCCCATGCCGGCCAGGGTGTTGATGAGCATGCCGTACGCCATGAAGGTCGCCGTCTCCTCGATGTCGCCGCCGAGGGGCAGGTGAACGGCGTCCCAGAGCTCCATCCAGCCGTTGCGGACCATCTCGCCGAACTCGTGGTCGCCCGCGGCCTCGGCCGCCGCGACCGTGACGTACACCTGCAACTGCATCTGGAGCCGCTCGGGCTGCTCGCTGATCAGGCGGATGTAGGCCTCGGCCATGGACGCGAGGGCCTCTTCGCCGTGCAGGCCCTCGGACGCCGACTCGAAGACCCTGCGCATGTCCTGGAGGCAGCGCTCGGCCACCGCCAGGAAGATCGCCTTCTTGCTCGGGAAGAGCCGGAACAGATACGGCTGGGAGACTCCCACCCGCTTGGCGATGGCCTCCGTGGACGTGCCGTAGTAGCCACCCCGGGCGAACTCGCTCATCGCCGCTCGGATGACGCTCTCGCGCCGCTCCTCTGCGCTCATCCTGACCATGCTCGTAAGTTAGTGTCCAATCACTAACTAAGTCAAGCGGGGCCCCGGGAGGTCTCCGGCGGCACCCGCCCCGCAGGCGTCGGTCGGGTGCCGCCGGGCCGTCAGGCGAGCCGTACGACCGCGCGGGACATGCCGAGGACCTTCTGGCCGCCGCTGGTGGCCGTGAGGTCGACGCGGACCGTGTTGTCTTCGAGCTTGGCCGCGACCTTGCCGCTGACCTCGATCACGGCGCCCTGGTCGTCGTTGGGGACGACGACGGGCCGGGTGAAGCGGACGCCGTACTCGACGACCGCGCCCGGGTCGCCGGTCCAGTCGGTGACGACGCGGATCGCCTCGGCCATGGTGAACATGCCGTGCGCGATGACGTCCGGCAGGCCGACCTCCTTGGCGAACTTCTCGTTCCAGTGGATCGGGTTGAAGTCACCGGAGGCACCCGCGTAGCGCACGAGCGTGGCGCGGGTCACGGGGAAGCTCTGCGCGGGAAGTTCGGTGCCGACCTCGACGTCGCCGTATGCGATCTTCGACTGCATCGCGCTCACGCCTCCTCGGCCGCGCGGGCCACGAGCTTGGTCCAGGCGGTCACGACGTGCTCGCCGGCCTCGTCGTGAACCTCGCCGCGGACGTCCAGTATGTCGTTGCCGGCCATCGACTTGATCGCCTCGATGGTGGTGGTGATCGTGAGCCGGTCACCGGCCCGCACCGGGCGGACGTAGACGAACTTCTGGTCCCCGTGCACCACGCGGCTGTAGTCCAGCCCGAGCTGCGGGTCCTCGATGACCTGACCCGCCGCCTTGAAGGTGATGGAGAACACGAAGGTCGGCGGGGCGATCACGTCCGGGTGGCCGAGCGCCTTCGCCGCCTCCGCGTCCGTGTACGCCGGATTGGCGTCTCCCACCGCCTCCGCGAACTCGCGGATCTTCTCCCGGCCCACCTCGTAGGGCGCGGTGGGCGGATAGGTCCGCCCCACGAACGACTGGTCGAGCGCCATGGGCTCGCAACCTCCTGCTGCTGTCTGCGACTACTGCTGCCGCGTCTTCGCGGCTTGTTGCCACGTCTTCGCGGCTTGCTGCTGCCTCTGCGGCTGCCGCCGTCACGCTGCGGCTACCGCCGGACACAACGACGCGAGGCCGTCCCCAAACTACGGGGACGGCCTCGCGTACGAGCCTGATTTATCGCGTTTCGCGGTGCGCGGTGTGCGCATTGCAACGCGGGCAGTGCTTCTTCATCTCCAGTCGGTCCGGGTTGTTACGCCGGTTCTTCTTGGTGATGTAGTTCCGCTCCTTGCACTCCACGCAGGCCAGCGTGATCTTCGGGCGGACGTCGGTGGCAGCCACGTGAGTGCTCCTTGACGAACGGATTGATGGTATTAACGCAGGAAAGAGTAGCCGATTGAAGGACCGACCCCGCAATCGGCTACCAGAAGTAGCGGTGACCGGACTTGAACCGGTGACACAGCGATTATGAGCCGCTTGCTCTACCGACTGAGCTACACCGCTGTGATGCGATCGGGCCCCGCCTCGCGGCGGGAACCTCTCACACCAGAGCCCCAAAACGGAATCGAACCGTTGACCTTCTCCTTACCATGGAGACGCTCTGCCGACTGAGCTATTGGGGCGAGCGATGAAGACATTACACGGTCGCCCGCCGTTCGCCCAAATCCGTTTCGCCGCCCCTGCCCCGTCCCGTCCCCGGCGCCCTGAAGGACCGGTGCGGGGTGCCCTGTGCGGCGCGGCCCGCGCCGGTACGACTATTGCGCTCCTCCGCGCCACGGGCATGTCGCCGTCCTAGGCTCGACCGCACTCTGCGTGATCTTGCGTTCGCCACTGCGCAGTCCCGAGCCCAGAGGAGTGCGATGCCCGACAGCCAGCCGCAGCCGCCCCACTCGCCTCTCCCTTCGGGCCCGGCCGGCCACGGCTCACTGCTGCTGACGGGGGCCCGGCTGACCGACGGCCGGACCGTGGACGTACGGCTGCACGGCGGGCGCATCGAGGCGGTGGGCACGGCCGGCAGTCTGGCGGCGGCCCACCCGTCCGGGACCGGCACGCGGGTCGACCTCACCGGGTACCTCCTGCTGCCCGCCCCCGCCGAACCCCACGCCCACGGCGACACGGCGCTCACGGCCGACGCCCCCGGCCCGGTCTCCCACGAACCCGAGGACGTCCAGCGCCGGGTCACCGAGGCCGCCCTGCTCCAGCTCGCGCACGGGGCGACCGCGCTGCGGGCCCATGTGCGGGTGGGTGACGTTCCGGGGCTGGGCGCCCTGATCGCCGTCCTGCGGGCGCGGCGGACGCTGCGGGGGCTGGCCGAGCTGACGGCGGTGGCCATGCCGAGGGTGCTGACCGGGGTGGCCGGGGCCGAGGGGCTGGCGATGCTGCGGGACGCGGTCAAGATGGGCGCGGACGTGGTGGGCGGGTGTCCGGACCTGGACCCCGATCCGGCGGGGTACGTGGAGGCGGTCCTCGACGTCGCCGCCGAGCACGGCTGCCCCGTCGACCTGCACACGGACGCCGCCGACCCGGCGCGGCTGGCCCGGCTGGCGGCGATGGCGGGCGGGCTGCGTCCCGGGGTGACCGTCGGGCCCTGCGACGGCCTGGGCCGGC
>NZ_WWHX01000562.1 GCF_009862125.1 Streptomyces sp. SID5910
TCTCCCAGGGCAGCACGGTCTCCCCGCGCAGCCGGCCGGCGCGGAACCGGAGGTGGCTGACCAGGCCGGCGGGGGCGTCGACCGTCAGGGACGTCACGGTGCCCAGTCTCCGGTCCCCGTCCGCGCTCAGCACGGGCAGTCCCCGCACCTCGGTGAACAGCATCACGACAGCGAGCCCCGCCGGCTCCCGGGCACACCGCCGAGCAGCGCCGTGAGACCCGGCAGGCCGTCGGCCACGTGCCGCACGGCGTCCTCGGGAAGGACGAGCGCCCGACCGGCGACCGCCAGCGCCGGCCCCCGCGCCACGTACAGGCTGCGCCGGTGGCGTGCCGGGCCCGGCGCGAACCGCCGGTTCGCCGCCACCCGGAAGCCGACGACCCGCCCGCCGGTGCCGCCCTCCACCACGACGTCGAGCACGGTGCCCACCTCGGTGCCCGCGTCCGTCAGCACGCTCGCCCCCAGCAGCCGGGCGCGCAGTGTCTCCTGGTGCAGCATCAGCAGCGCGGTGCTCACGAGCCCCAGCCGGTCGCGGATCATCACCGCGTCATGGCCGAGCGCGTGCACCGCGGACCAGGGAAGACCCTCCTTCATCGGGCCGGACAGGCCCCGGCCGCTCAGCGTGAAACCCGTGATCCGCCCGGCCGATCCGTCGAAGACGGTGTCCTTGACGTGGGCGACGGCGTCCCCGCCCAGGGTGACCACCGGCCGCGTGGTGAGACTGCGCGCGCCCATCAATTCGTTCATCGCACACCCTTCCCGTAGCCTCCGGGTGCCCCGGGCGACTGTGACGATGCCCGCACTGCGGGAAGAGGTGGACTGCAATGCCGAACCCGGGGTACGAGGACTCGTGCAGAGGCGTCCGGCCTGTCCGGCTTCCGAGAGAGAAACGCATGACCGAATACCTGGACGGGGCAGTGATACCGACTGGCTTCGACGTACCCGTGGAGCCGCTGAGGCGGGCTGCCCACTACACCGGCGAGCCGGGATGCATCGCGGAGGCACGTCACCTCGCCTCGCTCTTCCTCGACCAGCTCAGGACCGAGTGGTGCGCCACGATCGGCCGGCGGGCCGACGGCGCGGTGCTCCTGGTGGTGAGCGAACTGGTCACCAACGCCGACCGGCACAGCCAGGGCCCGTACATCCTGGAGCTGGAGGGCACGGACGCCTCCGTGACGGTGACCGTCTACGACAGCAGCGGCGCCGTGCCCCGGCGTTTCCCCCGCGATCCCGAGCGCGTCGGCCGGCACGGACTCGAGATCGTCCACGCCCTCGCCGAGACGGTCGTCGTCGAGCGGGTGCCGGTCGGCAAGCGGGTCCGCGCGGTGGTCCTCCTCACCGAGGACTGACCGGGCCGCCGACGCACGGACGCACGGGCGACCGGAAACGCGGCACCCCGAGGTCGTGATCAACCCCGGGGCGGTGTCGTCGTCGCTGTCAGGCGCAGCCCAGCTCGCCCAGCATGCCCTCGCGCAGCCGGGTGATGATCCGCTTGATCAGGCGGGACACGTGCATCTGCGAGCAGCCGAGCTGTTCGCCGATCTCCGCCTGGGTGGCCTCCTCCACGAACCGCATGTGGATGATCTGCCGGTCGCGCTCGCTGAGCTCGGCCATCAGCGGGGCGAGCGAGTGGAAGTCCTCGACGAGCCGCAGCCCGTCCTCCTCGACCCCGATGAAGTCGGCCAGCACCGACTCGCCGTTCTCGGGGCCGTCCCCGGTCAGCGCGGCGTCCAGCGAGGAGGAGTTGTACCCGTTCGACGCGATCTGGCCCTCGACGACCTCCCGCTCGCTGATGTTCATCAGCGTGGCGAGCTCGGCGACGGTGGGCTCGCGGTCCAGCCGGCTGGACAGCTCCTCGCGGGCCTTGGCCAGCTCCACGCGCAGTTCCTGAAGCCGCCGCGGCACGTGCACCGCCCAGGTGGTGTCGCGGAAGAAGCGCTTGATCTCGCCGACGATGTACGGCAGCGCGAAGGAGGTGAACTCGACCTCGCGGGAGAGCTCGAACCGGTCGATGGCCTTGATCAGGCCGATCATGCCGGTCTGGACGATGTCCTCCATGTCGTCGCCACGGCCGCGGAACCGGCCGGCGGCGAACCGCACGAGAGACATGTTCATCTCGATGAGCGTGTTGCGCGCGTACTGGTACTCGTGCGTGCCCTCTTCGAGCTCCGTCAGGCGCTGGAAGAACTGGCGGGACAGCTGCCGTGCGTCACGCGGGGCCACGGTGCGCGGGTCCGCGACACCCGGCAGCGACGCGTCGTCCGTCCCGCTCTCGGTGGTCTTCCCGACGACCTGCGCTTCCGGCCGGATCACGGCGGTCTCCATTACCTCTCCCACTCCCACGAAAATCACGGTTCGGGCGTCTCCCCAGATTCTTACCGTTGGCGGGTACCCGGCTCACGCCGATGCATGCCACCCGGTTTCCCGGGTGGCGCGATGTCGGTGCCCGCGGTCTCGTCGCGGGGTGCCGCGTCCGTCTCCAGCGTATGCCGGTGAGCGGCGGGGGACACCCGGGCACGCCCGTCCGCGGCGGGTCGTCCTCCGGCGGATTCCCCTGTGGGCGGAACGCCGCCCCCTTCCCTCCGGCCGCCGGGCTCCTAGGCTGTGGACGTGACCAGCCACGTGCCGAACGAAGCCCGCGTCATCCCCCTGCGCCCGCCGGCCGCGCGCCGCGAGGACCGTCCCGCCGTCAGAGAGCCCCTGTGGCGCGATCTGGTCGGCGACGTCCTGCGGCGTGAGCGCCTGGAACAGGAGCGCACCCTGAAGGACGTCGCGGAGAGCGCCCGCATCTCGATGCCGTATCTGTCGGAGGTGGAGCGGGGCCGCAAGGAGGCCTCGTCGGAGGTCCTCGCGGCCGCCGCGGGTGCCCTCGGCATGGGCCTGGCCGACCTGCTGGCGCGGGCCCAGGGCGAGCTGGTCCGGGTCACCTCGCGGCACACCGGCGCCGGCCGTGGCCGCGGTGCCTCCGGCGCCCGGTACGACGGGATGTGCCTGGCCGCCTGACCGGGCGTTCCCGCACCGCGGCCCGGTGCCGCGCGGCGACGATCGTCATGGTCGCCGCGCGACACCGGGCCGGGGTCCGCACACCCTCACGAGGCGCCGGGGTCTCACACCCTCGCGAGGCGCCGGCTGAGCACCTCGTCGGCCAGCCCGTAGGCGACGGCCTCCTCGGCGGTGAACACCTTGTCGCGGTCCATGTCCGCGCGCAGCGTCGCCGGGTCGTGCCGCGTGTGCCGGGCCAGCACCTCCTCGACCTGGGAGCGGATCCGCACCATCTCCTTCGCCTGCAAAGCCAGGTCGGAGACCGTGCCCTGCCGTCCGCCGCTGGCCGGCTGCCCGAGCAGCACCCGCGAGTGCTCCAGCACGAACCGGCGCCCCTCGTCCCCGCCGGCCAGCAGCACGGCCGCCGTGGAGGCCGCCTGCCCGACGCAGAACGTCGAGATCGGCGCCTGGACGAAGGTCATCGTGTCGTAGATCGCCATCAGCGACGTGAACGAGCCGCCGGGGGAGTTGAGGTAGATCGCGATCTCGCTCTCCGGGGCCGACGACTCCAGATGCAGGAGCTGCGCGATGACGACGTTGGCGACGCCGTCGTCGATCTCGGTGCCCAGGAAGATGATCCGCTCCGACAGCAGCCGGCTGAACACGTCGTAGGACCGCTCGCCCTGCGGGGTGCGCTCGACGACGTTCGGAATCGTGTAGCTGCCCATCACTGCAACCCCATCCTGCGTCGCGAGGCGGCCGGGCGGACGTCGTCGAGGGACTCCACGACCCGGTCGACCATGCCGTACGCCCTGGCCTCCTCGGCCGTGAACCAGCGGTCCCGGTCGCCGTCCCGGGAGATCGTCTCCGGGCTCTGGCCGGTGTGCTCGGCGGTGATCCGCTCGATGGTCCGCTTGGTGAACTCCAGGTTGTCCGCCTGGATCTCGATGTCGGCGGTGGTGCCGCCGATGCCCGCCGACGGCTGGTGCATCATGACCCGCGCGTTCGGCAGGGCGTAGCGCTTGCCCGCCGCGCCGACGCTGAGCAGGAACTGCCCCATGCTGGCGGCGAACCCCATGGCGAGCGTCGAGACGTCGTTGGGGATCAGCCGCATCGTGTCGTAGATGGCGAGCCCCGCGTGCACGGAGCCGCCGGGGCTGTTGATGTACAGGCTGATGTCGGTGCGCGAGTCCTCCGCCGAGAGGATCAGCAACTGGGCGCAGACCCGGTTGGCGGAGACCTCGTCGACCTGCGTGCCCAGCAGCACGATGCGCTGCGCGAGCAGTTGCGCGGCCAGATGGTCGTCGAACCGGGTGGGCGGGGTGTCGCCCTCCTCCGCGCGGGGCTGCGTGAGGGTGAGTGGAGACATCGGCGCTCCTTGTCGAGTCGTCGAGGACGTCGGACGCGGCCGGGACGCCGCGGTTCCCCCACTCTCGGCCGGGACCCGGCCCCCACGGGGATTTCTCTGCCCGCGGCAGATTCGCCATGAGCAGAGCGTTCACCCGGCCCGTGCGCGGCCCCGGGGGGAACATCCCTCGCCGCGACCGATGAGTTCCGCGGCCGGCGCCGGTCGACAGTGGTGACCGCGCTCCACCACCCCGGGAGGAACCCATGATCACCGACGGATTCACCACGTGTCTCTGGTTCGACGGCCAGGCGCAGGAGGCCGCCGACTTCTACGTCTCGGTCTTCGAGAACTCCGCCACGGGCCCCGTCACCCGCTACCCCGAGGGCGCGAACCAGCCCGAGGGCGGCGCGCTGACCGTCGAGTTCACGGCCAACGGCCAGCGGTTCGTCGCGCTCAACGGCGGCCCCGAGTTCACGTTCAACGAGGCGATCTCCTTCCAGGTCATGTGCGAGGACCAGAAGGAGATCGACCACTACTGGGACAGGCTCGTCGAGGGCGGCGGGGAGCACGGCCCCTGCGGCTGGCTCAAGGACCGGTTCGGGGTGTCCTGGCAGGTCGTGCCGGTCCGCATCGAGGAGATGTTCCGCGACGAGGACCGGGCCAGGGCCGAGCGCGCCTTCAAGGCGATGATGTCGATGGGCAAGCTCGACATCGCCGAGCTGGAGAAGGCGTACGCGGGACAGTGAGCGGCCCGCCGCCCCCACCACGGCGGCGCGGCACTCGGCGCGCGGGGCGGGACCCGGATGACTAGCGTGAGGAAACGGGCCCCTGCGCCCCGCACCAACGGAAACATCGAGAGAATCCAGCAACGCGGAGGCGGCAGTCATGGCCGTGCAACCTGAGGGAGCCCCTTGTTGGGCCGACGCGATGTTCAGCGACGTCGAGGGGGCCAAGCGCTTCTACGGCGACGTCCTCGGCTGGACCTTCGGCGAGTCGTCGTCGGAGTACGGCAACTACACCCAGTGCTACGCGGACGGCAAGGCGGTCGCCGCGGTCGTGCCGCCGCCGCCCGGCCAGGAGGACCAGTCCCAGTGGTGCCTCTACCTCGCCTCCCCGGACGCCGCCGCGACCGCCGGCCGGATCCGCGAGGCCGGCGGGGAGCTGCTGCTTGAGCCGATGCGGGTCGGCGACTTCGGCACCATGTGCCTGGCCCGTGACCCGAGCGGCGTCGTGTTCGGCGTGTGGCAGGGCGGCACCCACGAGGGGTTCGAGACGATGGCCGAACCCGGCGCGTACTGCTGGGCCGAGGTCTTCACCCGCGAACCCGACAAGTCCGACGCGTTCTTCCCCGCCGTCTTCTCCTACGGGGCGAAGCAGATGGAGGACGAGCACGTGGACTTCCGCCTCTTCGACCTGGGCGACCGCCCGGTCCTGGGCCGGATGCGGATGACGGAGGACTTCCCGCCCGAGGTGGCGCCGTACATCAACGTCTACTTCACCGTCGCCGACTGCGACGACGCCGTGGCCCGCGCGACCGAGCTGGGCGGCGTCCTGCGCTTCGGCCCCGTGGACACCCCGTTCGGCCGCTTCGCGGCGCTCAGCGACCCGCAGGGCGCGAGCTTCTCCGTGATCGACATCACGAAGACGGAGGGGGAGACGCCGAACCTGGAGCCCGTCACCTGAGGGCCGTCCCGGCACCCGGCCGGACCATGGCATGATCGGGGCCATGCGTGAACGTGTGGTGGCCGCGTGCGACGGGGCTTCGAAGGGAAACCCGGGCCCGGCCGGCTGGGCCTGGGTGGTGGCCGACGCGTCGGAGGTCCCGGCCCGCTGGGAGGCGGGGCCGCTCGGCCGCGCCACGAACAACGTCGCCGAACTCACCGCGCTGGAGCGCCTGCTGGCGTCGACGGAGCCGGACGTGCCGCTGGAGGTCCGCATGGACTCCCAGTACGCGATGAAGGCCGTCACCACCTGGCTGCCCGGCTGGAAGCGCAACGGCTGGAAGACCGCCGCCGGCAAGCCGGTCGCCAACCAGGAGCTGGTCGTACGCATCGACGAGCTGCTCGACGGCCGCTCGGTCGAGTTCCGCTACGTGCCCGCGCACCAGGTCGACGGCGACAGGCTCAACGACTTCGCCGACCGCGCCGCCAGCCAGGCGGCCACCGTCCAGGAGCCCGCGGGCAGCGGCCTCGGATCACCCGAGCCGCCGCCCGCGCCGGACGTCCCGGCGGCGAGGAAGGCACCGCGCCGCGGACCGGGCACGGCCCGCAAGGGCGGCGGCGCCTCCGCGCGCACCCTCAAGGCGAAGTTCCCCGGGCGCTGCGTGTGCGGCCGTGCCTACGCGGCCGGGGAGCCGATCGCCAAGAACGACCAGGGCTGGGGTCACCCGGAGTGCCGCACGGCGGCGGCCGGGTAACTCCCGCCGGACGCGGTCACGTGACCGCGCCGCGCCATGCGCCGGTCTCCCGGCCGCGCTCCTCGATGAACTGCTTGAACCGCTTCAGGTCGCCCTTGGTCTGCCGCTGCACGACCCCGAGCTTGTCACCGGCCTTCTCGGCGAGGCCTTCCGGCTGGAACTCCATCTGGAGCATCACCTTGGTGCGGTCGTCGTCCAGGCGGTGGAAGGTGACCGCACCGGCCTGCCGGGCCTCGCCGGACACCGTGGTCCACGCGACCCGCTCGTCCGGGATCTGCTCGGTGATCTTCGCGTCGAACTCCCGGTGGACGCCGTCCACGCTCGTCACCCAGTGCGTGAGGGTGTCACCGCGCTGCTCGATCCGCTCCACCCCGCTCATGAACTCGGGGAACGACTCGAACTGGGTCCACTGGTTGTAGGCGGTACGGACCGGCACGCCGACCTCGATGGACTCCTCGACCTGCGACACGCTGTCTCTCCTCCTTCTGTTCGTCGGACGGAGCCGCGCGGGTACCCGACGCCCGTCCGGCGAATCACCCCCCTGCCGCAGCGCCCGCGGACTGCCGGGCCGGTGCGGTCGCGGGGGCCGGGGATGACAGACTGGCCGCATGGACGAGCGCACTTTCCACAGGTCGGACCAGCACGCGTCGGTGATCGGCCTCGGCACCTGGCAACTGGGTGCCGACTGGGGGGACGTCGACGACAAGGAGGCCCTCGCGGTACTGGAGGCGGCCGCCGAGTCGGGCGTGACCTTCTTCGACACCGCCGACGTCTACGGCGACGGCCGCAGCGAGGAGACCATCGCGACGTTCCTGCGCGGCAGGCCGGACCTGCACGTGATGGTCGCCACGAAGATGGGCCGGCGCGTCGAGCAGATCCCGCAGAACTACGTCCTCGACAACTTCCGGGAGTGGAACGACCGTTCCCGGCGCAACCTCGGCGTCGACGTCCTCGACCTGGTGCAGCTGCACTGCCCGCCGACCCCGGTCTACTCGTCCGACGAGGTGTTCGACGCCCTGGACACCCTCGTCGAGGAGGAGCGCGTCAAGGCGTACGGCGTCAGCGTCGAGACCTGCGAGGAGGCGCTGACCGCGATCGCCCGGCCGAACGTGGCCAGCGTGCAGATCATCCTCAACCCGTTCCGCATGAAGCCCCTGCGCGAGGTCCTGCCGGCGGCCCGCGAGGCCGGCGTCGGCATCATCGCCCGGGTGCCGCTCGCGTCGGGCCTGCTGTCCGGCAAGTACACGAAGGACACGGTCTTCGCGGCCAACGACCACCGGAACTTCAACCGGCACGGCGAGGCGTTCGACCAGGGCGAGACCTTCTCCGGCGTCGACTTCGCGACCGGGGTGGAGGCCGCCGCCGAGTTCGCCGCCCTCGCCCCCGAGGGATGCACCCCGGCCCAGCTTGCGCTGCGCTGGATCGTCCAGCAGCCCGGCGTGACCACCGTGATCCCCGGCGCCCGTTCGCCCGAGCAGGCCCGCGCCAACACGGACGCCGCTCGGCTGCCCGAGCTGACCGAGGGCACGCTCTCGGCGGTCCGCGACCTCTACGACCGCCGGATCAAGGAGCAGGTCGAAGGCCGCTGGTAGCCCGGTCCGCCCCCCTGACGACAGCACCGGGCGGCGCTGCTGCCAGCGCCGCCCGGTGCACCGTTCACCGCACCGCTCACGGTTCCAGAAGCAGCTGCCGTTCCCGCTCCTGGTCGCCGGAGGCGGTGCCCTCGTCGCGCGCCGAGAAGGCGCCGGTCAGCGTCCGGCTCGCGGCCTCCACGGCCTGCGGGGTGCCCTGCACCGTGACCGTCACCGGCGCCGACAGCCCGGCACCCGCCTCCGGCGGCGCAGGGTCGGCGTGCGGGGAGGGCGGGGAGCTGAACGTCGCGGTGCGGACCGTCGCCCGCTCGTCGGCCGGCAGGTCGTCGGGCGCCCCGAAGGCACCCTCCAGGGCACGGACGACCGCCCGCGCGTCGTCGATGCCGCCACCACTGAGTGTCACGGTGAGCTGAGTGTCGGACATCCTTCGCCATCCTCCTGAGCCTCGGTGTGCGTCCCGCCCGTGTAACCGTCCGCCGACCGCCCAAACCGGACGCCGCCACCCACCCGGCGTCTGACCGCCGGGAACCCGGGAACAGGGAAGAGGACCCAGGCGGCGGCAGCGGGAGGAACAGTGGCGGACACGGACGCGGACACGGCGGGAAGCCCGGACCGGCGCCGGGGGCGCGACGAGACCGAGGAGGAGCGCGCCGACCGGATGTGGACGGAGCTGATCCAGGAGGTCCGCGTCGCGCAGATGGGCGTGCAGATCCTCTTCGGCTTCCTGCTCACCGTCGTGTTCACCCCGAAGTACGACGACCTGTCGGACGTCAACCAGACGATCTACCTGGTCACGGTCGTCCTCGGGGCCGTGACGACCGGCGCGCTGATCGGTCCGGTCTCCCTGCACCGCCTCGTCTCCGGACGGCGCGTGAAACCCCAGGCGGTGCGGTGGGCCTCCCGGCTGACCCTGCTCGGCCTGGTGCTGCTGCTCGCCACCACGACGTCCTCGCTCCTGCTGATCCTGCGCGTGGCGACCCATGACGGCTTCGTGCCCTACCTGGTCACCGGCGTGGTGCTGTGGTACCTGCTGTGCTGGTTCGGGATTCCCCTGTGGACCCGGCACCGCCACACCTCGCGCTGACCGGTGCGCCGGCGGCTGTTCAGCCGTCGGCCATGAGCTCCGCCAGGAAGTCGTCGACGTGCACCTCTTCCTCGCCGGGCCGCACCACGCCGTGGGTCTCGCGCAGGAACGCGGCCACCGCCGCCGCCCACACGAAGACCACCGCGCGATGACGCTCACCGTCGGGCCGGTGGTCGCCGAGGAACTCCATGCGCAGCTCCTCCCACATGCCCCGCGACTCGGGCCGCAGCCGCACGTCGCCCATCCCGACCGAGCGGGTGAGGCCGTCGCCCACCATCTCCCGGTCCAGCGTCCAGCGGGCCAGCACACGGCCGTCATGGCTGAACACCACGGTGAGCGCGAACGGGTCCGCCGGGTCGTAGCTCAGATGGGCGAGCACCGGGAAACGGTCGGCGTCACCCGTCTGGAGCTGCACCACCAGGGTCTTGTGCACGAGGGAGTTCACGGCAGGGGCCTCCGGGAGAACGGACGTAGGGCCCTCTAGTACCCCGATCGTCCACAAGATGCTCCGGCAACCGGGTGAATCCCTCCCGGGCCCCTCCTCCGTCAGGAGCCCAGGGCGTCGCGCAGGGCCGGCAGCAGGGTCTTCTCCGACCAGTCCAGGAACGCCGGTTGGGAGTCGCCGCCGATCTGCACCAGGGCGATCTCGGTGAACCCGGCCTCCGCGTACGGGCGGACGGCCTCGACGAAGGCGTCGGGGTCGTCGCCGCAGGGGATCGACTCCGCGACGTCCTCGGGCGTGACGAACTGGGTCGCCGCGTCGAACGAGTCCGGGTGCGGCAGCTCGGAGTTGACCTTCCAGCCGCTGCCGAACCAGCGGAACTGCGAGTGGGCGCGCTCGATCGCCGCGTCCCGGTCCGTGTCGTAGCAGACCGGGAGCTGGCCGACGCGCGGCTTGCCCCGGCCGCCGTGCCGGTCGAAGGCCTCCACCAGGTCCGCCTTGGGCTCGGTGGCGATCATGATGTCGGCGAGTTCGCCCGCCAGCTTGCAGGAGCGCTCCCCGGAGACGGCGATGCCGATGGGCGGCGGGCTGTCCGGCAGATCCCACAGCTTGGCCGACTCGACGTCGAAGTGCGTGCCGCGGTGGTTGACGTGACCGCCCTCGAAGAGCGCCGTGATGATCTCCACGGCCTCCTGGAACATCTCGTGGCGCACGTCGACGGTCGGCCAGCCACCGCCCACCACGTGCTCGTTGAGGTTCTCGCCCGAGCCCAGCCCCAGCCGGAACCGGCCCTCGGACAGCAGGGCGAGCGTCGCCGCCTTCTGCGCCACGACCGCCGGGTGATAGCGGAACGTCGGGCACGTCACGTACGTCATCAGCGGGATGCGGGACGTCGCCTGCGCCGCGGCGCCCAGCACGCTCCACGCGTACGGCGCGTGGCCCTGCGAGCGCAGCCACGGGAAGTAGTGGTCCGAGGTCACCGAGAAGTCGAAGCCGACCTGCTCGGCCCGCACCACGTGGTCGACGAGCTCACGGGGACCGGCCTGCTCGGTCATCATCGTGTATCCGATTTGCACCATACGACGCGAGTCCCCGTCCCTGCCGAGCGAAAACGGACGCTCCCGGGAGCCGTGTCCTCCCCGGTCAGCCCGCACCCTCCCGGAACGTCGTGAGGAAGGCGGTGAGCGCCCGCTCGTTGGCGGCGTCGTCCCAGTCGGCGGCCGGTGTCGTCCAGCGCAGCGAGAAGCTGCTCCCGCCGCCCAGCAGGAACCCGCGCCCGAACGTGCGCACCCGGACGCCGTCGTCCTCGGCGAACCACTCCATGTCGGCCGCCTCGCGCCCCCGGTACGTCGTCGGGCGGATCCCGCCGACCCTCCCGTACCCGGCCGACCGCTTCAGACCGGGCTCGACCTGGTCGCGCCAGACCGCCACCGGGTCGGTCCCCGCCCGCTCGCCGTGGGTGACCGCGAGGATGCGCGGATCGCCCGGCGCGCCGAAGACGACCCGGTACGCCCCGCCCGGCACCCGCGAGGTGTCCAGCCGCCGCCAGGCCTCGGGCAGGGCCACGGAGAAGCCCTCCGGCGCCGCATACCGGCGGAATCCCGCGGGGACGGCGGCGCCCGGTGCCGACGGGGACGGGGTCGCGCTCGGCGCGGGAGCG
>NZ_WWHX01000563.1 GCF_009862125.1 Streptomyces sp. SID5910
CGGCCCGGCGCGGCCGACGCGCACGGCGGGACGGCCCGGCGCGGGCGACGCGGACGGCCCCGTCGGAAGGGCGCGGCGCGCGGACGCTGCTTAGCGTGGCTGCGTGAGCCAGCGAACCCCCTCCGGTCCGGCAGTGGCCCGTCACGGCTGGGCGCAGGCCCTCGCCACGGTGCTGGCCGGGCTGGTCGCCATGGGAGCCGTAGCCGCGTTCGGGCTGTGGGCGGCCGGCGCCACGGACCTGCCCGACAACGCCTTCCCACGCGTCGTCACGGCGACGGTCGTGGCCGCCGTGGGCGGTTCGCTCGAACTGTCCGGGGACGCCGGCGGGCTCGCCGACACCGACGCGGCACTGACCGTGATGCCGCTGTCCGTCACGCTGGCCGGGGCGCTGGTGCTCGGCGCGGGGTTCCTGCGGCCGCTGCGCCACCGGGCGGTCGCCGGTGCCGGGGAGCTGGCCGGCTGGGCCGGCCGCATCGCCGTGCTGTGGCTGCTCGCCCTCCTCGGGCTGGCCTTCGCCTCGCGGCAGACCTTCGAGGTGTCGCTCGGGGAAGGGGTGCTCGACGACCTCGGGGACCTGTTCGGTGTCACCCCGCGGATCGGCTTCACCACGGACGTGCCGCTCACCGTGCTGTTCGGGCTGCTGTGGCTGGCGGGCGTGCTGATCCTGGCGCTGCTGGTGTCGCGCGGGGCGCCGCTGCCGGGCCGGCTGCTGCGCTTCCAGGCGTCGGTGCGGCCGGTGGCGTACGCGATGGTGGCGCTGCTGCTCGCGTACGTCGCCGTCGGTGCCGTCGTCGGCCTGGTCGTCGCCGGGACGCGGGGGCATCCGGCGGACACCTTCGCCGCGCTGCTGCTCGGGCTGCCGAACCTGGCGTGGCCGGCGCTCACCATCGGGATGGGCGCCACCTGGAACGGGCGGGTGGAGGGCCCGTTCGGACTGCCGATGCCGCAGGTGCTCGACCAGGTGCTGCGCACGCCGGACGTCTCCACGGTGAACCTGGGCACGCTGGGCGAGCGGGACGGGCGGATGTGGTGGCTCCTGGTCGCGGCCGTGGTGCTGCTCCTGGCCGCCGGGACGCTGGCGGCTCTCCGTTCGCCGGCCGGGACACCGGCCTGGCGGCACTCCGTGCACATGGGGATCGCGCTGGCGCTCACGGTGCTGATGATCTGCGCGGTGGGCCGGGTCTCCGCGCACTACGGCCTGTCGGTGCTCGGCATCGGCGACCTGGGCGGCGACCTGTCCGGGCGGTTGTTCCTGCGCCCTCGATTGCAGAGCGCGGTCGGCCTCGCCCTGCTGTGGGGCCTTGTCGCCGGGTTCCTCGGCGCGCTGCTCGCGCGCGAGGTGCGCGGGCGGGGCGGCACTGACCGGGCGGGCTCGGGCCAGGGCTAGGGCAGCGGCTGGGGTCCCGTCGCGGTGCGAGGTCAGGCGACGGGGACGACCAGCGGCGGGGCGGCCCGCTGCATGCGGAGCGCGTCGACGGACTCGGCCAGCAGCTCGTACTCGGTGGTCTCGTCGCTGGTGGCGATGCGCACCAGGCGCCCCGCGGCCAGCTCGTCGGCGACCAGTTCCTGCCGGGCCACGTCCGCGCACCACTGGCGCAGGACGCGCGATACGTCGGGGGCGTCGTCGGCGACCGGGGTCAGGGCGCCGCGCGGTAAGTGCGGGGAGTCGGGCTGGGGATCCAGGCGCGTGGCGATCCAGGACGCGCGGTCGCGCAGCCACCATAGGGCGAGGGCGAGGGTGGGGGCCCGATAGGTGCCGAGGGGTACGCCGACGCGCCGGCCGTCGCAGACGCCGTAGGCGGTGACATGGCACAGGAACTCGTCGTGCACTGCTCCCCTCCCCCGTCGCCCGGCTCGCCTGCCGGTCGGGCATGACGTCCGTGCGGCTCGTGTGCGGTGCGTGAGGGCGCTGTCGCATGGTGTGAGACGCCCTAGAGGTGAGTATGTTCACTGCTGAACCACTGTCACCATGAATTTCCGGCCAGTCTCCTGGCATATTCACCGCGACTGTTGGCCGAAACGCTGCGGCGCAGGGCGGCCTCTTCACGCCCGCGCGCGGCACGGCCTCGATGGTCCCGGGCGCCCGCGGCCATGACCTCGGGGGTAATCGACCGCGCCGCCGGACACGGGCATGGTTGCGGTACCGGGTCGCCGGGACCGGGATCCGGCCCCCGACCAGCACGTACCCCACGATGGAGGCTGATTCGCCATGTCCGCACACACCCACCGTCACGAGGACGCCGTTGCCCGCTACTTCGAGGCCTGGAACGCCGGTCCGGACGCCCGGGCCAAGGCGGTCGCCGCGGCCTGGACCAATGACGGCGGCTACACCGACCCGCTCGCGGACGTCCGTGGCCACGAGCAGATCGCGGCCGTGATCGCGGCGGCGCACGAGCAGTTCCCCGGCTTCTCCTTCCGGCTCTCCGGCACCGTGGACGGGCACCACGGCACGGCCCGCTTCTCCTGGGAGCTGGTGAGCGACACCGACGGTTCGGCGCCGGTGGCCGGGTCGGACGTGGTCACGCTGGACGAGGAGGGGCGCATCCGGTCCGTGTACGGCTTCCTGGACCGGGTGCCCGAGGGCGCGTGAGGCCACCGCGGGCCGCGATGAGTTCCACGGCTCCCGGGGGTCTACCGGGAGACGGGGCGCCGGGCCCCGGGAGCGGAGGAACCATGAGCACCGACCAGGAACTGGACGAGGAGTTCACCGCCGTCCTGCGCAAGAGCCCCGACAAGGGCGGCTGGACGTACCTCGTCTGGCCGAAGTCCGCCGAGTTCTTCCGCACCCGCGGCCTGGTCAAGGTCCGCGGCACGATCGACGGGCACGCCTTCCGCAGCTCCTTCATGGCGCTGGGCGACGGCACGCACAAGCTGCCGGTGAAGGCGGACGTCCGCCGGGCCATCGGCAAGGAGGAGGGCGACACGGTCACGGTCCGGCTGGTGGAACGGCTCGGCACGTGACCGTGGCGCGCCGGCTCCCTAGCCGGTGACGACGGCGTCGATCCGGGCCAGTTCGTCGGCGGCGAAGTCGGGGTTGCCGATGGCCGCGACGCTGTCCTCCAGCTGCCGCGGGCTGCTCGCGCCGACCAGTGCCGACGTCACCCGTCCCTCGCGCAGCACCCAGGCCAGGGCCATCTGGGCCAGCGACTGGCCGCGGGAGCCCGCGATCTCGTTCAGCGTGCGCAGCTTGCCGACCAGTTCCCCGGTGAGCGCGTCGGAGTTGAGGAAGGGGCTGTCGCTCGCGGCGCGGGAGTCCTCGGGGATGCCGTCGAGGTAGCGGCCGGTGAGCAGGCCCTGCTCCAGCGGGGAGTAGGCGATGGAGCCGGTCTTCAGCTCGTCGAGGGCGTCCAGGAGGCCGCTGGTCTCGGGGCGCCGGTCGAGCATGGAGTAGCGCGGCTGGTGGATCAGCAGCGGGGTGCCCAGCTCGGCGAGGATGCGGGCGGCCTCGCGGGTCTGCTCCGGCGAGTAGTTGGAGACGCCGACGTAGAGCGCCTTGCCCTGCTGGACCGCCGTGTGCAGGGCGCCCATCGTCTCCTCCAGGGGAGTCTCCGGGTCGGGGCGGTGCGAGTAGAAGATGTCGACGTGGTCGAGGCCCATGCGGGTCAGGCTCTGGTCGAGGGAGGACAGCACGTACTTGCGCGAGCCCCACTCGCCGTACGGGCCGGGCCACATCAGATAGCCGGCCTTGGTGGAGATCACCAGCTCGTCGCGGTACGGCGCGAAGTCGGCCTTCAGGGCCTCGCCCAGGGCGGACTCGGCGGAGCCGGGCGGCGGGCCGTAGTTGTTGGCGAGGTCGAAGTGGGTGACGCCGAGGTCGAAGGCACGGCGCAGGATGGCGCGCTGGGTCTCCACGGGACGGTCGGGGCCGAAGTTGTGCCACAGGCCGAGCGAGAGCGCGGGGAGCTTCAGGCCGCTGCGTCCGGTGCGCCGGTAGGGCATGGCCGCGTAGCGGTCGGGGTGTGCGGTGTACAACGCGACTCCAGAGGGGTTGGCCCCCGAGGTACGGGGCTTGTGCGGAACCGCGTCCCACTCTGTCGTGACCTGCGGGCAGTGGTCCAACAGAAGAATCCGATGATATTCAGCGACTACGCTTCTCAGTCATGGAACTGCGCCATCTCCAGCACTTCGTCGCGGTCGCCGAGGACCGGCACTTCACCCGCGCGGCGGAACGGCTCATGGTCTCCCAGTCCGGCCTCTCGGCGTCGATCCGGGCACTGGAGCGGGAGCTGCGGGCGCCGCTGTTCGTGCGCACGACCCGCAGGGTGACGCTGACGGAGGCCGGGCGGGCGCTGCTGGGCGAGGCACAGCGCATCCTGGCACAGGTGCGGTCGGCGCACGAGGCGGTCGCCGCGGTGCAGGGCGTGCTGCGCGGCACGCTGTCGCTGGGCGCCGAGCAGTGCATCGCCGGGGTGCCGGTGGCGGGCCTGCTGGCCGCGTTCCGGCGACGGCATCCGGACGTGGAGATCCGGCTGCGACAGGCGGGCTCGGGCGAGCTGGCGGAGGAGGTCGCGGCCGGGCGGCTGGACCTGGCCTTCGCCTACCGGACGCAGGCGGACACGGAGCAGCTGCGGTCCGTCTCGCTGGCCGGCGAGCCGATGACCGTCCTGTGCCATCCCGGCCACCGCCTGGCGGGGCACGGCGCGGTGCTGACCCCGCGCGATCTCGCCGACGAGGTATTCGTCGACTTCCACCCCGACTGGGGGCCGCGGCGCGTCACCGACACGGCCTTCGCGGCGGCGGGCGTACGGCGGACCGTCGCGCTGGAGGTGAACGACGTGCACGGGCTGCTCGACCTGCTCGACGAGAACCTCGGCATCGCGGTCGTGCCGCGCCACTTCCGGCACAAGCGGGCCTCCCTCGCCTCCCTACCGCTCAAGGACTCGGGCGGCACGGCGTACGAGACCATCGCACTGCTGCCGCCGGCGCAGTCCACCAGCCCGGCGGCGCGGGCGCTCATGGGGCTGCTGGAAACGGGGAGCGCGTGAGGGCGTCCTGCGCGATGGTGGACCCATGCATGCGAAGGACATCCTCATCGAGGGCTACAACCGCATCCAGGAAGAAGTCCACGCCGCCGTCGAGGGCCTGGACCCCGACGGCCTGAACACCCGGCCCGCCGACGACGCCAACTCCGTCGCCTGGCTCGTCTGGCACCTCACCCGGGTCCAGGACGACCACATCGCGGACGCCTTCGGGCGGGAGCAGGTGTGGCTCGGCCAGGACTGGCAGAAGCGCTTCGGGCTGGATCTGCCCCGCCTCGACACGGGCTACGGCCACAGCTCGGCGAAGGTCGCCAAGGTGCGGGTCGACTCGGGCGACCTGCTGACCGGCTACCACGACGCCGTGCACGAGCAGACGCTCGGGGCCCTGCGTTCGCTGGCCGCCAAGGACCTGGAACGGGTCGTGGACGACAACTGGGATCCGCCGGTCACGCTGGGCGTGCGGCTGGTCAGCGTCCTGTCCGACGATCTCCAGCACGTCGGACAGGCCGCCTATGTGCGCGGGCTCGTTCAGAGCGCCGCCGCGTAACCCGGCAGGACGACGTCCTCGATCAGGGCCTTGCGCTCGTCGAACGGGATGAAGGCGCTCTTGAGGGCGTTCACCGTGACCGTGCGCAGGTCCTCGGCCGTCCAGCCGGCCTGCTCGACCAGCAGGGACATCTCGCGGGTCATCGTCGTGCCCGACACCAGCCGGTTGTCGGTGTTGAGGGTGACGCGGAAGCCGAGGTCCTTGAGCGCGCTGATCGGGTGGTCGGCGATCGAGGTGGCGGCGCCGGTCTGGAGGTTGGAGGTCGGGCACATCTCCAGGGCGATGCGCCGGTCGCGGATCCAGGCGGCGAGGCGGCCCAGCTTGCCCGAGGCGAGGTCGGGGATGTCGTCGGTGATGCGCACGCCGTGACCGATGCGCTGGGCGCCGCACACCTGGAGGGCCTGGTGGATGCTGGGCAGGCCGTGCGCCTCACCGGCGTGGATGGTGAACGGCACGTTCTCGCGCCGCAGGTGCTCGAAGGCGTCGAGGTGGTCGGCGGGCGGGAAGCCGTCCTCGGCACCGGCGATGTCGAAGCCCACGACACCCGCGTCCCGGAACGCGACCGCGAGGTCGGCGGCCTCGCGGACCCGGTCGAACATCCGCATGCCGCAGAGCAGGGTGCCGACGCGGACGGGCGTCCCGGCGGCGGCCGCCTTGGCCATGCCGGCGGCGAGACCCTCCTGGACGGTCTCCACCACCTCGCTCATCGACAGCCCGCCCCTGGTGTTCAGCTCCGGGGCGTAGCGGACCTCGCCGTAGACGACGCCGTCGGCGGCGAGGTCGAGGACGTACTCCTCGGCGGTGCGCAGCAGGCCCTCGCGGTTCTGCATCACGGCGAGGGTGTGCTCGAAGGTGGCGATGTAGCGCACCAGGTCACCGGAGTTGGCGGCCTCGTAGTACCAGGCGGCCAGCTCGTCGGGGTCGGTGGTGGGCAGGGTGTGGCCGACGGACTCGGCCAGCTCCACCACGGTCGCGGGGCGCAGGCCGCCGTCGAGGTGGTCGTGCAGGACCGCCTTGGGGAGGCGGCGGAGGGTCTCGTTG
>NZ_WWHX01000564.1 GCF_009862125.1 Streptomyces sp. SID5910
GGCAGCGGCTGCACCTCGCGCACCGGCACGGACTCCGCCGCGCCGCCGCGCCGGCCTCCCCCGCCCCGGCGCCGCGCCGGGCGCTGTCCCGCACTCCCGCCGCTCCCCCGGGACCGGTCGTCGTCGAACGGAATGACCTTGGCGTCCGCCATCGTTGCTGCGCTCCTCAGTTGGCGCTCTGCGTCGGGAGGGGGCCGCTGCCCCGCAGGGACAGCTCCGCGATCCGGTCGACGGCCCCCGCGAGGGCCTCCGGCGGCAGCAGCCCCGGACCGCGGCCGCGCACGAAGTCCGCGAACGTCTCGGCCGTCGTGTACTTCGGCCGGAACCCCAGCGTCTCGCGCATCTGCGTGGTGTCCACGACCCGCCCGTGGGTGAGCAGCCGGATCTGCTCCGGAGAGAAGTCCGTCATCCCCAGCGTACGCACGAGGGTGCCCGCCCAGGTGACCGCCGGCAGCAGCAACGGCACCGTGGGACGCCCCAGCCGGCGCGAGCACTGCGAGAGCAGCAGCACGCCGTCGCCGGCGACGTTGAACGTGCCGCTGTTCAGCGTGCCCCGCCGCGGGTCGTGCGAGGAGATCCGCAGCACCTCGATCACGTCGTCCTCGTGCACGAACTGGAGCCGCGGGTCGTACCCGAACACCGTCGGCAGCACCGGCAGCCCGAAGTACGACGCGAGCGGCGTCTCCGCGCTCCGGCCCAGGATGTTGGCGAACCGCAGCACACACACCGCGACGTCCGGCCGGCGGCGCGCGAAGCCCCGCACATACCCCTCGACCTCCACGGCGTCCTTGGCGAAACCACCGCTGGGCAGCGACTTGGGCGCGGTGGTCTCCGTGCAGACGGCCGGGTCGCGGGGCGCGGAACCGTAGACGTTCGTACTGGACTTGACCACGAGCCGCTTCACCGTCGGCGACTTCTGGCAGGCGCCGAGCAGCTGCATCGTGCCGATGACGTTGGTCTCCTTGACCGACGTGCGGCTGCCACTGCCCAGCGGCGTGCCCGTGACGTCCATGTGGACGACCGTGTCCGCGCCCGTCTCGGCCAGCACCCGCCCGATGGCCGACTGCCGGATGTCCGCCTGGACGAAGTCGGCGCCGCCCAGATGGTGCTCCGGCGCGACGGCGTCCACGCCGACGACCCGGTCCACGTCGGGGTCACGCTGGATCCGCCGGACGAACCGGCCCCCCAGCTGACGGGCCACCCCGGTCACGAGCACGACCTTGCCCAAGATCCGCGCCTTCCTCTCGCCCTGCTCCGTACCCTGCCGCGTTCCCGTCCGCGGGCCAACTTAGCCGGTCGGTGTTGCGCTGTGATGACCGCCGGATGCAGCACGTGACGAGAAATCGCACCCGCCCGGACCCTGAGGACCGGGATACGACTGTGGCCCCCCACCTGGTGCGGTGGGGGGCCACAGGACACGCTGACGGCGCAGCGTCGCTTACTTCTTGTTGCGACGCTGAACGCGCGTGCGCTTGAGCAGCTTGCGGTGCTTCTTCTTGGCCATCCGCTTGCGCCGCTTCTTGATAACAGAGCCCACGACTACCCTCGCTCACTTCTCATCACTCGGTTGTTTGGGCGCCATGGGCCCACACGACCTACGAGGGGCTAGCCTACCCGCCCGAGCGCTGAGGTCGTAATCGAGGTCGTCAGGCCGTTTCCACCCCCACATAGCTCTCGCGGAGGTACTCGTGAACCGCTTGCTCCGGGACGCGGAACGACCGTCCCACCCGGATCGCGGGCAGATGACCGCTGTGCACCAGCCGGTACACGGTCATCTTGGACACGCGCATCACCGAGGCGACCTCCGCCACGGTAAGGAACTGAACCTCGTTCAGAGGCCTTTCGCCAGCTGCAGCCATGACACACCTGAACCTTCCGCACTCGACGGCCACCGGCTTCCCCTTCCGGTGACTCTTCGTCGCTGCGTGCTCACTCCCCAATGTAGGTGCGGGTGATGCGAATGGGGAAGAGGTGCACCCATCGGCGTCCTACTGGGACAGACACGCCCGATTGAGTACGTAGCGGATGAGCGGCCGGTAGTACTCGGGCCGCACACCGTCATCAAGCGGAACGGCGACGGACACCAACCCCTCGGCCTCACCCACGAAGAGCGCGGGATCGTTCACATCGCCCGGCCCGATGGCCTCGAACCCCAGCTGACCTGCACCGCAGACCCACCCGTGGTCCCCGATCACCAACTCGGGAAGCGGCCCGCCGGCCTCGGCCGCCACGGCCAGCGCGGTCCGAACCGGGAGCGGCGAATGCGTGTGTGCGCCGGGCTCACAACCGGGGCGTTCCGCGCCGGGCTCCCGCACCAACGCGACTCCCCGGACGTACTCGAGGTTGTGGGTACGTAGACCGAACCGGGTCGTTATGTCGACACGGTGACCCTGCGCCGGGGTGAGGACAGCACATCCCGCCGCCGACAGGGCGTCCGCCAGGGCGGCGTAGAAACCGAGCAGCCGATGCGGGTGCCCGGTGCCGAGGAGTACCGGAGCGCGACGCTCGGCGACTGCGGCGAGGCGCCCGGCGAAGGCGTCCAGAGCGGTCAGCGTCAGCTCGGGGTCGATCACATCCTGGCCCGAAGTATGCCGCGGGTCGGCCGAAACACCGCACCTGCGCGCCATCAGCCCGAGCAGCTCCCGCTGCCCCCACTCCCCCTCGGGATCGATCCCGAGGGTGATCCGCGGATCCCGGGCGGCGAACAACCGATAACTCCGCAGACTCACCTCACGAGAGGTCGCCACAACCCCGGCAAGACGAACATCAAGAAGATGACCCCGAAGAGCCCCACGCCCCAACACCCACCCGATCCTGCCGCACGGCCCCTCCCCCGCCCCCAAATTCCCGAACACGACCCCACGGACGGCGTAACCACCACCACGCCGCCCTTACGTAGCTGCGGGCAATCGTGCCGCTGGGGCGGCACGGGTGGGCGCAGCGGCACCCCGCCACGCCGGGCCACACCACCCACCCCCGCCCAGCCTCAGCGCCGGGCAACCCCCG
>NZ_WWHX01000565.1 GCF_009862125.1 Streptomyces sp. SID5910
TGGTGAGGTTGAAGAAGTTCGGGAAGCCGTCGGTGCCGAGACCGAGGTAGGTGCGCGGGCCCGCCCGCCAGACGTCCCTGAGGAGCCGTCCGCCCCGGCCGCGCACCTCGATCCGGTCGACGGCGCCGGTCATCGCGTCGAACCCGGTGGCGTAGACGAGCGTGTCCAGCTCCACGTGCTCGCCGTCCGCCAGGACGACGCCCCGCTCGTCGATCCGCTCGATCGGGTTCGCCCGCAGGTCGACCAGCCGCACGTCGTCCCGGTTGTACGTCTCGTAGTACCCCGAATCGGTCACGATGCGCTTGGTGCCGATCGGGTGGTCGGTGGGCACGAGGCGGTCGGCGACGGCCGGGTCGTCGACCAGGGCGCGGACCCTCTCCTCCCAGAACGCGCGTGCCGCGTCGTTGGCGGCCCGGTCGGTGAGCTGGTCGGGGAACGTCTTGGAGTACAGCACGCCGCCCAGCTCCCAGCGTTCGCGGAAGGCGGCCCGCCGCTCCTCCTCGCCCACCTCCAGCGTCGCGGCGGGGTACGGCACGTGCGGGGAGCCGCCGCCGCTGAGCCGCGACAACCGGCGCCGCTCGGCGTACCCGGCCTTCTGCTCCGCGCGGGTCCGCTCGTCCAGCGGCCGGTTGCCGGCCGGGATGCTGAAATTGGCGCTGCGCTGGAACACGGTCAGCCGCGCCGCCTGCCGTGCGATCAGCGGGATCGACTGGATGCCGGAGGACCCGGTGCCGATCACGCCCACCCGCATGCCGGTGAAGTCCACGCCCTCGTGCGGCCATTCACCGGTGTGGTACGCCGCACCCCGGAACGTGTCCGCGCCGGGTATCCGGGGCCGGTGGGCGCTGGAGAGACAGCCCACCGCGAACACGCAGAACCGCGCCGACAGCACCTCGCCGCCGTCCGTGCGCACCGTCCAGCGCAGCGCCTCCTCGTCCAGCTCGGCCGAGGTCACGGAGGTGGCGAAGGTGTAGCTGCGGCGCAGGTCGAAGCGGTCGGCGACATGGCGCAGATAGCGCATGATCTCCGGCTGGGCGGCGTACTTCTCGCTCCAGTCCCACTCCTGCTGAAGCTCCTCGTCGAAGGAGTACGAGTAGTCCACGGACTCCACGTCGCAGCGGGCGCCCGGGTAGCGGTTCCAGTACCAGACCCCGCCCACGTCGTCCCCGCGCTCGAAGCCGCGCACGCTGTAGCCGAGGCCGCGCAGCCTGTGCACGGTGTAGAGGCCGGTGACGCCCGCGCCGACGACCACGACGTCGACGTGCTCGGGGCGCTTGCCGGTGTCGTTCATGTTCCGACTCCTGACTGGTGGTCCACGGTGAGAGGGGAGAGGTGAACGCCGGGGGCGGGGCTACTCAGGCGGGCGTCTCGCGCGCCAGCCGGCGCAGGGCGCCCTTGTCGACCTTTCCGGCGGCGTTGTGCGGCAGCGCGGCCAGGTGGTGGAAGGCGCGCGGGGCCTTGAAGTTGGCGAGGCGTTCGCGTGTGTACGCGGTCAGGTCGGCCGCGTCGATCGCGGCCCCGGCGGCCGGTACGCAGTAGGCGACGCCGACCTCGCCGAGCCGGTCGTCCGGGGTGCCGACGACCGCCGCGTCCACGACGGACGGATGGCCGCGCAGGACCTGCTCCACCTCCGCCGGGTACACGTTGAAGCCGCCGACCACGAACATGTCCTTCAGCCGGTCCGTGATCCGCAGGAACCCGTGCTCGTCCAGCACACCGACGTCGCCCGTGTGCAGCCAGCCGTTCCCGTCGACGGCCTCGGCGGTCGACTCGGGATCGTCCAGGTAGCCGTGCATCACGTGGAAGCCGCGGGTGAGGATCTCGCCGGGCTCCCCCGGGGGCGCGTCGACGCGCAGCTCGGTGCCCTCCAGGGCCGTTCCCGACGTGCGGGCCAGCGTCTCGGGCGACTCCTGCGGCCGGCAGATCGCGACCACGCCGGTCGCCTCCGTCAGCCCGTACGCCGTGCTGATGTTCCGCGCGCCGAGGCACTCCCGGATCTGCTCGATCAGCTCGGTGGGGATGTTCGCCGCGCCGGTGACCGCCATCCGCATCGACGAGAGATCGTACGCCTTGCGCTCGGGATGGTGGATGAGGGAGGTGAAGACGGTGGGGGCGCCGGTCAGGACGGAGATCCGCTCGTCCTGGAGCCGGCCGAGGACGGTTCGCGCGTCGAAGACCTGCTCGGGGACGATCGTGGCCCCGTGCAGCAGGCAGGCGACGACGCCGGCCTTGTAGCCGAAGGTGTGGAAGAACGGGTTCACCAGGAGGTAGCGGTCGCCGTGTCGGAGGGTGACGGCCCGGGCCCAGGTGTCGTAGACGCGCAGGTTCTGCGCGTGCGTGGTGGGGACGCCCTTGGGGCTGCCGGTGGTGCCGGAGGTGAAGAGGATGTCGGCGGTGTCTTTGGGGCGGACGGCGGTGGTGCGGGCGAGGCGTTCCTCCTCGGTCACCCGGTCCGCGCCTGTCAGGAAGCCGGACCACTCCGGTGAGTGGAGGGTCACCGTGGTGTCCAGGAGCGGGAGTTCCTCGTCCGAGTCGGCGAGCAGCGCGCGGTAGTCCGTGCCCAGGAAGTCGTGCTCGGTGAAGAGCAGGCGGGTACGGGAACGGCGCAGGATGTCGGCGGCCTCGGCCGCCCGGTAGCGGGTGTTCAGGGGGATCAGCACCGCGCCGGCCGTCACCGCGCCCAGCGCGGCCACCACCCAGCGGGCGCTGTTGGGCGCCCACACGGCGACGGAGTCGCCCGGACGTATGCCGTGCGCGATGACGGCCCGGGCCACCTGGGCGATCCGGTCGCGCAGTTCCGTGAACGTCCAGCGGTCCTCGCCGAAGACGAGGGCCTCCTCGTTCCCGTACCTGTGCGCGGCCCAGTCCGCGAGCCGGGCGATCGTCTGCGCGCCGCTCATGATCCGTCACGTCCTCCCTGCCGCCGCCGCCCATGGGCGCGGGCACGAACTCCAGCCGGGAGGAGACTGGCAGGGCGGGACGGGGCGGCGCAGGGGGGAGTTCCCGGTCAGCGGGATTCCGTCCGCGGATGCCTGCGGCGCCGCTGCGGCTTCGGTGGGGGTGCGCGTAGCGCCATGGGTTCGGTGGTGGGTCGGGGCCGCGCCGGGGGGTGTCC
>NZ_WWHX01000566.1 GCF_009862125.1 Streptomyces sp. SID5910
CGTCGGGGCGCGCGTCGGTGGAAGCCACGGTGTCGCTCCTTGCGGAAGTTCGGGTCGGGGGTGGTCGCGGGTGCTCAGGAGTGCAGGGGGTTGGTGATCGTGACGTAGACGGACTGGGTGTCGACCGGGCCGACGAGTTCGTCGAGTCCGTGCAGGCGGGTCAGCAGGTTGGCCTTGCAGCGCAGGACGGGCGAGTCGAGCAGCCGGGCGGGCAGCGCGCCGCGCAGCGGGGCCGGGCCCGAGGCGAGGCGGCCGAGGAAGCGGCGGAAGGCGGCGAGGAGCAGCCGTTCGTCGGCGAGGCCCTGGGAGCCGAGGGCTCCGACGAGGCCGAACACGTTGTTGACGGCGAGGTAGTAGGCGAAGCGCTCGTCGGTGACCTCGTCGGAGACGAACGTGTCGCTGCGGGTGCCGATGCCGGGCAGCCGGGCGTCGAGTTCCGTGCGGCGGGACTCGCGGAAGTAGTAGCCCTGGTTGTCGCGGTAGCGGCCGCCGGCGGGCCAGCCGTCGGTGTCCAGCAGGAGCAGCGTGTTCTGCTGGTGCGCCTCCAGGGCGATGCCGGCCTCCGCGTCCAGCCACAGCACGGGGCGGACGACGTGTTCGAGGTACCGCAGGAACCACTCGGCGGCGACCGCGCCGCGCGGGCGGCCGGTGCGCCTGGCGAGCCGGGTGACGATCTCACCGAGCCGGGACCTCGCTGCCGGGCCGGTCCCGTCCGCGCCGTCGGCCGGCCGGGGCGCGACGAGCGCGGCGACGCAGGAGACGTCGTCCGAGGGGCGGAACGGGTTGTGCCGGACGACGGCGTCGAGCCCCGGCACGGGTGTGCCGTCCGGTGCGTCGACGGCGATCCAGGCCGGGTCGCGGACGATGTCGAAGTCCGGGTGCGCGGCCCGCCACCGCCGGGACAGGCCGGCGCGCAGCAGCCGGTGGACCTCGACGCCGCGGTGGAGTTCCTTGCGCAGGTTCTCCCGGCGGGAGTTGGTGATGTGCAGGGCCAGGGACAGCTTCAGCATGGCCGGCGCGGCGCTGCGGTGGACGGTGCGCAGGGAGGACGTGGGGTGCCAGGGGTCGCCGTGGGCGCCGAGGTCCCGCAGCAGGCCGGCGTCCAGCAGGGCCCGCGTCCCGGGGCGGTGCCGGGCCTCGCGGAACTGCCAGGGGTGCAGGGGCAGGGCCGCGTAGCCGTCGGGCAGGGCGAGGCCCGGGCCGGCGAGGCGTGCGGTGAGCAGGGCCGCGCTGACCGGGCGTCCGCGCTCGGTCCAGGCCGAGTCGGTGGCGAGTACGGAGGGCGCGACGGCCAGCCAGTGCAGCGGGAAGGAGCCGCGGAGTTCGGGTGAGTACAGCAGGGTTTCGGCGTCGGTGAGCCCTTCGCGGCTCTTCGGCGTGGGGTGGAGGGGGTGCCCGAGGAGGAGGGCCTGTTCGGCGGCGAGGAAGAGGTCCGGGGTGTCGCCGGGGCGTTCCGCGCGCTCGCGGAGGAAGAGGGCGGTCCGGCGGACGGAGTCGGCCACGCGCGCGACGAGATCGGTGCCGTGGGGTCCCGCCTCCCGGGCGGTCTCCCTCGCGAGGAGCGCGGCGACGGCCACCGCGTCCGGCGCCGGTGCGGACGCGGGGGCGCCGGCCAGGCGCGGGGGGCCGAAGCGGTGCAGGCCGGTCGGGGACCAGTAGGCGACGGGGACGACCAGGGCGGTGCCGCTGGCCGGCAGGGGGATGTGCAGGAGGCCGTCGTCCGGCGCCGGCAGGCCGGCCTCGCGGGTCCAGCAGCGCAGCAGGTTCCCCACGGCGGCGGTCTGTGCGGTGAGGTGCGGGTCGGGGATGTCCGGGGCCGGGTGGGCCCGGGACCCCGGGACGGAGGCGGTGGCGGGTGCGGGGGTGGTGTGCAACGCGGGTCCTTGATGACGTGCTGTGTCGGGCGGCGTCGTGGGCGGCGGGGCTCAGCGTGGAGCGCCCGGTCCGGGGGCCGGGGCATGTGGTGTGCGGGATGACGAGGCATGGCGGATGCGGGGTGCCGGGGCCACCGCAACCGCCCCGACCGCGTCGGCCAGCCGGTCCAGCACCGCCGTCGCCTGTTCCTCGGTGATGGTCAGTGGCGGCAGCAGGCGTACGACGCTCGCGGACGGGCCGGCGCGGTCCACGATGAGCCCGCGGCGCAGGCACTCCCGCTGGACGGCGGCGGCGGTCTCGGGACAAGCGGTGCCGTGCTCGGCGTCCACCAGGTCGATGCCGATCATCAGCCCCCGGCCCCGCACCTCACCGACGCAGGGGAACTCCTCGGCCAGGCCCCGCAGTCGGGCCATCATGCGGGCGCCCAGGGCGCGGGCATGCTCGGCGAGCCGGTGGACGCGGACGTACGCCAGGGTGGCCGTGCCCGCGGCCAGGGCGAGTTGGTTGCCGCGGAAGGCACCGGCACCGAAGTCCCCCGCGCCCAGGTCCTCGTGGTGGACGACCGTGGCCAGTGGCAGGCTGCCGCCGATCGCCTTGGAGAGGACGAGGACGTCGGGGGTGATCCCGCTGTGCTCCACCGCCCAGAAGGCTCCGGTCCGTCCGACTCCCGTCTCGGTCTCGTCGGCGATCAGCGGTACGGCCCGCTCTGCCGTGATCCGCCGCATGCACCGCATCCAGGCGTCGGGGGCGGGAATCACCCCGTCCCCGCCGTGCACCGGCCGGAGCATCAGCCCTGCGGGCGGCGCCTGCTCGGGCCGGCGGTCGTCGAGCGCGGACTCGGCCCGGCGGACAGCGAGTTCGGCACCGCGCTCGCCGCCTGCTCGCGAGCGGTGGTCCTCCGGGTACGGCAGCCGTACGAGCCCTGCGCCGTCGGCGTCACCCGGTGTCCCCGAATCGCCGGTCGCCGTGCCGTCGTCGGTGAAGGCGAGCACCCGGGTCCGTCCGGTGGCCGCGCGGACGAGTGCGACGGCGGCGGAGACCGCGTCCGTCCCGCCCGGTCCACAGAACCGCACGCGCGCGTGGTCGGCCAGTCCGGGCGGCAGCGTGTGCAGCAACTCGGTGACGAAGGCGTCCTCCACCGGGGTGGTGAGGTTCATGACCTGTAGTGGCGCACCGGAGTCGAGCACCTTGCGGATGGCCTCAAGGACCACCGGGTGGTTGTGCCCCAGGGCCAGTGTCCCGGCGCCCGAGCCGCAGTCCAGGTAACGGCGGCCGTCCGCGCCCTCGATGGTCAGGCCCCGCGCCCGGACCGGCACGACCGGCAGGGCGCGCGCATAAGTACGGGCCGCGGACTCGCGCGCCCCCTGCCGCTTCGCGTACCCGGTCTCCGCCACGGCTCCCTGACCTCCCGCTGTCCAGAGGCGAGTCGCGAAACGTGTCGCCCTCGTCGCCGCCCTCGGCACGGGGACCGCGTCGGACAGCAGGCCCCACCGCTACCAACCCCCGGCCGCTGACCGGGTTACGGGTTGCCTCAAGATCCTTGCCGTGACGCAACCGTTGCCGTTCCGTCGGAACTCCCCCACAGCGACCGCATAGTGTGTGGTGCCGTTCCAGGCCGCCGCACACGCCTCGCGGACCCGACGCGGGTCCGGCGGGAAACGCGGCCGCAGCACCACTCGTTCAAGCTGGGGGAGTCAACACCATGCGATCCATACGGCCGTCGTTCACCACGCGCGGGCACAGGGGCGGGCGGCGCAGAACCTCCCCCCTGCCGGCCACCGTGGCCCTCGTCTCCGCACTCGTGCTCACCGCCACCGCCTGCGAGTCGGGCGACGCCGAGGCGGGCGGCGACGCCTCGGCCTCCGCGACCACGGCGGACGGCGGCAACGGTGAGATCAGGATCCCGGACCACATCAAGGACAAGCTCAAGGAACACGGGATCGACGTCGACGAGTGGAAGAACGGCGCCTGGAAGAACTGGGACAAGGACGACTGGCTGCGCGAGGCGCAGGACTACGTCAACCCCATCATCGAGGACCTCTGGGACCCGGACCGCATGCGAGACGCCGAGGAGCCCGGCAAGGAGGTCGACGACAGCGACCTCTCCGGTGACCAGGGCGTCACCGACCCGGAGCCGGCGCCTGTCCCGGCCAAGGCCGTC
>NZ_WWHX01000567.1 GCF_009862125.1 Streptomyces sp. SID5910
GGCCGGACCCAGGGCCGAGGCCGGGGTCGGGGTCGGCATCCGGGGTGGGGGCGGGGCCGGCGTCGGGACCAGGGGCGGGGCCGACGTCCGGACCAGGTCCGGGGCCGGGGCGCAGTCCAAGGCCGGGGCCAGGGCACGGACCGAGGCCGGGGTCGGCATCCGGGGTGGGGGCGGGGCCGACGTCCGGACCAGGTCCGGGGCCGGGGCGCGGTCCAAGGCCGGGGCCAGGGCACCGACCGAGGCCGGGACCAGGGCCGAGGCCGGGGCCAGGGCTGAGGCTGGGGCCAGGGCTGAGGCTGTGGCCAGGGCCAGGGCCAGGGCCAGGGCCGAGGCGGGGGCGCGGACCGAGGCCGGTGTCCGGACCAGGGCCGAGGCTTGCGTCAGGACCGGGGCCGGGGCCGGCTTTCGGACCAGGACCGGAGCCGGGGCGCGACCCAAGGCCGGGGCCAGGACTGAGGCCGGGGCCAGGGCTGAGGCCGGGGCCAGAGCCGAGGCCCGGGCGGTGCCGCTCGGCCTGCTCCGCGGCGTAGAGCCGTACGAGGTCGTGCAGGGACCAGCGCTCGGCATCGTCGTGCGGCAGAGGAGCCTCCGCCTCCCCCGTCGGCAGGCCGGCGCGGAAGATCAGGTGGTGGCGGGCCAGCGCGGCGAGGTGGCGGCGGGCGAGGGAACGCGGGAGACCGAGCAGGACGGCGGCGGTGGCCGTCGAGATGTCGGGGCCCGGACAGGTGGCGAGCAGGCGCAGGGCGCGGGCCGGTGCCGCGGGCAGGTGGCGGTACGACAGGTCGAGGCTGGCCCTGACCGCCAGCGGACGGCCCTCCGCGTCCTCCTCGTCCAGCGACAGCGCGTCCAACCGGTCGCGTGCCTCGCGCAGTTCCTCGGCGTGGGCGCCCAGGGGCCGGTCCGGGTCCGTCCGCAGCAGGGCGGCCGTGATGCGCAGCGCGAGCGGCAGTCCGCCGCACAGCCGGGCCAACTCCTCGGCGCCGGCGGGGTCGTCGGAGCATCGCGCGTCCTCCGTGCCTCCGGCCCGCAGCGCGGTGTCCAGCACCACGAGTGCCTCGTCCATCGGCAGCGGGGCGACGTCCACGCGGTGGGCGGGCAGTGAACCGAGGGCCTGTCGCGAGGTGATCAGCGCCCGGTGCGGCGGCTCCGGCAGCAGCGCGCCGGCCTGGCCCGGTTCGCGGGCGTTGTCCAGTACGAGCAGCAGCGGTGCGTCCTGACCGGCCAGGTCGTGCAGCAGACGTCGCCAGGCGTCCAGCGCTCCGCTCTCCGTGCCGGGCAGTTGCCGGGCCGGCACGCCCATGGCCCGCAGCAGCCTGTCCGCGACGGCGCCCGCGGGCACCGGGTCACGGGCGCTGTACCCACGCAGATCCGCGAAGACGGCCCCGCCGGGGAACCATCCTCGCCGTTGTGCCTCGTGCGCCGCGTGCAGGGCCAGTGCGGTCTTGCCGACCCCGCCCATACCCGCGATCGCCGACACGACGACGGCGGACGCGGCCTCCGCCCCGGCCGCCCCGGCCGCCCCGGCCGCCCCGGGTCTCAACCACCGCAGCACCTCGTCGGTTTCGGCCGTACGTCCGGCGAAGTCCGCCGGTGGGGGCGGCAGCGTGACGGGACCGGCCGGCCTGGCATCCGGCGTCCGGGTCCGGGGACGGCCACCCGGCGACTCCTCGGCCCGTTCCCTGCGCGCGGCACGCACCAGGCGCAGCCACCGCTCCTGTTCGGCCGGGACCATCGCCGGACTTCCCGTGCTTCCGGCGTCGAGACGACGGGCCTCCCGGCGGAGGTAGCCGACCAGGTGCAGCAGGAAGGTCTCGTTCTTCTTGGCAGGCAGCGAGCGGCCGTTGAGCCAGTCGTCCAGGGTGGACGTGCCGACCCTCGGCGCGGACGCGCCGCCCAGCCGCACCATGCGCCGCAGCGTCGGTTCGCCCGCAGCCCGGCGAGCCTTCGCCAACTCGCCCACGAACCGCTCGATATGACGCCCCACGCCTGCCACGCCCTCCGGTCCGCGCCTCGTTTCCGGCCCCGGAACCCCCCGGAAAACCGGCCGCACCCCTCCCCGCCAGGCTAACGGCGACCCGAGCCGGCCACTCGCCCTCGCCGGAAATCCTCCGGACGCCGTTCCCTCGTCGGCATCCGCCGCACACCGCGGCCGAGTTCGCCACCCATCGAGGAGTACGGCATGGCCTTCAGGCCCCGCGCACGGACCCGCACCTGCCCGCCGCCCCACGCGACCCCC
>NZ_WWHX01000568.1 GCF_009862125.1 Streptomyces sp. SID5910
CAGCGCGAGCCCGGACCGGAGCGGCGGCGGCGAGCCGTCGGCCGGCACCGTGCCCAGCGACACCGCCGGGTCGGCGTCCGCCTCCGCCCGCTCCGACGGCCGCTGCCACACCTCGGAGCTGCGCGCCGAGGTCGGCCGCGTCGACCCGGGGGCCGGGCAGCGCAACTTCCCGGTCGTGCTGACCAACACCTCGCAGCGCACCTGCACCGTGTACGGCTTCCCGGGCGCCGCCTTCGTGGACGCGTCCGGCAAGCAGCTGGGCCCCGACCCCGAACGCGCCCCCGGCTCGCCCCGGACGGTCACGCTGGCGCCGGGGAAGAGCGCGTGGGCCGGGCTGTCGTTCTCCAGCCCCGAGATCAGCGGCGCCCGCACCGCCACCCCGGCGAAGCTGGTGGTCACCCCGCCGGACGAGCGGGATCCGCTCACGGTGAAGTGGACGGCCGGGGAGGTCCCGGTGGGCGGCAACGCGTCGTCGGTGTCCGTCACCGCCCTGGAGCCCGGGACCACCCCCTGACCGCCGGGGCGTTGCGCGGTCAGTGACCGGCGATGGGGTGCGGCGCGTAGGGCCGCTCCAGTTCCTCGATCTCCTTGTCGGTGAGGGCGAGTTCGACCGCCGCCACCGCGTCGTCGAGGTGACCGGGCTTGGACGCGCCGATGATCGGTGCCGTCACCGTGTCCTGGTGCAGCAGCCAGGCCAGTGCGACCTGGGCGCGCGGTACGCCGCGGTCCCCGGCGATGCGGGTGACGGCCTCGACGACGGCGCGGTCGCCCTCCTGGTAGAGGGTGCTGCCGAAGTTGTCGGTGGCGCTGCGCCCGGTCGTGGTGTCCCAGTCGCGGGTGAGGCGGCCGCGGGCCAGCGGGCTCCAGGGCAGCACACCGACGCCCTGGTCGGCGCAGAGCGGCAGCATCTCGCGCTCCTCCTCGCGGTAGAGGAGGTTGTAGTGGTTCTGCATGGACACGAACTTCGTCCAGCCGTGCCGCTCGGCGGTGTACTGCATCTTGGAGAACTGCCAGGCGTACATCGAACTGGCCCCGATGTAGCGGACCTTGCCGGCCTTCACCAGGTCGTGCAGCGCCTCCATCGTCTCCTCGACCGGCGTGTGCGGGTCGAAGCGGTGGATCTGGTAGAGGTCGACGTAGTCGGTGCCCAGGCGGCGCAGGCTGTGGTCGATCTCGGTCATGATCGCCTTGCGGGACAGTCCGGCGCCGTTGGGGCCGGGCCGCATCCGGCCGTTCACCTTGGTCGCGAGCACGATGTCGTCGCGGCGGGCGAAGTCCGCGAGCGCCTTGCCGACGATCTCCTCGCTGGTGCCGTCGGAGTAGACGTTGGCCGTGTCGAAGAAGGTGACGCCGGCGTCCAGTGCCTGCCGGATCAGCGGGCGCGAGGCCTCCTCGTCGAGCGTCCACTCGTGGGTGCCGCGGTCGGGAACGCCGTAGGTCATGCATCCCAGACAGATCCGCGACACGTCCAGGCCCGTCGAACCGAGCTTCACGTACTGCATCGTTGCTGCTCCTGCCTTCCGGATCGGTACCTGGCGAGCGTACGTCCTCGGGCGGTCCCGGGCGGTGGGGGTCAGTGCTCCGTGAGCAGGTCGAGGGCCCGTTCCCAGCCGAACTCCGGGCGGCTGCCGTCGGTTTCGGTCTCTCCCGCGTACGGGTCGCCGAAGCGCACCCCCATGCCGCGCAGCCGTTCCAGGCTCTCCCGGTAGGCGGGGTGAGCGGCCAGCGCGTCGGCCACGCAGGGCAGGACGGCGACGGGCACGCCGAGGCCGCTCGCCTCGCACAGGGTGGCCAGGGCGAGGGTGTCGGCGAGGCCGGCGGCCCACTTGTTGACCGTGTTGAAGGTGGCGGGCGCGACCACGAC